>NZ_JBQKCH010000004.1:0-180312 GCF_052122455.1 Acidaminococcus sp. HCP3S3_G9_1 | reverse complement strand
TTTTACTGCTTTCGATGGTGAAATTAAAATAAAAACAGACGTGAGCAAAAATCGCTCACGTCCGTGTGTGGTAGATGAATTGGAGCTTACCCCAACATTTGACAAAGAACCAATATTTAGTACAAGGATCCAATGGCTTCCGCAGCTACCTGATTGATGTCTTCCGTGTAGTTGACATAGACACGGGAAACGGTTTCTACTGAATCTCCCAGGATGTGGGCTACCAAGTTGATGTCTCCAGTCCGGGATAACAGAAGCGTTGCGAAAGTATGGCGCAGGGCATGGATGGACCGCCCAGGGAAATGCTTTCTAATCAGGGCGTTCAGTCTGGTTTGCAACGGCTTGATGCTCTTCAGCTGAAAAACGGTTCCAGTGATTGTCATTGGCATGGTTTTCTTCCAGACCGCTAGGGCCTGCAGGACAGTCTGGGACGCTGGGATGATCCGATTGCTGCTACGGGTTTTGCAATAGGTGATTCCATATTTATTATGCCCAATCAGGTTGTACTGTTGCTTTACCTTTATGGTTCTGGCGGTCCAGTTTATGGCGTCCCAGGGCAGCCCCATGATTTCTCCGAACCGCATGCCTGTGTTGGCTCCCAGGATGACTATGAGTTTGTAGGTAGGATTATGATCTACCAGTCTGAGCAGCTGATCTAGTTCTTCGCGACTGAATGCCCGCAGCGTTTTTGGTGTCTTATCCTGGGGCAGCTGTATCCCCTTTGCCGGGTTGACATTGAGGATTTTATAAACCTTGACCGCGTGCTCTAAAACCGGCATAATGAACCGCAGCCGGATCTTTTTGCTGGATGGTTTTCCGTCGATCCCCATAAGAGCATTGGTCAAATCTACCGTTGTCAGCTCTCGGATGGGAATGGCAGCTGTATCCCCTAGGCTCTTGATGCCGTAGTAATAATTCTTCAGTGTGTTTGCAGCCAGGAACTCTTTCCTGTCCCGGGCAAAAATCGGGAAGAAATCCCGGAGGGAGATATCCTTCAGTCGGATATCATCCGTCAGCCCAGCGGTTTCTTTTACCTGGGCCAGGAGGGTATCCTGGTATTTCCTGGCTTCTCTTTGGGTCTTGAATCCTTGTTTGGTCTTCTGCTTCCATCTTTTCCCGACCTTGTAAGACAAGATTAGGCATACAGATCCGTTCTTTTCTCGATAACTGAAACTGTATTCCATAAAAAATCGGCCTCCTTCTGGGCAGAAAGGGGCCTCTGTGGTACAATGATAGAGTAAACCCCTTTGGTAGGTGGGTTACGCTTCTCCCTGTCGGTATTCGCAGTACCGGCGGGGATTTTTTTATTCTTTAGAGCAGTTGATTGCCTTCAAAAGTAAAGTGAATCGGTTTCAGGCTCCCATCTTCCTCTTTGAATTGTGTTTTGAACTGGGAACGGATCATGGCTCCAAAACTGTTCTGGGCATCGACTGTCCCGATAAGAGTAATGACGCCCTGGCTCTTGTAATATTTGAATGTCCCAGAATCAAAGCTTGCAGATTTAGGGGCTTTCAAAACTTTCTTAACCATCTCTTTGCTCTTTCGAGTAACGGTAAGCTCTTCGGAAGTGCTCATGATATAATCACCAATCTGGTGGACCGGTTTTCCATCCGTCCACAATGTGATGGCTCGATATTTAATAGCCAGGAGTTTGTTGTTTTCATCGCAGAAAACATGGATAGTGTTCTTGTCCGGAGTGTAGCTTCCGGCATCGACTTCCAGCACATAGTCATGAGCGCCTTGTTTGGTAGCATCCTTGATCTTCTTGATACCAACGGATTCAAGGGCTTCGTCTAGGGCTTTCGTTTGTTCCATGGTAAAACCATAGTTCTTAGCAAAGACATGCTTTTTTGCTTCTTCTTCCATCTTCTGTTGGGCTGCCTTTTGCTGCTGAGCCTGTTTTACTTCCGGAGGAGTGGTAGCACTGGCCAACCCGGAAAGGACGATACAAGCAGCCAGCCATAAGCCTGCAGCCTTTTTACGATTCCATTCCGGTCTTTTGCCAAAAGTTCCCCATTTAGGTTTGATCAGCGCTACGATCATCATTATCGTAGCAATCATTGCGAGGAATCCGAATAATGCGTACATAACAACACAACCTTTCATTCTCCATCTTTCACATAGATTTCCACATTTTCATTAATCTGAAAATTGGCGGTATTGCTATGACACGAAGCCTCTATGGTATTAATGCTATCCTCTTTGTAAATGTCACCTCCAGTTATATGTTTGACTTCGTGCCGAAAAGCCTCTTTGCGGCCTTCTTCAGAAAGATCTTTATTGACGATGATTGTATAGGAATCATCGGGGTTAGCATGGACCAATGCGGGGACATTAGGGGGGAGCGGTTGATAAGTCAGGATAATAGTCATTCATCGATTCCTTCTTTGGCCTTCAGGCCTTTAATTACAGTCATCACTACTTTTATATCTTCAGGAGTCAAATTTCTGGATGCATCAAACAGGATTCTCTGGCCAGGATTATCCTTTAATTCTTGCGCTAGTTTGGCCGTTTCTGGATCCAGGTAGTAAGGCTTCTCATCATTGCTTTTTTCGTTTGGGTCATCCCAGTCAAGAAGATCTGCGACCGTAGTATTCAACGCATCTGCAAATGCTTTTAGCTTTGATTGGGTCAAATCGTTCACACCAGATTCCAGTTTAGCAATTGTAGAACGTGATTTATATCCAAGTTTATGGGCAAGTTCATCCTGAGACAAACCGGCTTCTTCCCGTCTAATTCTAATTTTATCTCCTAATGTCATATGAACCACTATCCCTTCTGATACATGTCCATGGCTTAATTATATTATTTTAGTTACTATAAATCAACAAAAATAAAAACAGAAAAACTTATGTTGACAATAAATCACAAAAGTTGTATTATCAGCTTGTGATTAAAAATCAACAAAGGAGGTGAGGAAAATGACTGATACTGCGGAGCTAAATGCTGCTATTGCAAGAGCCGGAATAACTAAAAAAGACTTGGTTAAGGCGCTAGGCCTTACTTATGCGGGATTCTGGAAGAAAATCCATAACCTTTCGGAGTTCAAGGCAACGGAAATTAAGAAGCTTCAAGAACTGCTGAAGCTAAGTGACGAAGAACGAGATCACATTTTTTTTGCCGAAATTGGTGATTAATAATCACTAATAGCAAAGGAGAAATGTAATGAAGAATATGGAAATTTTTAAAAGCCATAAGTTTGGTAGTGTCAGAACTTTGATTCTCAATAATGAGCCTTGGTTTGTTGGCAAGGACGTTGCTGAAATACTCGGGTATGCAAAGCCTGAAAATGCCATTGCAAACCATGTGGATGAAGAAGACAAAACCAGTACCCTGATTCAGGGGAGTGGTTCAAATTACAAATGCAAAGCAATCATCATCAATGAATCCGGACTCTACAGCCTGGTTCTATCCAGTAAGCTTCCCTCAGCCAAAGAGTTCAAGCGGTGGATCACTCATGAGGTTATCCCAGCCATCCGACAGCACGGCGCATATATGACACCGGAAGTCATCCAGAAATCCCTGCAGGATCCGGATTTCATGATCCAGATCCTCCAGAACCTGAAGCAGGAACAGGAACGAAACCGGGCCCTGGAAGCCGACAATGAGCGGATGCGGCCCAAAGAGATCTTCGCCGATGCGGTGAGTGTCAGCAAAGACGGCATCCTGGTGGGAGCTTTGGCCAAACTGATTCACCAGAACGGAGTGGAGATTGGGCAGAAGCGGCTGTTCCAGTGGCTGCGGGATCATGGATACCTGATGAAATCAGGAGCGGACAAGAACATGCCGACCCAGCGGGCCAGGGACATGGATCTGTTCAAGGTAAAAGAGCGGACCATCAACAACCCGGATGGCTCCGTGAGACTGACCAGGACAACCCTGGTGACTGGCAAAGGCCAGCAGTACTTCGTGAATAAGTTTCTGGCAGGGAGGGAAGCCCATGACTGAAGAGGGGAAAAAGAAAGAGCCTCATTTGATCATGAGGCTGAAAGACTGGTGGAATTATACTCCTGAAACATTTCGGGAAGAAATCCGACTGGCAAAAAGATATGTTTTGATTGCCATTGTTGTTACACTTTTCAATCTGCTGCTTATCCTTTCACTATCTGCCAAATAGTGATGAGGATACCAACTAATGCAAGCAGAGCTGAAATTTTTGCCCATCGCAAGGTTTCTATCGTGATTTTTTCCTGTGCTTCCGCTTTTTTGATTTCGTAACGGAGGTTCGCACCATGAACAGAAAGGTTGAACGTATCATCAGGCTTGAACTCATACCCTTCTCTGTAATCTTCTGGGCAGTGATCCCAGAAAAGCATAATCTGAGAAGGTGTCGAACGGATTAGACGGGGATCAATTAAACCATGTTTCATTTGGAAATCATCCCCAATCAAGTCGTAAAAGAATCTTGAAGATGCACTTGGAAAGGCTTCGTGCATATCTTTATACCGAACTTTTCCATCATCATCTGCAAGCATAACCAATTTTTCACAATCTTCACGTGAGTACCCCATCGAACTCATCTCCCTTCTCTTGGCATTATACCAAAAGAGGATGTGTATTCGTGTATAGAGATTGTGGAAACGAAGGAGGTGACGGCTATGGAAGACGAGGCCATCGGAGTCAAGGAAGTCATGAAAATCCTGAAGTACTCTGAATCACAGGTCTACAAGATGGTGGCCAGCGGGGCACTGAAAACCTTGAAAATACCCGGCGTCCGGTTTTCCAAGCGTTATATCATGTCCATCCTGAACACTGGAGGGGCCAATTACAATCCGGAATGTGCCATGCTGGAACGGCGCCTCAAGGCAGAACAGGAAAAGAACAGGCAGCTGCGGGCTCTCCTGGTGGAAATCGCCAACCGGAGCCTGGAAGGTGTAAAAAAGGAGGTTTTGGACTAATGAAAAGATTTTATCTGGTTGATGATGACTTTCTCGATGCGGTAGACGACCTGGCCGATAAAGTCGGAGATATTGACGTTTATGGCCATCCTGTGCTGGATGCCAGCGCGGTGATGATTCTGGGCAAAGATCTGGATGACCTGATGACCAAACGTCAGGTTGTCATGGACAAGCTGGATGATGGGTTTGATGTGATGGAAGACGGGAAGGATGATGGTAATGAAGACGCATGACAAACTGGCAGCTGTGGTCCTTGTTTTGGCTGGCCTGACTCTCCTGAGCCACGGAGTATCAGCGGTTGAACGGGAAAAAGCTCCGTATGAGACATATTCCCGAGTAGTCCTGCCAGGACAGTCTCTCTGGGACATCTGTTCTAAATTGAAAAGTTCGGAAGATATCCGGACCATCATCGACCGGTGCCGGGTAGACAATGACATCCCGGATCCAGGGGTTCTCCAACCCGGCAAGGTGCTACAAATTCGGGTCAGAAAGTGAGAAAGGAGAGAAACACATGCCAAAAGACAAGACCAAATGGCGGGCAGCCATCGGCATCAACTGCTGGGAGCTGATCCGGACCAACCGGCAGACGGGTTCCATCGAAGTGTACCCGAAGAAGTTCGCTTCCAGGACAGTAGCCGAAGCGGCCAAACTGGTCCTGAATGGCCAGAAAGCAAAATAAAAAACCGTTG
Organism: Acidaminococcus sp. HCP3S3_G9_1; assembly: GCF_052122455.1. NCBI lineage: Bacteria > Bacillati > Bacillota > Negativicutes > Acidaminococcales > Acidaminococcaceae > Acidaminococcus > Acidaminococcus sp. HCP3S3_G9_1. The sequence goes on along the minus strand of NZ_JBQKCH010000004.1, from coordinate 174,725 downwards.
GCACTGCACTGCCAACGGTAGTCAAAAGGTGATAATGCTTCCCAACACTATCACCTCCATTCTATCACGGGAGGATGAAAAATGAAACTTTTGAAATTGAAGCTGGAAAATTTCAAGGGAGTCCGGGAGTTCAGCCTGGATGCAGATGGTAAGAACGTAGCGGTCTACGGATCCAATGGGACAGGGAAATCTACCCTGTTTGATGCCTTCACCTGGTGCCTTTTCGGGAAAAACTCCAAGGACGAAAAGGATTTTGGCATCAAGACCAGGAATGCCATGGGGGACGAAATCCCCAAGATGGAGCATGCCGTGGAAATGACAGTTGAAAACAAAGGCAGAACCATGGTCCTGCGCCGGGAGTATAAAGAACGGTGGCGGAAAGCCAGAGGCACTGACCGGGCAGTTTATGATGGCAACACCACGGACTTCTACTTCGGGCCGGTCGGGGAAGTCCTGACCAAGGTTCCGGGCAGACGCTACCAGGAAATTGTGAGCAGCATGATCCCGGAACAGCTGTTCAAATTGCTGACAGATCCACTGTTCTTCAATGAAAAACTATCCTGGAAAGAAAGACGCAGCATCCTCACCAAGGTATGCGGGGAAGTCAGTGATGCTGATGTGGCTGCTGCGGATCCTGCACTTGCAGAAGTGACAGCCATGGCTGCCGGCCGGTCTATTGATGAAACCCGGCAGGCCCTCAGGCAGACCATCAAGAAAACCTCCGATGCCAGGGCTGAATGTGAGCCCCGAGCCGACGAATGCCGGAAGGCCATGAAACCGCTGACCGCTGAAGAGCATGAGAAGGCAGCAGCCGTCGACCACCTCGAAAAAGTCCTGTCAGATTTACAGGCACAGAAAGCTTCTATCCTGGCTGCAGGGGTACAAGCCAGACTCCAGAGCCAGAAGCTTTCTGTGGAAAACAAGATCCGAGAGCTGGAAGCCAAGCGGGAGGAAGCATACCGGACAGAAGCCAATGAAATCCAGGAACGGCTTGATGCCGAACAGCGCACAGGCACCATGCTTGAAAGAAAGGCCGATGACCTGATGTACAAAGCATCGAAGGTCAAGGTCGAAATCAACCATGCTGAAGAACAGCTCCAGGATCTCCGGAAGTCATGGGATGACGAATACGGAATACAGTTCGAGGGAGGGGAAATCACGACTATCTGTCCCACCTGTGGGCAAACCATGCCGGAAGAAAAGCTCCAGGAAGCCAGGGAATGGATGGAACGTGAGGAAGCTGCCTTCAACAACCAGAAGGCAGCAAAGCTCAAACAAATCAATGAATGCGGGAAAAAGTTGACTGAACAAAAGCAGAAACTGACCGAGGAACTGAAAGACCTGACCGATCAGGCAGCTGCCTTGGGCCCTCAGCTTGAAGAATCCAGGAAGATGGTGAAAGCCATCCAAGCCAAGCTCACAGCCCTGGAGATGCCTCCGGCCGGGAATACGGAAGTGGCTCTCCGGAATTCTCTGGAGAAAATCGAAGATCAGCTTGCTGCCGGTCGGCCCAGCCATGAGGCAGAAGACCTGGATAAAGAAATCTGGGAGGCCAATGAACAGCTGAAAGCAGCCCAGCAGATCCGGAACTACGAGGACGTCAACCAGAAGATACAGGCCAGAATTGGAGAACTACTCCACCAGGGTCGGGAACTGGCCCAGAAGCAGACGGACCTGGAACGGAAGCTGTACCTCTGTGACCGCTTCCTGCGGAAGAAGGCGGAAATGGTCAATGCCCTGGCGGCCAAGAAATTCAAGTATGTCCGGTTCGTCATGTTCAAGCCGAACATCAGCAACGACGGGATCGAAGAGTGCTGCGAGGCTTCCTTCCAGGGAGTCCCTTATAAAGATTTGAACACGGGCTTCCGGGTGAATGCTGGCCTGGATGTCATCAACACTCTGATCGATGTGTATGGGGAAGATGCCCCCATCTTCTTCGATAACGCCGAATCTGTGACCAAATTGATCCCCACCAAAGCCCAGATGATCAGGCTGGTGGTCAGTGAAAAAGACAAGACCCTGCGGGTAGAAAAGGAGAACTGAAATGAACGATTCCAAGGAAGTAGTGAAAAGTACTGGAAAAGGCTTTGTGCAGACGGTTGTGGAAGTAGGCGGACAAAATGGATTCCAGCCTACTAACGCCCAGCTTAACCTAATCCGTGGTTACCAGACAGCTATGACAAACGCATTGCAGAGCAAAGGAATCACCTGGGCAGATATTGTGCTGGACCAGAAGCTGTACCAGGATCTGGTGAACAATGCCCAGATGGGATTTGATATGCGGGTGGAAAATACGCTCTTCCCGATTCCCAGACGGGACAAAAATGCCGGGAAATTCCGGTTCACCTTCCAGCTTGGATCCAACGGATATCTGTGGCGGGCGATGAAGTACAGCTATGGGAAAGTCCAGGATGCGACGCCCAGGCTGCTCTACAAAGGGGACACTTTCATTCCCCATTTCCGTGACATGCACCATCCCTATGACACCTTTGAATACACGCCTAAAGATATCCTGGCAGAGAAGAAGGATGAAGATATCGTGGGAGGCTTCGTTTACATCATCTATGACAACCCCATGCAGAACAAGCTGGTAATCATGAACCGAGCTGAAATCAATAAGCACAGAGCCCTGGCTCAGAGCGACAATGTATGGAGCCAGTGGTATGGGGGCATGGCCAAGAAGACACTGATCATCAAGGCAGCCAAAGCCATTCCCCTGGACCCCAGCAAGATCGATGACGTATACCAGCAATCCAGAATCATTGAAAGCGAGGGGTCCGACCTGGACAACCAGAACAAGATACTGGAAAAACAGGCTACCGGCGAAATCATTGAACCCCAGGAACTTCCGCCGGCTTCTCCTTCCTTGCAGGTACCCATTCCCGCTGCAGTTCCGCAGCAGGAACATAAGAGCAGCGTTGTCATGCCGGAGAAAGCATTTTGAGCATTAAAATCAGGACGATTGCCACCGGGAGCAAAGGGAATTGCTACCTGCTGACCAACTCCCGGGGCGAAGTTCTTATCCTGGAATGCGGCATCCCCTGGAAGAAAATCGCCGAAGCGATCCAGTGGAACCTGTCCAAGGTTGTAGGATGCTGCATCAGTCATGAGCACGGAGACCATGCCAGGGCAGTGAATGATATCCGGAACCATCTGATTCCTATTTACTGCTCCCAGGGTACTGCCCAGCAGCTTGGGCTGGAACAATCAATGCTGTTCCGGAGAGTCGGGTATAAGATTTCCGGCTGCCATGCCCATCACTTTTTCATTTCCGCCATTCCCGCAATCCATGATGCTGCGGAACCGCTGATCTTCATCATCCGGGAATGGGACGCCAATGAAGATGGTGATGTGGTCTTATTCGCCACGGATACCGAGTTCATTCCCTATCGGATCCGGGGACTTACCAAAATGATGGTGGAAGCGAACTACAACTTTGACTACATCAATGATTCCCTGGTTAAGGGTGACCTGATTAAGGCCAGGAAGAACCGGACGGTGAAGACCCATATGGAAATCGGAACCCTGGAGGCCTGGCTGGAGGAAGAAAAGAAAATCGGGGGACTGGATCTGCTGTCGGAAGTCCATCTGATCCATGTAAGCAAGCAGAATGGAAATCCGAAAGAGTTCATCAGGCAGATCCAAAGGATAACAGGAGTCCCTGTCTATTGTGAAGGAGGAAAATGAAATGGAGCAGATATACGTCAATAGCATCAAGAACGACCCGGAGGACCAATGCTGTTATGTGGTGGATTATCTGATTCGACGGGACAACAGTCTGACTGACCATATTGTCCTGGAATGTGAAGAACCAGCACGACCGGAACTGGATGCAGCCATTGCCACGATGCCGGAATATTTCTGCCGACTGGCTGAAATGAGACCTTATTCTGTGATTCCGAGTGACAAGGAATCGAGTCTCATGCGGAGAGTCAAATTTCTAAAGGCATCCAGGGTGCGGGGAAAGAATGGCATACGGTATTCCCTTGCCGTGAAAGTGTACAACCACCTGTTGGGAAAATATGTGACGCTCTCCCTTACCGGGATCCCGGAAGACGCTCTGTCATCCATTGAGCCCTTCAAAAACCTTTTTTGCCGAAGCGGAGCTGTATGCTGGTGGACATCGGGGGCAGAAATCGCTCTTTGAAGAGGAAGAAGAGGACACTGAACCGGAAATAGTACCTCTGCATCAGGCATCCTGACGGAAATCTTTGGAGAAAGGAGGTGATTGCCCATGGCCGATGGCATGAAATGGATCAAAATCGTCACGGATATTTTCGATGACGAAAAGATCCAGTTAATCGAAGCACTTCCCAGTGCAGACTCTATCCTGGTCATCTGGTTCAAGTTATTGGTATTTGCGGGAAAGCAAAATAATGATGGTGTTTTCCGGTTAAATCAACGTATCGCTTATAATGACGAAATGCTTTCGACTCTTTTTCGCAGAAAGCTTTCTACTGTTCATGAAGCTATGAAAACTTTTGAGAATTTTGGCATGGTCGAGCGAATCAATGGCGCTTATGCTATATCAAATTGGAGTAAATACCAGAGCGAATCTGAAAAATTTGATATAGCCCGCGAAAAGAACCGTTTACGACAAAAGAAATGGAGAGAAAAACAGAAAAATGCGCTTTTACAAGCGAGTTGCAATAAAAATAACGTTACTGAGACGTTACTTCACGTCAACGTAACGCTTACAGACCAAGACCCAGACCAAGACCTAGACTTAGACAAAGACCCAACCCATAGGGACGTTTCTTCTGTTCCTGTGGATAAATCTGTGGATAACTTTCCTGTAGACCATGGGCGGGCGGGCTCTTTGAGTGATTCAAAGGTTGGGCAAGAGCTCCTGGCCTTCAGTGACGATTCCGATCTCCAGTCGGCCTTGAAACGGTGGGCCGAAATGCGGGATGGAAAAGGAAAACCGCTGAACCCTACAACGGTACGGAGAAATCTCAGAGAGCTGCGAAAACTGTCGTCTGATCCAAAAGTCCAGCGAACAATCGTTGAACAGTCCACTGAAAAGAATTGGATTGGCTTCTATCCCCTGGACAAGGTCAAGGGAAAACCGAAAAAAGATTGTCCTTTCTGTCATGGATCTGGGGTCTATCAGGGCGATGACGGGAAGTACTACATCTGCAGCTGCAAGGAGGACTGATGATAATGGATAATTTGGAAAAAGTGGAGGATATGATTCACCATCCAAACCACTACACCTGGAAGGGCGTTGAATGCATTGAAGTGATCGAAATCATGACCAGAGGGCTGAGCGGAATGGAAGCTTACTACATGGGGAATATCATCAAATATCTTTTCCGGTACCCGAAAAAAGGGTCCGCAGACATGGATCTGATGAAGGCAGAACAGTATACGAGCTTGCTGAGAAAGTATCTCATGAAGGAAAAAGGCTAAGGAGGGAAGGAGAAAAATCATGGATGAAAAGAAATATCCCTGGGTTGTAGTAGTAGTCGGCGACGGCTATGCCGTGGCCAGAAATGGGAAAGATGGGACGCCTGACGTCACGAATTACTACGCAGAGTGGCAAGATGCCCAGGATGAGGCCGACTGGCGAAACGAGGACGATGGAATCACCGATGCTCCGAGATTCGATGACGATGACTGAGGAGGCAGGACTATGGGCTCTGTTCGTTTTGTGCATGCCGTAGATGATTATTCCGTTGGTAGATTCACGGTCCTGTTCTTGAAGCTGCGCCATTGGCCAAAATTTGACCCTGATACTCTCGCTTTAGCTGACCGTTGCCATACGGAGCATCCGGGTCCTACGGATGCCAGATACTATGATGGATGTATTGCCTTCAACGGAAATTTCTCACTGTCTTATCGAGCCAGGCTAGTGTGGGCCCCGGTAATGGGAGTGCTATTCGAAGTGTCAAGAGGTCCCGTCATTTTTTATCGAAAACCATTTCCGAAAGTCAGTTTGAAAAACTGGATTATTGGAGTAAAAGAGTTTGACCGTAACTTTAAAAAAATCATCAAATCGATGATTATGATAGTACCCCAAGAAGGAGGAAGATGATTATGGACGAAAAAATCTGCATTGGTTGCAAGTACAGCGACGCTTATAGTAGCTTTTCAGAGCTCAAAAAGAACAAATGGATTCCAATATTAGCGTGTCGTGTTTTGAACCCACACGCACCAACGCCTTGTAAGCACATCTTCGCATGTCCTTTTGTTCCGTCTAACGGGAAGGATCCGGGTTACATCGACCTGATGAGAACTATACGGGTGTTCCTGATTAACCACCTGGATTTAGCTAGAGGCCTTTGGGATGAAATGACTTTAAGCGACAATGACCAAGATGGCAAATACACTCTGGGTAAAGAAATCGTCAAGTTAGAGACCTATGAAAGGGATTTGACAGTCAGATTGATTAGAGCCATGCGTAGAGAGGAGGAGAAAAAGAACCATGAATAGAATCATCCTCTTGGGCCGTCTGGTGCGGGATCCGGAAGTCCGGGTCACTCCCACGGGAAAAACGGCCTGCACCTTCACTCTAGCTGTTGACCGTCCCTTCACTGCGAAGGACGGCCAGCGGGAAGCAGATTTCATTCCTATCCAGACCTGGAATAAAACCGCAGAAATCTGTGGGAACAGCCTGAGCAAAGGACAGAGAGCCCTGGTGGAGGGCCGGCTGCAGATCCGTAGCTTTGATGGAAAAGACGGGAACAAGCATTATATGACGGAAGTCATTGCCGACTGGGTGGAATTCATCGAGCGGAAGGGCTATGGCAGCAATCCGGCTGCCGGCCAGAAGAAACCTGAACCGGAAAAACAAGGGTTCGAAAGGTTCGGACAGGATGTGACCCATGATTCTGACTTTCAGTTTGATGAAGAAGTTCCGTTCTAGGAGGTGGCAGCATGGTCAACGGGAAAAAGAAAGGCAAGAACGGGGAACTGGAAGTGGTCCGGCTCTGCCGGGCACAGGGCTATGAAGCCAGGCGCTCTGCCCAATTCTGTGGCAATAACGAAGAGGGCACTGCCGATGTGGTAGGCCTGCCGGGGATCCACATCGAGGTCAAGCGGGTGGAGCACCTGAACCTGGACGATGCCCTGGCGCAAGCCACCAGGGACGCAGGGAAGACTACGGGGAACATCCCAGCTGTTTTCCATCGAAAAAACGGCACCAGATGGAAGGTGACCATGGGGGCAGACGACTGGTTCCGGCTCTACCGGGAATGGGAAGCGGGAGGAAAGCCATGAAAGTCGTGGACGCCAAAAGGCAGGAAGCCAGGATTAAAAAGCGCTGCACTGGATGTCAGTGGGCAAGCCCAAAGGAATTCCAGAAGTATGACAGGCTTTGGCCGTTTGTGACCTGTACTGGCTGTGCTGGAAAGAAATGTTTTGAGGTGACTATCTGCCCATATCGGGGGGAATGAAAATGAGCATGTACAGCTTCAAAGGAAACTTCAAGAAATGCGAAGAGTGCGGGGAGACTTTTTACAAGCATCCTTCCGTTGATAGATGGAAATACAAAATCCATGACTTTATGGGCATCCATTGGTTCTGCGGGTATAACTGCATGATGAAATGGGAACGTCGGAAGGAACGGTACATGGCCAGAAAAGGAAGGAGGCAAAGATAGTGGAAAACATGGTGATCTTTGGATTAGGCATGCTTCTGGGCGGATTCATTTCCGGATTCGTCCTGAGCCTAGTCATGATTCATAGGCGTTTGGAGGATTAGGTATGGCAAGAAGGAATAGACGGAAGATCTTCAAAGGATTGGATGAAATGCAGGAACTGATTGACAGAGAAGACTCCAGACGGATCTATTTTGGGAAATGTGCTTATTGTGGTCGGAATCTTGGCCCTGCAGACTGGCATTGGATGCGAGACGAATTTGGCCAACGGGTCCGAAAATGCAATAACGAGAGGCGCTGCTATGCCAGCCGGAAATCGGAAGCGGATGCAGCCTTCAGGAGAGCAATGCGGAAATAATTCGGAAATAACGAACAGGTAAGGGAGGAAAGGGAATGAAAAGCAGTACGAAAACGATTCAGGACCTTTTGGAGCATTATAATGAAATCCAACAGTACATTACCAATGTGAATGCAGACATCGAGGACTGCCAGAGGATGTTGGATCTGGAAGCTGCTCCGAAATCTCCCTGCCTTTCAGCAGTTGGCGGCAGCGGAGGAGAAAAGTGTTCCTCCGAAGAAAAAGATGTTTTCCATCGGGAAAAGCTACAGACACAGTTGGAAAACTACCGGGCAGAACTAGATAAAATCGAACCGACTTTCAACCGGCTGAAGAGGAGCTTGGAAAGCCTGAAGTCATTTGACTTTATCCAGTTCCGGATCCTGAAGGTGAAATACATCCAGGGCAAGACCTGGGACGCAGCATCCTATTATTCAGGTCTGCCGAACAGTACCTGCAGGAGCCAGGCAGATATGGCTCTTTACCGACTGAGCATCATGGTATTTGGATTCGATGATATCCCGGAACAGCTTTCCCTGGACTTTTTACAGAGTTAGCAGATTTTCGCAGAATTCCGCAGAATTCAAGCAGAAACAGGCAGATCTCCGTGATAGACTGATAGTATAAAATCGAATAAGGAAAACAAAGTCATGCAGACAGCATGGCTTTTTCTTTTGCCCAAAATAAAAACAAAAATAAAAATTGAAAATCAAAAGTGAAACAGGAAGTGGAAACGAAATGGCCAGGGATTTCAGTCGGGACATATACAACAGCCACCGCTGGAGGAAGGTGGCCAAGGCCTATGCTGAGAGCCAGCACTACGTGTGCGAGCGTTGCCACAACCGTAGCTTCGTGGGCACGGGCAAGCCGGCCAGGTTCATCGTCCATCACAAGCAGCACCTGACTCCTGATAACGTGACGGACGACAGCGTGGTCTATGGGTGGGACAACCTGGAGCTACTGTGCATCTACTGCCACAATGCTGTGCACGGGCAGGGGCTGGACCGTGAGGTGCTGTTCGACGACGAGGGGCAGCCGGTGGGGCTCATAAACCACAATACAATCTCAAAAACAAAATGACTTTGAGCCTATACCTGTTAGGGGTACCCCCCTACGTGAGCCCTTGATTCCTGAAAAAGCTACGCCGGGGGCGGGCCTTCGCTTAAAACGCAAGGTGACCGCCAGGGGGGTGTAGTTATCCTCAAATTAAGGGGGGTATAGGTAATCTGGTAAAAACAAAAAGAAGGTGAGGAAATGAGCAGGCTAAAACCGGAAACACAGATCAAGAGACGGATCCAGGAGATAGAAGGCATCCTGGCTACGGCAGACGAAGACAAGCTGGCCCTGGTGAGGCCGCTGATTACCCAAGTAGCCCACCTGGAAGTCCAGCTGGAAGGTCTGATGGCCAAACTGGAAGCCGAAGGCTTCGTGGAGGAGTACAAAAATGGTGAAAATCAGTTTGGGACAAAAGAGAGCACGGTGTCTAAAGCATATTCATCCACCTTCAAGAACTATGTCAATGCAGTCCGGACCCTCATTCAGTGTCTGCCAGTGGCGGCCCAGCCGGACGCTGAGGATGCCCTGACGGACTTCATCAAGGAACGGCCACGATGAACTACATCGAAAAGTACTACAACCAGATTGAATCCGGGAAAGCTGTGGTCTCGGAAAAGGTCCGGAGAACCTACAAGCACCTGATGGACAAGCTGGTTCGGGACGGTGACTCTGCTTACATCTACGATGACCGGAAGGCCCAGTACGTCATTGACTTCATCCAGACATTCTGCAAGCACTCCAAGGGCAAGTGGGGCGGCAAGCCGGTGGTCCTGGAATTATGGCAGAAGGCTCTGATCAGTGCCCTGTTCGGTTTCGTGGATAAATACACGGGGCTCCGGGAATACCGGCAGCTGATTCTGATCATCGGCCGGAAGAACGGAAAATCCACACTGGCCTCCTGCATAGGGCTCTATCTCCTTGTGGCCGACGGGGAAGCAGGTCCGGAAATCTATTCTGCTGCTACGAAAAAAGACCAGGCCAAAATCATCTGGAAGGAAGCCCGGTCCATGATCAAGAAAAGCCCGGCCCTGGCCAAGCGCCTGGCACTGCGAGTCAGTGAAATCCGGTGCGGATTCAATGAAGGGACCTTCGAGCCTTTAGGCAGTGACTCCGACAAGCTAGATGGACTGAACGTCCATGGCGTACTCATCGATGAACTTCACGCATTGAAGGACAAAAACCTGTATGACGTCCTGGTTGACGGCATGACCGCCCGGGAACAGCCCCTCTGTGTGATCACCACCACCGCAGGCACGGTCCGGGACAACATTTTCGATTTGAAATATGACGAATGTGAACGGATCATCAAAGGATATGACGATCCAGAAGGCTATGTGGATGAAACGGTACTCCCGATTGTCTACGAGCTGGACAAAAAAGAGGAATGGGCCTATCCAGACTGCTGGGCAAAGGCTAACCCGGGCCTGGGAAGCATCAAGAACCGGGAAATCCTGGCTCAGAAGGTATACCAGGCCCAGCATGATGCTTTGCGGGTTAAGAATTTGCTCTGCAAAGACTTCAACGTCAGAGAGACAAGCGGCCAGGCCTTCTTTAGCTTCGACCAGCTGAACAACGAAGCCACCTATGATCTCAAGAGCCTCCGGCCTAAATACGGCATCGGGGGATTTGACCTTTCTGAAACCACGGACCTGACCTGTGCTACCATGCTCTTCTGTGTCCGGGACGATCCAAACATCTACGTAAAGCAGATGTACTGGATCCCGGAGGAACTGCTGGACAAGCGGGTGCGGGAAGACCAGGTACCTTATGACATCTGGAAAGAAAAAGGATGGCTGCGGACATCGCCCGGCTTCCGCAATGACTACCGGCTCATCCTTCAATGGTTCGTCGATGAAATGGAACAGGACGACATCTATTTATTTAAATGCGGCTACGACCGATGGTCAGCCCAGTACCTGGTTCAATCTATGGAAGAACGGTTTGGAGAAGACATCATGGTCCCTGTTGCCCAGGGCAAGCAAACACTGTCTGGGCCTATGAAGAACCTGGCCGCCGACATGACGGCCGGCCGGATCATCTACGACAACAACCCTGTTCTGAAGTGGTGCATGGCTAACGTGGCCGTGGATGTGGACCGGAACGATAACATCCAGCCCTGCAAGACCAGCAACCCACGGAAGCGTATCGACGGCTTTGCTTCTCTGCTGGACGCTTACACGGCGTATGAGAAATACAAGGAAGACTACATGAACCTTATCTAGGGAAGGGGGTGAAATCATGGAAATCAGATCGATGTTCAATACCATCTTTGGCAAGCTGTTCAACGGGCCCAGGAATCTGACCAGGGCCAAACTGTTGGACGGCTATTCCAATGACTTCATCCCATTTCACGGGGACGCTTATGACAATGCCACTGGCCGAAACTGCATCGACACCATTGCCCGGCATGTAGGGAAGCTGCATCCGCGGCATATCGTCCGAAAAAATGGGAATATCGTCAAGAATGCGGACAGCCGGCTGCAGTACCTCCTGGGGAACCGGCCGAACCCTCTCATGACGGCCAGCGAGTTCCTAGAAAAGATCACGGCCCAGTATTACTGCTACAATAATCTCTTTGTTTATGTCCAGCGTGACATGAACGGAAATGTGATAGCCATCTGGCCGCTGAATTTCGCTTCCACAGAGCTTTTTGAGGACGACAAAGGGAATCTATACTGCAAGTTCTTTTTCAACTCTGGAGAGCAGGCTACGGTCCCATATGGGGAACTGATCCATATCCGAAGGCACTTCTGCCGGGATGAACTGTTCGGGGACCCGGAGGGCAAGATCCTGGCCGAAGACATCAACCTGCTGAAGGCTGTGAAAACTGCAGTGATCAACGTTGTGAAGAACTTCACCAAGCTCCGGGGAATCATCCAGTGGACCGGAACGGTCCGGCCAGAAGACCAGGAGAGCATGTGGCGGAAATTCGTGGAAAGCTTTGCGGGTCCTTCTAATGGCAGCGGGATCGGCTCCCTGGACAACAGGGGCAAATTCCAGCAACTTACCACTGATACCCAGACCTTCAGCGACAAGCAGATGCGGTTCGCTCGGGACAACCTTTACAAGTATTTTGGCGTTTCCGAGCATATCGTTTCCGGGGAGTTCACAGAAGAAGAATACCAGGCTTTCTATGAAAGCACGGTGGCTCCCATTGCTTTGAAGCTTTCCCAGGAATTCACCGAAAAGATTTTCACACCGAAAGAACGGGGATATGGGAACGAAATCGTGTTCGAAGGGAACCGACTGACCTATATGAGCACGCGTTCTAAAGTACAGATCGCTGCTGCTATGATCCCGGCTGGGGCCATTAAGCGGAACGAAATCCGGGAACTGTTCGGGTATGCAGGCCTGCCTGGCAAGGAAGGTGAAGAAATCGTGGTTTCCCTGAACTACGTCAAGAGCCAGGACCAGAGTAAGTATCAGATCGGGGCTGACGAAGACCAGGACAAAAAGAAGAAAAAACGGACGGAAGATGATGACACAACGGAAGGAGGTGATGGGGATGACGAATAGAGTTGAAATCCGGAATGTCGAAATCCGGGCGGCGGACGGAGGAGGGGAAGAACTCCATGTGGAGGGGTATGCTGCGGTTTTCCAACAGCGGACCCTGCTTTGGGAATCTCCCTTCAGCGGCACCAAGTACTACGAAATCATTGCTCCGGAAGCCGTGGACAGCCGGACGGACATGAGCGATGTGATTCTGCGGTATAACCACAGCGATGCAGCCTTGATTCTAGCCAGGAGTTCCAATGGGACGCTGACAGTCACTCCGGATGAAACCGGCCTTAAAATTTCCGCCAAAATCGCTCCGACTACGGCCGGCAAGGATATCTACCAACTGATCAAACGGGGAGATATTTCCAAAATGTCCTTTGCCTTTGCCGTAGACAAAGACGAATGGGAAAATGACCAGGCAAACAAGACCCAGACAAGGACTATCCGTCATATCAGCATGGTCTACGATGTGTCCCCGGTGGATGTCCCTGCTTATGACGGCACCAGCATCACCGCCCGGAACGGGCAATCCGTTGTTGACGAATTGAAGGAGCGGGAAGCCCAGGAAAAACTGCGGCAGAAGCTCATTGTCCAAACCTATCTGTGAGAAAAGGAGAAAATCATGAATCCGAGACTGCTTGAAATCAGAAAGAGAAAAGAAGAAATCCGCGCGGCCCTGAATGGCAACGAAAAAGTGGACCTGAAGGCCCTGCAGGAAGAACTACGAAGCCTGGACGCCGAACAGAAAGAGCTGGAAGAACGGGAAAGGGTGGCCCAGTCCATTACCCTTGGCAATGTACCGGAAAACGTCCAGCAGCGGCAGAATCCTGCGGCAGCAGCACGTCCCGCCCAGGGACTGGACTCTGAAGAATACCGGAAAGCCTTCATGGCCTATGCCCTGCGTGGTACCCCTATTCCGGCTGAATTCCGGTCCGATGCGGTAGCCAGTACGAAGGATGCCGGGGCGCTGATCCCTCCGACTACGCTGAACCGCGTCATTGAAAAGGTGCGTACCTATGGCAATATCCTGCCTCTGGTGACCCGGACCGCCTATAAATCCGGCCTGGCCATCCCGACTTCCGACGTGAAGCCTGTCGCTACCTGGGTAGCCGAAGGCACCGGCAGCGACAAACAGAAAAAGGTCCTGGGGACTATTACCTTCAGCCACTTCAAGCTGCGCTGTGCTGTGGCGGTTACCCTGGAAGCTGAATACATGACCCTTTCTGCCTTTGAAGACGTGCTGGTGAACAACATTGCCGAAGCGATGGCAGTTGCTCTGGAAGAAGCCATCATCAAAGGGAACGGAACCAGCCAGCCGACCGGGATCATCCATGATCTGAGCAAAGGTCAGACTCTGAATGTAGCATCCCTGAGCCTGGATACCCTGGTCAAGGCGGAAGCTGCTCTTCCCCAGGCCTATGAAGCCGGATCTGTCTGGGTGATGACCAAATCCACCTGGATGCAGTTCGTGGGCATGACGGACAGTGCCGGCCAGCCCATTGCCAGAGTCAATGTCGGAATCAACGGGGTACCGGAACGGAACCTGCTGGGACGGGACGTTAAACTTTGTGACTATCTGACCGACTTCTCCAGCACCCTGACCAAGACTGATGTGTTCGCTTTCATTTACCGCATGAAGGACTATGTACTGAACACCAACTACAATGTCGCCATGAAGGTCTACGAAGACAATGAAACCGATGACATCATCAGAAAATCCATCATGGTGGTTGACGGGAAGCCCGTAGATTTCAACTCCCTGGTGTTGCTGACCGGCAACAAAACTGCCTGAACGAGGTGAGAACTATGGCCGTGACGCTGTCTCAAGCCAAGAACTGGCTGAAAATCGACTCTGACATCACGGAAGATGATGAACTGATCACGGAGCTGATCTCTGCGGCCAACGAGTACATCGAAGGAAGAACGGGGAAGCGGAACAACGGATCGGCCTTGTATGACCAGTGTATCAGGCTTTTGGTCTGCCATTGGTATGAGAACAGGGCTATCTACAGCTCCAAGCCGGGAGCCATCAACCCGATTCCCCATTCAGCCGATGCACTTATCATTCACATTGCTCAGTGCGGCATTTTCCCAGTGATAGGAGATGATGCCCCATGATCAACGTGGAAATCGGCACCCTGGACAAACGGATCCGGTTGCTGAAATACGCTGAAACAGAGGATGAATATGGGTTGACACACCAAACCCTGGTGGATGCTATTGGGCACAGACTGTGGGCCAGAATCGAACCGGCCAGGGGCAAGACCTACTATGAGCAGTACAAGGATAAGGTGGAACTGGTGACCAAGATCACCGTCCGCTACCGTCCGGGAATCACCGATGCCATGCTGGTACAGTACGGTGGCCAGACCTACAAGATTACCTCAGTGGTGGATCCCTACCAGGCTCATGTGAAGCTGGAGCTCATGTGCAATCTGAAGAGAGTGGGTGAGGCTGATGGGGATTTCCATTGATGAATTTGTGGAAAAAATAGACAAGATGGCTGCTGCCTATGGATCCGACGCTTCCGACGTGCTGGAAGAGGGCGCGAAGGATATGCAGAAGGCCCTCCGGAAAGACTCTCCAGTGGGCCATGCAAAACACAAGCACAAATTGAAAAATTCCTGGAAGATGGAAGTCATCGACCGTCTGGGACAGGAACCGGAAGCTCACATCCGGAGCACCGCTCCTCATTTTCACCTGGTCAACCGGGGCGTGCAGCATCCGAAAGATCCGCACGGCAAAGACAAGCCGGAATGGTTGGACGCCTTGAACAAGCATGTCGGTTTTATGCAGCGTTCTGTAGCAGACCATTGGCCAGAAATCAAAAAGAAAATGGCCGAAGGGTTCTATGGGAAGGTGCGTGGGCATCTTGGCTGAAGTCGTAAAACAGGCCCAGGTTCTGAGCCTAATCATTCAAAAATTAACAAAAGAGTTCAACTGCAAGGTTTATTCCGATGAAGTCAAGGAGGACTTCCGGAAGCCTTGCTTTTTTATTGCCGCAACAAGTGTGATGAAGCCTATGACCGTGGCCTGGATGCAGAAAGAGCTGACGGTGGGAATCACCTTCTATCCAAAGGACCAGGACAAGAACGAACTGGTCTATATGGATACCATCGATCGAGTCCAGGCTCTTTTCCAGGTTGGAATCCAGCTGAAGGAACGGAACCTGAAGATAGAAAGCATCGAGGACGACCGGGTGGGAGAAGAACAGGACATCTTGCAGGTCCGGATCACGATCCCTTATCTGGAACAGGTGACCGGAGATCGCAACCACGGATCCGATCTCATCGAGGAAGTGGACATGGAAACCATCCATGACGGCGGCAGAAACCATCAGGAAATCTTTCCTGATGTCATTGCAAAGGAGTGAATAAGATATGGCAAAACTTGGAATGCCTTCTGTCAATATCGCTTTCATAGAAGCCGGTATTGAGGCTATCCAGCGCAGCCAGCGAGGAATCGTGGCCCTGCTGCTGGAAGAGCCCCAGGATACCATCACCAAGCTGCTGAAGGACCATGAAATCACCAGCGGGAGCGGTGATACGGCGTCCACTACTAAAGTGAAGGCTATCAGCAATCCTTTTGTGGTCTATACCAGCGATGATATTCCGTCTGAACTGAGCGAAGAAAACAAGGACTATATCACCAAAACCCTGATTGGCTATACCAAGGCCCCTTACAGAGTGCGGGTTTACCTGATGGCCAAGGATGAAACCAATGATTCCAAGGCCGACAAATTCGCAGAGGCTCTGAAAGGAATGGCAACGGACCGCTGGGATTACCTGGCTATCCCGACAATTACCCAGGCCCAGTGCGAAAGCGTGGGGACATGGCTGAAAACTAACCGGGAAAACAAGCATAAGCGCTCCAAGGTGATCCTGCCTGGCTATGCCGGGGACTATGAAGGAATCATCAATTTCAGCAACACGACCATCGTGACGGCCAATAAGACGTACACCGGGGCTCAGTATATCCCTCGGATTGCCGGCTTGCTCTGCGGGACGCCTATGACCATCAGTGCCACCTATGCCCCGCTGGCTGAAGTCATCGACTGCGATCGATATACGGCGGACGAACGGGACGAAAAGGTCAATAGAGGGGAGTTCTTTGTCTGGTTCGATGGGGAAAAATTCAAAATGAGCCGGGCCATGAACTCCCTGGTAACTACTACTCAGGGCAAACAGGAAGCCTACCAGACCATTAAATCCGTGGACATCATGGACATGATCTATGACGACATCCGGAAAACCTGCGAAGACAGCTACATCGGGAAATATGCCAACGACTTCGACAATAAAATGCTGCTGATCAGTGCCATCATGGGCTACTTCCGGGAACTGGAATCCGGCCGGCTGCTTCAGAAAGAATACTCTACGGGGTATCTGAACGAAGAAAACATTAAGAACTATCAGCTCCAGCATGGCCTCTACACCAAAGACGAACTGGCTGATATGACGTCTCTGGAAATCCAGAAACTGGATACCAAGAAGAAAGTGTTCCTGGGATTCAACATCAAGATCCTGGACGCCATGGAAGACTTTGATCTGCCAATCAATATCTAGGGGGTGAGGAACAATGGCTGAAGCAATGGATGCCCAGCAGGTCATGAGCGGGACCGAGGGCGAAGTATGGATCGATGGGAAGTATATGGGCCAGGTGACGGCCTTCAAGGCTGTAGTGAACTTGGAAAAGGTGGAAGTCAACCAGGTGAAGGTACGGGGCAAGAAATACAAAACTACTGGTTGGGAAGGCAAAGGCAATGTGAAACTGAACCACATGAGCTCTTTCTTCATCGACCTAATGGCCGACAACATCAAGAAGGGACACCAGACCAAGGTGACCATCCTGGCCAAACTGGATGATCCGGACGCCATCGGAGAAGAACGGGTGGTCATCCGGGATGCGACCTTCGATAAGCTTACCCTGATGGACTGGCAGGCGAAGAAACTTGTGGAAGATGACTATGATTTCACTTTCACTGATTTTGATGTTATGCAAACTGCTAGCGAATAAGGAGAAAGAATATGAATTTAGCTGAAGCACTGCTGGCTGCGGATGCCGGCAAAATCGCCAGAAAGGCTACTGAACAAATTGAAATCCCCAGACTGACGAAATTGTTTGGGGTTCCCTTTATCCTTGACCTGAAACAGATCCCCTATCGGAGAATCCGGGAAATCCAGGACAATGCTACCAAAATCAACAAGGATAAGACCATCACGGTAAGCAATGGCGAAATGTACATGGCACTGCTGTGCGATGGGATTGCCAATAAGGAATTCGACCAGCTTGAAGTCCTGAAAAATTTCGGCTGTGCTACCCGGAAGGATCTTTTTGCAAAAATTTTTTTGCCGGGGGAGATTCAGGATATCGCAGATGAGATCTCCAAGCTGTGTGGCTACAGCACTAAGAATATCCAGGAACTGACTGAATCCGTAAAAAACTGATCAGCTCTGACGGGGATGTTCAGGCTATGTACTGGCACTACATCCGGCATGGCCTGAAACCGTCAGAATACTACCAGATGGGATACGGGGAACGACTGGTTCTCCGGGCCTTCATGGAAAAGGAATGCCAGGAGATTAAAGAAGAGGAAGACGCTATCAAGAGAAAGGCGAAAGGGGGGATGTGACCATGGCAGAAATCATTGATGTAATCATGAGACTGAAGGACGAAACGACCAACAGCCTGCGCCGGATCCGGAATGGAATGGAAGAAACCGCCAAAGCCAACATGAAGCTGGGACGGGATATCACAAATGCCGGGAGAGGCATCGGGAACATTGCCCATGCCATGGCCCCTCTGGCTGCCGGGATTGCAGGCGTTGGAGCCATTTCCGCCAAAACCTTCATGGACTTTGATGCAACCATTACAGGTGCTGCCGTTAAAGCAGGGGCCACAGCCGAAGAGATGCAGAAGATGAAAGACGCTGCTGCAGCTATGGGGGCTAAATTCCCGACTACGGCACGGGATGTGGCAGCCGGCATGGACCGGCTGGCAGCAGGAGGCTTCAACGCCGAACAGTCTATCGGAGCCATGCCGGGCATCATCGAATCAACCATCGCCTCCGGGGAAGATCTGGCAACTACCTCTGACGTAATCACGTCCGCCCTTTCTATCTGGAATCTGACCCAGGGTGATGTGGCAGCGAATACCACCCATGTGGCCGACGTTGTGCAGGCTGCGGCCAATGCATCCAAGCTGGGCATGCAGGATTTCGGGGTGGCCATGCAGTACGCCGGGGCTCCAGCTGCGGCATTAGGCATCAACATCGAAGAGCTGGGCACGGCCATGGCCATCATGAGCAACAACGGGATCGAGGCGTCCACCATTGGTACTTCCATCCGGTCCACACTGTCTCGTCTGGCAGACCCACCTAAAAAGGCTGCTGCTGCACTTGACCAGCTGGGTATTTCCATGGCAGATCTCCAGAAAGGAGACGGCAGCTTCATCGGGCTATCCGGTGCGGTGTCTCTGCTCCGGGATAAGATGAGCGGAATGACGGACGTACAGCAGGTGGCCATGGCCAAAGCCATTGCAGGGCAGGAAGCCTACTCCGGACTGCTGGCTCTGATCAAAACCGCCCCAGGCGATTATCAGGCGATGACCAATACCATCACCAATTCTGCCGGATCGTCCCATGCGGCTTACCTGCGGATGCAGGATACCCTGAAGGGATCCATCGATGCCATGAAGAGTTCCATCGAAGCACTGGCCATATCCTTTGGTTCTGCCCTGGCTCCTACTATCCGAAGAGCAGCAGGAGCCATCAAATGGGTGGCTGATATTTTCACCACCATGAACCCTAACACCAGGCAGATGATCATCAACATCGGGGCAGGCGTCATTGCTTTCACGGGAATGGCATTTGCAGTCAGCAAGGTTACACTGGCTGCCGGCAGTCTGGTAAGCACTTACGGCATGATCAGCCGGGCTATGGCTGGACACGCTATCCGTAATAAGGCTCTGCAGTTTGCTGTGCAGGGGACCATCAAAGGCTTCGGACTTATGAAAGCGGCGGCCACTACCATGATGGGACCGATGGGCCTAGTGGTAGCCGGAATCGCCCTGGCTGCTGTTTTGATTTACAAGAACTGGGACAAGATTGGGCCGTTCTTCGTCAGAATCTGGGGCATCGTAAAAAATTCCTTTGCCGGGGCCATTGCACTTATCCGGCCGGCTGTACTGAAGCTACAGCTTGCCTGGATGAATCTGGTCAATGCCTGGAACAATGGAATGGGTGTCATCGGCCTGGTTAAAGGTAACCTACAGTTCCTGGCCGGGCTCCTGGGAGGGGTTCTTACGGGAGCCATCATCGTGGTATCCAGCGTGATTACCGGGGTGCTCACGGGGGCTTTCCGAATCATTACGGCGGTGGTCGGTTCGGCCATTGACGTCTTCGGTGGCATCATTGAGTTCATTACGGGCGTTTTTAGCGGAAACTGGGCAATGGCCTGGCAGGGTGTTGCGGATATTTTCAGCAATATATTCGGCGGGCTTACTGGCATCTGTGAAGGTGTTGTGGAAGGCATCAAGTCGGCTATCAATGGAGTCATTTCCGGCATCAACGGAATCTCCGTTGATATCCCGGAATGGGTGCCCAAGTTTGGCGGATCGCATTTCAGCCTGAATATCCCTTATCTCGCCCATGGTACGGACAACTGGCCTGGTGGGCCGGCTATCATTGGGGAACGAGGCGCCGAATTCGTGAACCTGCCCAAGGGATCCAGCGTGACTTCTCATGACAGATCCCTGCAGCAGGCTTACGCCATGGGAACCAATGCCAACCATGGGGACGGAATCACGGTCAACATCAACGGGGCTGTAATTTCCGGGACCGATGATATCAAGGCCCTGGCCAGGAAAGTGGCCGAAGAGATCCAGGAACAGATGGAAAAAGTGGCAATCAACAGCACAGTGGGGGCGATCTAATGGCAAGCTTTTTGAACTTCTTTTCTGAGGCTTCCAGCATCGTCTCTGAGGTGCTGGGGGTGTTCGGGGACGGTGGCAGCACGGGAGGACTTTTCACCCTGTCCGGTGGTACTGAAGCAGTGGTATTCCCGGTGAATCCACCATCTTTTGATGTATCCAATGGCTACAAGCATACGGTGGTGAATATCCAGAACCTGGGGGATATCAACCTGCTGGGCAAGCGTGGTCTGGCTTCCATCAAGTTTAGTTCCTTCTTCCCGGCCAATGACTATGAATTTGTCCAGCTGCTGACTGTCCAGGCTCCCTATGTGTATGTGGGGGTCATCAAGAAAATGGCGGAATCCAACCAGCCCTGCACTTTATCTATCACTGGGACGGATGTCAGTACTCCGGTGACCATTGACGAATTCACTTTCGGTGAAAGAGACGGCACGGGAGATGTCTACTTCAGCCTGCAGCTGAGGGAATACCGCTATGTGATGCCGGCATCATCTCTGACCAGTGCTGTCACTGACCTGAAAAGCAGGGTGGCGACTACATTGGAAAACAAGACGACCACAGTCCTGGGTGTCAGCCAAGCAGATTTGGACACGGCCCAGCGGGCAGTGCAGAAGACCACAAGCATTGTCAACCAGGGGAAAAGAGCCCTGGGGATTTGGAAAGCTATGGTGAAAAGCGGCGGAGTGAAGCCTGGAACCATCCTCAACACCATGCAGGCCGGGGTTATGGCTAACGGTGAATGGTTGAAGAAGTTTTAGGAGGGATGCTGCATGATCATTTTGAGATACAGCGACCCTCCAGAAACCGAAAAGGAAGTTAAAGCCCGGAAGGACAGCAATGGGGCTGAACCCCTGGACAACTTTGATATTTCTGCCTATGTGCGGAAAGTAACCTGGTCCGGGGACTGTGACCAGGCTGCCCGGAAGCTGGACTTTTCCATTGCCTACAATACCATTAACAAGGATAGGACATTCCAACCACTCAACCTGAAACTGGGCGGATTTGTCTATATGTTTTACCAAGAAACGGTTGCGGATCCGGAAATGGAAGTATTCCAGGGCCGGATTTTTTACAGAAAACGGACCAGTGGGAGCTACAGCTTTGAATTTACCTGCTTTGACGATCTGATCTACCTGGCCAAAAGCCAGATGCGGATAGTTATCAAGGGAACCGTTGCTGATGGAATCCGGCAGGTCTGCCAGGAAATCAACATCCCGGTAGGGACTTTACCTCAGGATCTGACGGCAACCGTAGACCTCTTGGTGGATGGAAAATCCGGCACAGAAGCTCTCCGGATGCTCATGGATCAGCAGCAGGTGGCCGATAAAACAGCGGGTAAAGATACCGCCTATTTGCCTGTTTGTCTGAAAGGCCAGGTCAATGTGGTGGCCAAGGGTTCTCTGATTGATGGCTATACAGCGTCTGCTGACACCAACGTGATTTCCGCCGATCACTCCGAAAGCATCCAGGATATGGTGAACCGGGTGAAAGCAGTCGATGACAATGGAACCGTCTGTCAGATGTTCACCATCAATGACGATGTGACCCACTTCGGGATGATCCAGAAGATTTACAAGATGCAGCCTCCCAAGAAGGACGCAACGGTGGACAATACGGCTGCAGCCAAAGCGGCCCTGGTCCAGCAGAAAGACGAATCCTCCCTGAAAGGAACGGGCTTCATCCAGTGCATCACAGGTTATTCCATCCTGGTGCAGGAAGAACAGCTTAAGGGCAAGTTCTACATCAAATCCGATTCCCACCAGTTTGAGAACGGGCAGCACATGATGAACCTTACTTTGGAGTATATGCCAGATCAGCAGGAACAGCCGGAAATCGAACAAGTTGACTATGCTCAGCCGGTATTCAAGTCTTCCTCCGGAAAGATGAAGAGCAAGCGGGGAACAGGGAACGGTTCTTCCAGTGTTGATGCGGGCCTTTCTGCCGGCTGGGATGCCTGGGGCGGCACGACCATGGACAATGGTCCGGAAGGATGCGCAGAGTTCGCTGGAAAATGCGGAAGCTACTACAGCCCGTTCCTGTCCCAGGAGTGCGATAACGGTGTCGTCAAAGTACCCGACATGGTATCCGATGCAGATGCTGCCGGGCTCCTGTCCTATGATACAAGCGACCTACAGAAAGGTGATGTGTTGGTTTACGACGATAACGATCATGTTGTCATTTATGATGGACAGGGTGGCTACTATGGCAACAGCAGCAGCCGGAATGTTACTGTCCATGGCGGTGATTATACCGAAATGGACGGGATGCGGGTGACCAAAGTCATCAAGGCCAGCAGGGGGTGAGCGCATGAAAACGGAAAATCCTTATAAGGCCCTGGTGGCCATGCATAGGAGAATTGCCCAAGGGGCAGCCCTGCAGCCGACCGTTGGAATCGGCGTAGTGGTCAGCCCGCCGCCTGCAGTCAAGATTCGCTATAATGGCTACGACCTGGATGCCAGCAGGCTCTGGATCGATGACTACTGGATCCCTGGCCATACCAGGCATATGGTGGGGGCGACCTCTTACCGTGGTGGCGGATCCGGTGAGCCAGCTTACGCGAGCCACAATCATCCCATCGACAACGATGAGCAGCTGACTGACACGTGGATTCCTGGGGACAAGGTACTGCTGCTTCCAGTGACAGGTGAAGATAACCGGACGGTGAAGCAGTTTGTGGTACTCTGCAAGCTCAAAAGATTGGATGGTGAGTGACTATGGCGAATCCTTTTGTCATCGGGCCAACGACGACAACCGAAACTGCCCAGGGAAACCTTCCTATTTTCAAGGAGTTTGCCTGGGACTTTGACAGGAACCAGTTCCTCTACAATGATGATGGCTCTCATAAGATTGTAGAGGGAAACGAGGCCATCAAGGTATGGGTACTACACTGCCTGTTGGTGGAGCGGTACCGGTATCTGGCCTACTTTGATGATTACGGCATCGAACTTGAACCTTTTGTAGGGACGGGCCCCAATGACAGCCAGAGGGCCAGTGAGTTGTACCAATACATAAAGGATGGGTTGCTGGTCAATCCTTACATCCTGGACGTCATTGCCATCAGCACGGAACAAGTCCATAAAAAAATCAAGATGAAGCTGCAGCTGGCTACGGTCTACGGCAGCACATCTGTAGGAATCGAGGTGTAGGACGATGTTTGAAGCGGAAACCAGAGCAGCCATCCTGGAACGGTTAAAAGAGTACCATGATGAATTCCAGGGAGCCGGAACCAGCGCGGTTGAAGGCACCTTCGCTTTTGACACGCTGGCAGCTAACGCCAAGGAGTTTGAAAAAACCTATGCCGAAATGGACCTGATGATGGAAGCGGCCTTCCCCCAGACGTCCTGGGGGAGCTACCTGGATTACCTGGCCGATGAACTGGCTGGGCTATCTAGGCGGAAGGCAACGGCCGCTACTGCAGTTTTGACTATCAGCGGCACCGCCGGAGCAAAGATCCCGAAAGGCAGCGTCTTCAGCACGGGGTCGTTAAACTTCACGACCAAGGCTGAAACAGTGGTTGGATCTGATGGAGTCGTAAATGTGAAAGCTATTGCATCGGCAACGGGAGCCGGCGGGAATGTGGGAACAGGGACCATCATCAAAATCCCCATACCCATTTATGGCGTAAGCCAGGTGACTAATAAAGAAGCTGCATCCGGTGGGTATGAAGAAGAATCTGATGATGCCTTGCGGGAACGGCTGCTCTTTGCGGTACGGCAGCCGGCCACATCTGGGAACGTCTACCACTACATCGAATGGGCTACGGCCGTCCCTGGTGTGGGTGTAGTTAAGGTGCTCCCGCTCTGGAACGGAAATGGTACTGTAAAAGTGATTGTGGTTGATGCCAACAAGGACAGCCCTGGAGACGAGCTGCTCCAAGCAGTACGGGATGCCATTGCTGTCCAGGCTCCCATTGGAGCAACGGTAACGGTAGTGGGTCCAGTGCTGACTACTGTGAATCTGGCCTTGAAAGTAACATCTGGAATCGGGAACGCGGAAGCCATTAAGACAGTACTGACTAAATATTTCAAGGGAAGCGTATTCGGAACTGACTACACGAATATGGCTGCGATGACTGATACTGTGACCATCTCTTATGCGCAGATCGGGCGGATTATCCTGGACAATGCTGACAGCACCGGAGTTAATGACTACACCGGATTGACCATCAACGGTGGGACGGAAAATGTCGTGGTGGGTGCTGATAACCTGCCTGTAGTTGGGACGGTGACGCTGACATGAAACATGAATGGATGAGGCAGGCTGCCATTAACATCCTCCGATATCTACCTGAATTCCTGGCTAAGGACAAGACCTTTAAGGCAACAAACGATGCCGACAGCAGGGAACACAATACTATCCGAATTGACTTGCAGGAGCTGCTGGATCAGTTTTTTATCATCAGTGCCACCTATGGACTGTCAGACTGGGAAGATCTGGTGGGCATCGAAACAGATCCGACTCTGGATCTGGATGCACGCCGACAGGCTGTGATGGCCAAGCTGCAGAATCCTGAAAGCGTCACTGTTGCTTTTCTTGAGAAGCTCATCAATCAGTACATCGCTGATAAGAGCGGCACAGTCACAGATCATCCGGAGACATACAGTGCGGACTTTGACATCCCACTGCTTGACAAGAAAAATCTGGCTGGGCTGACAAGGGACGTGCGCGTGCATATCCCTGCACATATCGGGCCGGTCTATAAGGCTCATACGATTGCCAGCACGGAGAACCGCATCGCTATGATCAAGTCAACCGTAAAGACTGTAGACGTCTATCCTGCAGCCGTTGAGCAGATTAAGCCGGAGTCCACGTACTACGTCGCACTTGCTATAACGACGACGGAAAAACTGATTTTGCAGATAGGAGGTATTTGATGGCAACCTACAATCAATTTGTCGTGACAGACGCCGGCCGTGCTCTGCTTGCAAAAGCGGTAGCGAATAAAGGCACTTTTACGATATCGTCTATCAAGACAAGCTCGCACACGTACACGCAGGGCGAGATTGCAGCCCTGTATAATCTGGATGATGTAAAGCAGAGTTTCCCGCTGGCGTCGGCGATGACGATAGACGGCACGACGATAAAACTACAGTTTAATGTAACCAACGTTGGCCTGGCTAAGTCGTACACATTGGCTACGCTGGGAGTCTACGCGATGTACAACAACTCCGAGACGCTTTTTGCCGTCAGCACGGCGAATAATCCGGATGTCATGAATGCCGAGCAGGCAGGCGCACTGGTACGCAATATCCTGGCCACGGTCTACATCAAGACATCGAATGCATCGAGCATCAGCATTGCCGTGGATATGGATACCTACGTGACCAAGGCAATGCTGGACGCCGCTGAGAAGAAAGTCCTAGACCTCGCGCACCCGATTGGTAGCGTATACCTGCAGGTCGGTGGCACGGATCCGGCGACGGCTTTCGGGGGAACTTGGAAGAAGATTGAGGGGTCGTACCTAATTGCGTCTGGGAGCTATGACGGTGTGACGCTAAAACCGGGATCCCGAGTCGGTGAAACTCGACATGAAATTTCGCTGAAAGAGATGCCAGAACATGACCATGAAGGAGATACTGATCATAATGGTAAGCACCGTCATGGCACCTGGGGCGAAAATCCTAAATACGGTGGCGGTCCATTTGGCATTTATGATAACAAGCCCAATCACGCTGGTTCTAACGGCGGCATTGACTACGATAATCTAATTTACAATACGTCAACAGACGGGGACCATACCCACCACTTCACGACCGGCAAATCCGGAGGCGGCAATCCGATGAGAGTCATGCCACTCGCTACCGTAGTCGATGCATGGTATCGGACAGCATGAGGAGGTGACACAGCATGTCAAATTTTTCGAGTGGCTACGCACTGACGAATGCCGGCGCAAAGCTCATGGCCGACGTCGAAGCTGGCAATCTCGCGCTCAAGCTGACAAAGATGCAGCTAGGCAGCGGGCAGGCGAATACCGTCGATGATTATGTCGCACGATCGGCGCTCTTTGCACCGCAGAATACGATGGTCATCACGAGTATCACGACAGAGGACGTCGGCGATGTGCGCACGTGCCTACTCAAAGCGTCACTGACAAGCGAAGCAGTAGAATCTGGATATGAAGCGACAGAGCTAGGCATTTTCGCGCAAGACAGTACTGGCAAAGAAATCCTTTACGGGGTTTGCTATGACAGCACGCCTGGCTACATAGCATGCAAGACGGATGGCAATAATGCACAGATGGTTTTCTACGTACGCATCGTCACGACGAGTAAAGCGATGGTCAAATTGGCACTGCCGAAGACCGCCGAAGAGCTCGTCGCGCTGGCCCAGCAAAAATCCGCTGAAGCTATCGACTCTGCTACCGCTGCAGCATCCAGCGCATCCAGCGCTGCTACCAGCAACACGTACGCACAGCTGGCCATGAGCTCTGCGTCTGACTATGCGACGAAAGCCCAGAAAGCAGCGGAATCGATTAAAGAGAAGGAAATCCTGGCTATCACAGATTCCGTTGCCCTGGCTATTAACACAGAGGACAGCGGGCTTGACATAGTGGTCACAACTAGTGAATAAGGAGGAAGATTAATGACGCAATACATCATTAAAACCCCACGGCCGGAAGATGTTCAAGGCATTTCGGCTGCCATTATCAAACAGAATGACTTGCTTGAACAATATTTCAAAACCGTCCAAACGGGTTTCACACCCATAACTACATGGGAGGGATTTAAAAATCTCTGCCGCGCCGGTTCCATTCGCTCTTATTACAAAGTCGGCGACCAGCTCCAATGTAAACGTGGTAGCGCTACGCTAACATGGGATATTGTTCACATTGGTGATGTAGAAGATACAGGCGGCAACTATGTGATCCTCCAGATGCATGACTGTTTTCCAGACGGAACACTAGAATTTGACCAGCGAGAGGCTATTTTCCTGGCAAAGACGGAACTAGCGGCAGGTACGTATCACTTCACGACCGTGACGAGCGGCATCACAGATACAAACTGGACGGACAGCACAAAATCCGGCTGGACAAAAACATGGCAATTTACAACTACAAAGACCATCCCCAAAGGCGGGCAAATCTGCTTTAGCAAAGGTATGGAATGGAATACAGACTTGTCGACGCTCAGCATCTCGACGTACTCGAAGCCGGCCGACACGACGGCGCTTGAAACCGTCGCAATGACCTTAGGTACTGGTGGCACTGACCTTGCAACGCTGGGCACGGTCAACCATGCACAGCGTATCTGTTACGGCTATAACCGCTGGAGCCAGTCGAACCTCAGACAATGGCTCAATAGCAGCGCCGCGGCTGGCGCGTGGTGGAGCCCACAGAACGACTTCGACCGCCCGCCGCGCTACGCGACATCGGAAGGCTTCATGAACGGGCTCGACAGTGATTTTCTCGCCGTCGTCGCAAAATCGAACCTCATCACGGATATCAATAAAATCAGCGACAGCGGCGGCCACGATACGACGCAGGATCTGTTTTTTCTGCCGGCCATGGTCAATATCAACGGCGGCAACAACTTTTACGATTCGCCGGGCTCGGCAGTACAGGACATTGAAGACACGGTCGTCTGGGACTACTACACGAAATTCCGCCGAGACGGCAAAACCGGCATAAATACAGAGCAGGACGATAACCGCCGCAAGTACAAACAAGGCAGTTCGACGGAATGGAGCTGGTGGGAACGCTCGCCGGGCTGCGCCAGTGCGTGTTACGTTCGCTACGTCTCTGATGGCGGGCGTGCCTGGTGGGGCCGCGGCGCGTTCGTCTGGGGCGGTGTGGCCCCGGCTTGCCGCATCGAATAATCAATTAATCAGCCGCCAACAGCGGCTGGCAGACAAAAAGGAGAGAATATGGCTATTCCTAAATCTAAACGGTCAACAACACCACTAAGCGTACTTGTGGAGGCTGATATATTAGTCTGCTATACAATCCAACTATGTACTGATGAAAAGCGCTTCCCTAAGCGATACCGCTGGTGCTTAACTCAGCAGATTGTCAATTCTGCCGTAGAAGCCAAAGCAAATATGGCCAAAGCCAATTCCGTTTTCGTCAATGATACAGAAACCGCTAAACTCCGGAGACTGTATCAGCAGAAAGCACTTGCGGAGCTGGCAGCCCTAAGCGCTACCATGGATACAGCTTTCAAGACATTTAGTGGACTTCGTGATTTAGGAGAACCAGGCAGAGCTCAAAAGCACGTCAATATAGCTGTATGGACAAGTCAATTAGACAAGGTTAAAACTCTCCTACTGGCCTGGAAGAAGGCGGACGCCGAAAAATACAAAGCCGTGGGCTGAGCGCTGTAGGGTCGCCGAACTGCGCCAATGCGTATAACGTTCGCAACGTCACTGATGGCGGGCGTGCCTGGTGGAACAACAACGCGTACAACTGGAACGGTGTGGCCCCGGATTACATGGGCCGGTTTAAAGTAACCGCCTTGCGGTGAAATCTGTGCCGATGCAAGGAGCGCGAAGCCCGTCCTCCGTCCATAGAAGGAGGCGAACAAGATGCTGCGACGCAGGCAGCTTCCGAGCTGGTCCTGCTGTAAGCGCAGCTTTTAAACCATGAAAACAGTAAAAGAAGTCGTTACGGATTTTGGCAATCTTTATGATGCTATGCAGCGGTGCGCCAACGGGGTTCGCTGGAAAGCAAGCACAATTAAATACCTGCAAAACGGTTTAACGAATACGGAAAAGCTCAGAGAAGAACTCCTGAACGGAAGCTACAAGCTAGGGAAACAAGTGGAATTTAAAGTCTTTGAACCAAAAGAACGAACAGTTGTGGCGATGCGGTTCAGAGACAGGCAGATTCAGCGCTCTCTGCTCCGCAACTACCTGGCAGATGAATTAACGCGCCATTTCATTCACGATAATGCGGCCGGACAAATTGGCAAGGGGCCGGACTTTGCTATACGCAGACTGAAAGTCATGCTGGGGAAAGCACACAGACTGTACGGGGAAAGAATGTACGCCTATACTTACGACATTAAAAGTTTCTTTGGTAGCACCCGGCACGATGTAGCAAAAACAGCTATTCGTAAGCGTGTCAAAGACGAATGGGCACGGGGCCTGGTTGAACAGATAATTGATAGCTTTCCAGGAAATACCGGTATTGGACTAGGCTCCGATGTTGCTCAATATATTGAGCTGGCGGTCCTTGACGACCTGGACCATTTCATCAAGGAACAGCTGCACGTTAAGTTTTACGTGCGCTACATGGATGATTTCATAATCATCACTGATGGAAAAAGGAACGCCGCCAATTACAGAACGGCTATCGAGCGGGAGCTAGGGAAAATCCACCTACAGCTGCATCCGAAGAAATGTCGTGTGGTTCCGGTCTCTTGTGGATTCAAATGGCTGGGGTTTCGTTTTAGAGTAAAGCAATCAGGAAAAATCCTAGTAACCCTGAATAAAACAAAAATATATCATGAACGAAGAAAACTGAAAAAGATGGTTCAACTTGCAAGAACCGGGAAAATACCACGCACAACGGCCGATGAAAGTATCCGGTGCTGGGCTGCTCATGCAGTCCGCGGGAATAATCATAGGATTATCGGGAAAATGTACGACTTCTACTATGGACTATGGAGGAAGAACGATGTTCAAAAAAATCTCGATGGAAGAACGACTTCAACAGGCAGAAGCGGAAAACAGATCCCTGAAGGCCCAGTTGACCCAAACAGTGGCCCAGACAGCCTACATCGCCATGATGAGCGATGTGGAACTGCCGACTACCAGCACAACGGCGCAGGGAATTAGTACGGAAGGAAGCGGTGAAGATGAGTAAGTGGTTTAAGAAAATTAAAGTATGGTACGAAGCAGGCTATTGGAATACCGAAATGGTGAAAAACGCAGTGGTCAAAGGGAAAATTACCACCGAAGAATATAAAGCCATCACCGGAAAAGAATATGTCACTGATTGAAATCATTGACGTGCAATGCGAAATCATCAAGATGCAGAGTAACCTAATAAAAAGGATGGCATTTGAAATCGGCCAGAGAAATATTTTTGCAGAAGAGATGAAACGCATTGACTGCTTAAAAGAAAGAATCGAGGCGCAAGATGAATGAAGTCGAGGAGGTTGGCTAAAATGGCATTTTTCAAGCTGAAAAAACGTTGCCCTTACTGCGGCACTGCCCTGGATGATAAGGGCAACTGCCCCAACACTGGATGCATCAATTACCAGACCGAATCTAAAGAGGAGGAAACTTCTCAGAAAGAAGGCTGATCCATGGATTGGCTATCGATCGTTTTACCTAGCCTTTCTTCCCTGCTGAGTGGTGTGCTGCTGTTTAAGTTCAAGGAACTTCAGGCGGCAGGGAATAAAGAACAGGCCGAAAGAGCAAAGAAACATGAAGCCCTGGTGACAGGAGTGGTGGCCATGCTGCGGGATCGGCTCATAGATGCCATGGACTATTACCTGGCTCTGGGCTGGGTGCCCCATCACAAGGCTGAAGTGGTCAATAAAATGTACATCGCCTACCATAACCTGGGCGGGAATGACATTGTTTCCCTGACTTACCAGCATTTCATGACCCTTCCCCACACTGCCCCCAGCAAGGAAGAAGGGGAATCCGATGTTTGAGTTTGAGAAAATAGACCTGGAAAACATCTTAGTCATCATTGCGCTGTCTGCCAGCCTTGTGATGGCTATTTTTTATGGCCTGGACAACCTGGCCATGAGCATTGTGACCGGCCTCCTGGGATACATTGGAGGCACGGTGAAAACAGGGAAAGGTGGTGAAAAAGATGGCAAATAAAGTAATTGACGTATCGTACTGGCAGAAAGATCTGAACTATGACCAGGTTAAAGCTGCCGGGGTAAGAGGCGTCATTGCAAAAATCACCGAAGGACAGAAAATTGAAGAAACCTGGTGGGGCCATGTGGCCGAAGCCGAAAAACGGGGCTTGAAGTGGGGCGTGTACTGCTACAGCCATGCGACTACTCCGGAAGAGGCGGCAGCAGAGGCAAATGAGGTGCTGTATCTGCTGGGTGGTGAAATCCCTCCCATGGGTGTCTGGTTCGACTTTGAATCTCCGGCCTGCCTGGGTGCAGATGATCCTACTGCAGTCTGCAGTGCCTTCATCAATGCCATCAATGCGAAAGACATTCCGTGCGGCATCTATGCCAGCCTGTCCACCTTCGAAGATGTTATTGATGTGGAAGCCCTGGCCGATTATGTGCCGTATTGGGTGGCACAGTACAGCAAGACGTGCGATTTTCCGGCTGAATATCCCGGCAAGCTCCTGGCCGGCTGGCAGTACAGTGATAAGCTCAGCATCGGCGGGGTAAACGTGGACATGAACGATTGGTATCAGGATTTAGACTGAATGGAGGAATTATCATGAGCAAATGGACTGATTTTAGAGACAGCATGGTAGACGCGATGAACCTGGACAGTGTAGTCAATGACCTGAAAGATCAGCTGGTTTCCAGCCTGACTTCTGACGGCTTTCCTGTCATTGAAGAACTGGCCAGCACTTTCATCAGCAAGATCCAGGAGCAAGCTGCAGCTGAATCCGGCTGGAATAAGATCCGGGACAGTGTGGTTCTGCCACTGGTGATCCGTCTGGGCCTGTACATGATGAAGGCCGTCCTGGCCGGCAGTGCCAAAGAGACTGCAGAACCTACCAAAGCTGAATAGAGCAAGAAGAAACCCGTAGAGCTAGAAAAAAAATCGTGCTCTACGGGCTTTTTTTATGTTCAAAACTTGTTTAAAATGATTGACAAAATAAACAAAGTGATGTATAATTAAATCATCAAGAGGAGGTGAGAAAATGTGGTAGATGAGATTAAGGCAGCGGTTACCAACTTCATCTTAGTAGTCAATTTCATCCAGGCACTTAGTTGGACTTGGGACAAGATGAAGATGGTAAACAAAAAGCTCCGGAAACTTTCAAACAGCCGGCAAAGCAAGCGAAAGTAACCAGAGCCACCGGGGAGCCGAAAGGTTCCCCACCTGCCTTGATTTTACCACATGGTTACTATGAAAACAATGATTTTCATTACTGTGTTTGCCTTATTCGCCACGTTTTGTACCGGCTCCATAAATTGGAGTAGCTGGCTCCGGGGACTTGTCTGCGGTGCTGTATCAGCAGCTTGGGTGGTCTATGTTGCGCTGAGAAAAGGAGGCAAATAATGGAAACGAAATCTGGATGGGGTGGCAGGCGGCCTAATCAAACGGGCCGTCCCAAAGGAACGGTAAAAGAAATCCATAATCCGCGTCCTCAACATCAGGTCAGAGCTTTTGAGGAGGAGTGGGATTTAATCAAGCGCTTTGCAAAATTGGTAAAACATGGAAAAGCAGAAGTCTGCCGGCAGGCTCTGGAAGAACTGGAAGCAGACGGCAAAAAAACGGCAAAAAAAACTATAGAAAATTAGCCAATTCATACAAATTTTTATCTTTCACAAAGAATGGCCACCGGGATATATACACGCTCCACCAATTCATGCAAAATTTTCCTTCATTAAATGTATAATGCGAAGTAGAAATAAAAAAGGGCTGTTGCATGGGCAACAGTCCTTTTTTATTTGTGGGTCACAGCCCTATGCTTTTCTCCATCACCCGATACAGCACCACTGCCAGCACCACGGACACCACATTGCTCACCGCCATGCTGACGGCGCAGTTTATGGCGCTTACGTAGGCGATTGGTTGGGGCAGGCCCAGGATAAACACCTTGAAACTGTAGCGGATCAGGGGCTCGGTGATCACGTTCACCATGGAACCGAAGATGGAGGCCAGGGCCGCGGCCCGGAGCCGGGCTCTGTCTTCCGTGAGTCGGTCCAGGTGGCACAGGTGCTGAGCCGCCCAGGCGGTGGACCAGCCCAGGAGGAACTTGGCCAGGAAGGTAGGCGGGGCGGAGGTGGTGTACCCGGCCAGCAGGTCCGCCAGGGCCAGGCCGATGGCCCCGGACAGGGCTCCGTATCTGGCTCCCAGTACCAGGGCGGACAGCAGGATGAAGGCGTGGCCCACATAGATCTTCCCGGTAAGCCCCATTCCCATGGGGATCTCGATCCGGAGATAGGAGAAGCAGGCGAAGGCCAGTGCGGCGAACATCCCTGCCAGTGTCAGTTTGCGTATTTGCTGTTCCTGCAATTTCATCAACTCCCTTATAGCTTTTTATTATAGCGCCGGCCTTCCTGTGAAAAAATACACGGTTTGAACGTTTTTGAAAGAAAAATGTGCTTCTTCCGGAACTTTTGTTTCTCCTTTCTCCACCCCTTGTGGTATACTGGGGATAATGACGTTGGAAGGAGAGACAGAAATGGCCAATACGCGCGAAGAAGCTTGGGAACTGCTGAAAGAATACAACCAGGAACCCTTCCATCTCCAGCATGGACTGACGGTGGAAGGCTGCCTGCGGTACTTTGCCCGGGAACTGGGCTATGGGGATGAGGAAGACTTCTGGGGCATGGTGGGCCTGCTCCATGACCTGGATTTTGAGAAATATCCGGAACAGCACTGCCGGAAGGAAGCGGAGATCCTGAAGGAAAAAGGCTGGGACGACCGGCTGATCCATGCGGTGGCCAGCCACGGATGGCCCCGGTGCAGCGATGTGGAACCCAGGGAGGAAATGGAAAAGGTTCTCTATGCGGTGGACGAACTGTCCGGGCTCATCGGGGCAGCGGCCCTTATGCGCCCCAGCAAAAGCGTCCAGGATATGGAAGTGAAGTCCCTGAAGAAAAAATTCAAGGACAAGCATTTTGCTGCCGGATGCAGCCGGGACGTGATCCAGCAGGGAGCGGATATGCTGGGCTGGGATCTGAACAAACTGTTCGAACAGAGCATCCTGGCCATGCGGTCCTGTGAGGAAACCGTGCGGGAAACCATGGAAAAAGAAGAAGGAAAGGCCTGAAGGGCCAAAAACAGGGGGAGCGGGGCCTTGAACAGGGGTCCTGCTCTTTCGTATAATAAAGGGTAAGAGAACTGCAACCAAGGAAGTGATACCATGGATCGTCATTATGCGGAACCTCATGAAGTCATGTATCATACCCAGCTGTCCCGGGAACGGCTGATGGGAGCGGATACGGCCCTGCTGCCCGGGGATCCGGGACGGGTCCGGTCCCTGGCGGAAGCCATGGGCCCTACGGTGGATCTGACCAGCCACCGGGAATACACCAGCTGTCTCACCCAGGTCCAGAACCGGCCGGTACTGGTGTGCTCCACCGGCATGGGAGGCCCTTCCACCGCCATCTGCCTGGAAGAACTGGCCCGGCTGGGGATCAGACGGGTGATCCGGGTGGGGACCACCGGCTCCATCCAGGACGGCCTGGAACTGGGAGATGTGGTGATCATCAAGGCAGCGGTCCGGCTGGAGGGCACCAGCTCCCACTATGCCCCCCTGGAATTCCCGGCGGTGGCGGATTTTGAACTGACCCAGCTGCTGGCCTATGCGGCCCTGGTGGAAAACGTGCCCCATCAGGTGGGCATCTGCTGCAGCTCGGATACCTTCTGGCCCGGCCAGGAACGGTACGACAGCTTCACCGGCTATGTACTCCGCCGGTTCCAGGGGAGCATGAAGGAATGGCAGCAGCTGGGGGTCACCAACTACGAAATGGAAACCGCTCCGGTGTTCGTCACCTCCCAGGCCCTGGGCCTGAAGGCGGCCAGCCTGTGCGGGGTGGTGGCCAAACGGACGGAAAGCGAAAGCATTGCCTCGCCGGAAATCTACCGGCTGGCGGAGAACCGGTTCCAGACCATTGTCCGCCGGGCATTGAACGAGTTGTTGGGAAGGGAGGAAAAGAAATGAAACGGTGCATCATCCTGATGATGGATTCCTTTGGCATCGGGGGCGCCCCTGATGCGGCAAAATTCGGAGACGCCGGAGCGGATACCCTGGGCCACATTGCCCGCTGGTTTGCCCGGCAGAAGGAGCAGGCCCCGGGAGCGTCCTTCCTGGCCCTGCCCAACCTGGCCCGGTATGGGCTGGAACTGGCCCACAAAAGGAGTACTGGAGAGGACCTGGCCCATTCCATCGGCAGTCCGGAACCCCTGGCCGGGGCCTATACCTATGCCAAAGAGATCAGCAGCGGCAAGGATACCCTCAGCGGCCACTGGGAACTGACAGGAGTGCCGGTGATGTTCAACTGGGGCTATTTTCCCGACAAGCCCCACTGCTTCCCGAAGGACATCATTGACGGGCTGATCCGGGAAGGCCATCTCCCCGGTGTGCTGGGGGAAAAGCACGCTTCCGGCACGGTGATCATCCAGGAACTGGGAGAAGAGCACATGCGTACCGGCAAGCCCATTGTCTACACTTCCGCTGATTCGGTGCTCCAGATTGCCGCTCATGAACGGACCTTCGGACTGGAGAATCTGTACAAACTCTGTGAGATTGCCTACAGACTTGTCCAGCCCTACCACATCGCCCGGGTCATCGCCCGTCCCTTTGTAGGGGAAAAGGCCGGGGAATTCACCCGTACCGGGAACCGCCACGACTATGCAGTACCGGCGCCGGAAAAGACCCTGCTGGATGAAGTGTACGAAAAAGCCGGTGGGGTCTATGCGGTGGGGAAAATCGCAGATATTTTCGCCCACAGGGGGATAACCCGGGCCTGGCATGCCACCGGCCTGGACGCCCTGTTCGACGCCACCCTGGAGGCCCTGGACGCTGCCGGAGACCGGAGCCTGGTGTTCACCAACTTCGTGGATTTCGATTCCACCTACGGCCACCGGCGGGACGCCAAAGGCTACGGGGAAGGGCTTATGACCGTGGACCGGCGTCTGCCGGAACTGGCGGCCCGGCTCCAGCCCGGAGACCTGGTGCTGGTCACTGCGGACCACGGGTGCGACCCCACCTGGAAAGGGACGGACCACACCCGGGAACACGTGCCCATGCTGTTCTTCGGGCCGGAAGTGAAGCCCGGGCCCCTGGAACCCATGGATACCTACAGTGATGCAGGGCAGATCCTGGCCCATCATCTGGGACTGGAACTGGCCCGGGGGAAAGCCCAGGAGGTGCTGAAATGAAAAGAGTCCAAAAGCTGCTGCTGACCCTTTGTTTCGTCCTTACGGGACTGTTCCTGATGGTGCCGGCAGAGGCGGCAGAACAGGCGGCCGCCCCTGACCTGCTGGATCGGAAGACCATTGCCTTTGTGGTCTATGACCATACGGGAGAAGCCACAACCTCCATGAAGGAAGTGTGGAAGCGCCAGGTTCGCCAGGCCTATCCCCGGGCGAAGTTCGTCTTCCTCCCTGATGCCCAGGCGGCGGAAGAGGCCAATGAGGTGCTGCTCCAGTTCGGAGGAGACGGGTACCCTATTGAAAAGGAAGTCCTGGATAAGATTGCCGACAAAACGGGAGCCACCGTGGTGTCCCTCCTGGTGGTCCGGGCCATGGACGAATTCTACATCCAGCCCCTGTTCCTGGGAGGCTGGGACGATGACGGACCGGATACCCTGCTCCGGGTGGTGTCCGGGGCGGATATGTACATTTATCGGAAGGATACGGGGAAGTACATGAAGAAAAAGCTCCGGAAGGTGGAAACTACGGATATCGCCCTGGCGGTCCATCCGGAAAAAGAAATCCAGTACGCCCTCAGCAACCTGGCCATGACCATGGAGGGGAAAGATTTGATTTGAAGGAGGTGAATGATGATCAGTCCTGAAGTTTGGAAAGGGATCCTGATCCCTTTTGCCGGAACCAGTCTGGGGGCCGGCTGCGTGTATTTTATGAAGGAACAGCTCCACCGGAATGTCCAGCGGGGGCTCACCGGCTTTGCCGCCGGTGTCATGGTGGCAGCATCCATCTGGAGCCTTTTGATCCCGGCCCTGGAGGAAAGTGCCGGGCTGGGGAATTTCGCCTTTGTACCGGCGGTGGTGGGCTTCTGGGCGGGAATCCTGTTCCTGCTGCTGCTGGATGTGGTGATCCCCCATCTCCACATGAACACCGATGAACCGGAAGGGCCCCGGAGCCATCTGGCCCGGACCACCATGATGCTGCTGGCGGTGACCCTCCACAACATCCCGGAAGGGATGGCGGTGGGGATGATCTACGCAGGGTTCCTCACTGATCCCGGATCCATTTCCCTGGGCAGCGCCATTGCCCTGTCCCTGGGGATCGCCATCCAGAATTTCCCGGAAGGGGCCATCATTTCTCTGCCTCTCAAGGCGGCAGGGATGAACCGGCACCGGGCGTTTTTGGGCGGGGTACTGTCCGGCATCGTGGAGCCCATTGCGGCGGTGGGGACCATCCTGGCCTCCGGGGTCATCGGCCACCTGCTGCCCTATTTCCTCAGTTTCGCCGCCGGGGCCATGCTCTATGTGGTGGTGGAGGAAATGATTCCGGAAATGTCCGAAGGAGAACATTCCAATATTGGAGTCCTCACCTTCGCCCTGGGGTTCACAGTGATGATGACCCTGGATGTGGCACTGGGGTAGAGAAAATCATAAAATTTTCTATGCGTTGTTTAAACAACGGATTCTTTTCCTGCTCCGGACTATAATAAAGCCATCGAGTGAGAAAACAATCTGTTGAAGTTTTTATAAGAAAAGGGGAGTATACCTATGGAAAACAAGATGTTCTGTTATCAGTGTCAGGAAACTGCCGGCTGCAAAGGCTGCACCGTTGTCGGGGTCTGCGGCAAGAAGCCGGAAGTGGCTGCCATGCAGGATCTGCTGATCTACGCCACCAAGGGTCTGTCCGCTGTGACTACCGCCCTGCGTGCCGCCGGCAAATCCGTCAGCCGGAACGTGAACCATCTGGTGACCGTGAACCTGTTCACCACCATCACCAACGCCAACTTCGACCGGGAATCCATTATTGCCCGGATCAAAGAAACCCTGGCTGTGAAAGCTGATCTGCTGACCCAGCTGGATGACACTTCCAGCCTGCCTGCTGCAGCTCTGTGGAACGGGGACGAAAGCGAATTCGACGCCAAAGCCAAAACCGTAGGCGTCCTGGCCACCGAAAACGAAGACATCCGGTCCCTGCGGGAACTGATCACCTATGGCCTGAAAGGCCTGTCTGCCTACAGCAAGCATGCCAACGTGCTGGCTCAGGACGACGAAGAAGTGGATGCTTTCATCCAGCGGGCCCTGGCTGCCACTCTGGACGACAGCAAGAGCGTGGATGACCTGGTGGCTCTGACTCTGGAAACCGGGAAATACGGCGTACAGGGCATGGCTCTCCTGGACAAAGCCAACACCACCGCTTACGGCAACCCTGAAATCACTACTGTAGACATCGGCGTCCGGAAGAACCCGGGCATCCTGATCTCCGGCCATGACCTGAAAGACCTGGAAATGCTTCTGGATCAGACCGAAGGCACCGGCGTGGATGTATACACCCATTCTGAAATGCTCCCTGCCCACTACTATCCGTTCTTCAAGAAATACAAGAACTTCGCCGGCAACTACGGTAACGCCTGGTGGAAACAGAAGGAAGAATTCGAAAGCTTCAACGGGCCCATCCTGATGACCACCAACTGCATCGTTCCTCCCAAAGACAGCTACAAGGGCCGTCTGTGGACCACCGGTGCCACCGGCTTCCCCGGCTGCCGTCACATTGACGCTGACGAAAACGGCCACAAGGATTTCAGCGAACTGATCGCCCAGGCCAAGACCTGCCCGGCTCCCACTGAAATCGAAACCGGCAGCATCGTAGGCGGCTTCGCCCATGAACAGGTCTTTGCCCTGGCTGATAAAGTGGTGGATGCTGTGAAATCCGGCGCCATCAAGAAGTTCGTGGTCATGGCTGGCTGCGACGGCCGGATGAAGAGCCGTGAATACTATACGGAATTTGCCAAGGCTCTGCCGAAAGATACGGTGATCCTCACCGCCGGCTGCGCCAAATACAAATACAACAAACTGAATCTGGGTGACATCGGCGGGATTCCCCGGGTGCTGGATGCCGGTCAGTGCAACGACTCCTACTCCCTGGCTCTGATCGCCCTGAAACTGAAGGAAGTCTTCGGCCTGAAAGATGTCAACGAACTGCCCCTGATCTTCAACATTGCCTGGTACGAACAGAAAGCCGTCATCGTCCTGCTGGCCCTGCTGTACCTGGGTGTGAAGAACATCCATCTGGGACCCACCCTGCCTGCCTTCCTGTCCCCCAACGTGGCCAATGTGCTGGTGAAGAACTTCGGCATTGCCGGGATCACCAACGTGGAAGACGACATGAAACTGTTCTTCGGAGCCTGATCAGCCATGATCAAACTGTACGATCCGGATACCTGCCCCTGCAGCCATACCCACTGCCCCCGGTACAAGGACTGTGAGCCCTGCATCGAATTCCACCACAATTCGGAGGAATATCCCCTGACCGCCTGTGAGCAGGTGGCTGAGAGGGAAAAACGGCAGGCCCGCTGACAAGAAAGAAGGCTTTTCCATGGGAAAGCTGCAAGTAAAACGGATTTACGAAGACCCCGCTGAGACGGACGGCAGCCGGTTCCTGGTGGACCGGCTGTGGCCCCGGGGCATTAAAAAGGAAAACGCAGCCCTTACCGGTTGGGACAAGGAGATTGCTCCCACCAACGGACTGCGTCGGTCCTTCGGCCACGATCCGGAAAAGTTCCCGGAATTCGCCGCCGGCTACCAACAGGAGCTGGAAGCCAATCTGGAAGCGGGACCCTTTGTGGAAAAAATAAAAAAAGCCCTGGCCCAGGGCAACGTAACCTTGCTGTACGGAGCCAAAGACCAGGAGCATAACAATGCGGTTGTGTTGAAAAAGTGGATAGAGAAAAAAGAGACTGGTGCCTGAGCATCAGTCTCTTTTTCTCTGTCAGCGGTCAATGGTCTCCTCGATCCACTTCCCGATCACCCGGGCCAGTTCCAGCCGGGCGGTGTCCAGTGCGTGGTTGCTGGGGAGGATCACTTTTTTGTGATGGCCGGTACCCGGAAGGGCTTCCAGCTCTTTCCACAGGGGCTCCACCATCCATTCCGGAGGGGCCACTGTATCCCGGCTGCCTCCGATCAGCAGCAGGTTCCGGTCCTGGAACCGGTGGGCGTTCTGGACGAAGCTCCATTGCCGGGCGTGCTGGACGCTGTCCTGCCACAAATCCTCAAACCGCCCCACATGGAGCACGGCGGCCGCCTGGGCAAACAGCTCCTTCAGCTGGCTGTGGGGCACGTGTTCCAGCCCCGCCTGGTGGTCGTAGGGACAGAAGGCCACGGTGCCCCGGAGAAAGGGCAGGACCCGGGAAGCGTTCAGCACCGTGTTCCCCCCATTGGAATGGCCCACCAGGAAGATGTTGGCCGGATCGATGGCGTAGGCTTTGGCTACCTCTTCCCGGGCCCACCGGGCCAGGGCCACTGCGTCTTCGATGCAGTGGGAGAAGGAATAGGTACCTTCGCTGCCCCAGGCTCCCCGGTGGTAGGGGCGGATCACCACACAGCCCATCCGGCGCAGGCACTGGGCCAGGTCGTCATTGTTGTTGGTGCCCGGGATACCGTGGCACAGGACCACCGCCGGGTGGGGTGCCTCATAGATCCCCGAGGGCAGGTAGATTTCCCCCAGCACCCGGTCCCCGTCAATGGGCAGGTCCAGTTCCAGGGAATCCGGCAGGGGAGCATCCTGGTAATCGGGCTCTTCCAGCACATAACGGGCATCAATTTTCATAAGTCAAAGCTTCCTTTCCAGCAGCGTCTCCGTTGAGATTCTTTTTGTACCAGTCTTTTCCGTGGAAGATCCGGGTAATCAGCATGGATACCACCGTATCCCCGC
Source organism: Acidaminococcus sp. HCP3S3_G9_1 (assembly GCF_052122455.1). NCBI lineage: Bacteria > Bacillati > Bacillota > Negativicutes > Acidaminococcales > Acidaminococcaceae > Acidaminococcus > Acidaminococcus sp. HCP3S3_G9_1. Next base: position 133,617 of record NZ_JBQKCH010000004.1, on the reverse strand, counting down.
AGGAGTTCAGCAGGGTGCACCCGGGGTCGAACAGTTCAATGACCATCAGCAGGATGGGGAAGGCGCTTTCCGGCAGGTGGAATACGGAAACGATCATGGTTTCACCGGCAGCTCCGCCTCCCGGTACGGAAGAAGTGGCCACGGAAGCGGCAACCCCCAGGAACAGGGCCAGGATGAAGTCAAAGCCCGCCAGAGGATGGCCGAACAGAGTGGTGGCCAGTACTTCCGAATAGACCACGGCGATGCAGGCACCGTCCATATGGCAGGTGGCTCCCATGGAGACCACCACGGAAGAAATGTCCCGGGGTACCCCCAGTTTGTCACAGGCTTCCATCTGGAGCGGGATGGTGGCGGCGGAAGAACGGGTGCCCAGAGCCGTCAGGGCCGGAGCCAGGATCACCCGGAAATAGTTCTTCACGCCCCAGGTGCCGGCGGCCAGCCAGGCATAGAATCCCAAGAATACGAAGAAGTATACAAAGACCACGGTGTAGAACACCACCATGGCACTGCCGTAGGTCTTCAGCAGGTCGATGCCGTAGGTGCCGGTGAGATCCGCAAAATAGGCGCCCAGGCCGATGGGAGCCGCCTTCATGAGAATGGCCACCATTTTATAGCACACCAGGCTCATGGCGTTCATCCAGTCCACCACCGGTTTGGCAGGTTCCCCGATCAGGGAAACGCAGATGCCGAAGAAAATGGTCAGGATGATGAGGGGCAGCACATGGAACCGGGAAATAAGGAGCGGCAGATCTCCCACCGTAAGGGTGTTGACGATCTGGTCCGCAATGGTCACCGGTTTGGCCGCTGCCTGGGTTGCTGCCGCCGCAGGAGCTGTAAAGGAGGTGGGCACTCCGGTGAAATGGGTCACCAGCAGGATCAGGCCACCGGAAATGGTGGCCGTGAGAACGAAAATGATCAGGGTATAGCCGATCATTTTCCCCACCTTACCAGTATCTTTGGTAGCGGCAATGGAGCCGGCAATGGAGAAAAAAATCAGCGGTACGATGAGACAGAACAGCAGGTTCAGGAAAATCTGTCCAATGGGCTTCAGGAAGGAAGCCTTGTCTCCCAGTACCAGGCCCAGGATGGCCCCCAGGATGCAGAAGGTGATCAGGATAATGGGATCCCGATAGTTGGCCAGGGCGGAACGGCCCGACCGGTTTGCGGTTGTCATAAAAAGTCCCCCTAACTGAGTATGAATGAAGATATGAACAAATTATAGAACTTTCATTGTCAAAACACAAGAAAAAGTCAGCTTTTTTGCAAGATGTCTATTGTGGATGCATGGGATTCTGGAAACCATCAGTTGCGTTAACCTGAAACAATCAGGGGTTGAACAATCAGTCCAAATCCGCTACACTAAAACCATTATGGAAGAATACACTGAAGGATACATCAGAGCCCTGGGCCAGTTCCAGGGCAGCCGCTATGACCACAGCTTCATTGCCCGGATCCATTATGCCAGGGTCCGGAAAGCCGGGCCGGACTGCCGGTTCCGGTGCGTGTGCCTGAAGGACCGGAAACGGAGCCAGCTGCTCCAGGCGGAAGCCTGGGAGGGAGAAATCCAGGTGGGGACCCTCCAGGTAGAACTGCTTTTTGCCGGCTCAAAGGTAAACCTTACAGAAAAAATAGGTTTACTGAAACGGGACCCCGGACCTCCGGAAGGGTACGGGCCCTGGCGGGCCTTTTCCCCGGAAGAAGTGAGGGAGTTTTCCCGGCGCACCGGGGATACCAATCCCATCCATCTGGATGGCCGGCCGGTGGTCCAGGGACTGCTCCTGTGGCAGAGCCTGTTCCGGCACCTGGGAGAACCGGAAACCATCCATATGTTGTTCAAAGCCCCCGTCCACGGGGGAGAAATGATTTACTGCAGGGAGGAACCTATCAATGAGCGAAATGAGAAAGAATTTGCATCCGTCTGTGGCCGCAACCGGGAGCCGGGAACAGATCCGGTTCATGACCGGCAGCGCCGTCTGTGTCGCGCTGTTGGCGGTCTCGGCGTACATTTCTTTTCCGCTGCCTTTTACTCCGGCCATGGTAACAGCACTGACCATTATGGTGAACCTGGTGGCCTTCATCATGAAGCCGAAACAGGCAGCGATCATCCTGGGAATCTATCTGCTGCTGGGAGCCGTGGGGGTTCCGGTGTTCGTGGGAGGTACCTCCGGAATGATGAAGCTGGTCGGGCCCACCGGGGGCTTCAACCTGGGCTTTCTGGCGGCGGCTGTGGCCATGAGTGCCGTCCGGGGGAACACCCGGTCCTTTAAGAAGCTGGTGGCCGTCGGCATCTGTGTGGGCATGCCCATCATTTATGTGGGGGGCTGCCTGAGCATGTACCTGGTGGCTAAAGTGGGGGTTTGGAAGACCCTGGTGATGGCTGTGTTCCCCTTCCTGATCGGGGATACCCTGAAAGTGGTCCTGGCTGCCTTCCTGGCCAACCGGCTCCAGCGCTATGGATTCTGAGAGAACGGTCCAGGACGTGTTCCTGGTGGGAGGCCTTCGGAGCCATCTGGGCCTCCAAAATGGAATCTTTAAAAATGTACCGCCGGAGAAACTTGGCGCTGCTCTTCTCCGGCAGCTTTGTATCCGCTGCCCGGCAGCCCGGGAGGCCCAGCTGATTTTAGGCGGCAATGCTGTAGGCAGCGGGGGGAACCTGACCCGGCTTATGGCCCTCACTGCCGGATTCCCTGTGGAAACGCCGGCCCTTACCCTGGACATGCAGTGCGCTTCCGCTCTGGGGGCCCTGTCCCTGGCCTGGGGGAAGATTGCCAGCGGCCAGCTGGATGTGGTCCTGTGCGGGGGGGTGGAATCTTCCTCCATGCAGCCCCGGCGGGTGTACCAGCCCTGGGACAGCCGGTACACCCCGGAAGGCTACATGACCGCCCAGTTCTCTCCGGATACCCATAGCCCCCGGGCCATGCTGGAAGGAGCGGAACGGACGGCCCAGGTGTATGGGGTGCCCCGGGAGGAACTGGACAGCTGGGCCGTGCGCAGCCACCGGAGGGCGGCCCAGGCGGCGGAAGAAGGCCGGCTGGGACCCTGGGTGGTGTCCCTGTTCGGCAGTACAAGAGATGAAAGCATCCGGCCCCGGATGAACGGGAAACTGGCCCGGCGGATGCCCACCCTGTTCACCCGGGAGGAAACGGCGGCCCTGCTGACCCCGGAAGAACGGAACCTGGCGGGAGACTGTACCCCCACTCTGACTGCGGCCAATGCCTGCCTGACCCAGGACGGGGCAGCCTTCCTGGTGCTGGCTTCCGGTCGGCAGCTGGCTGCCTGGCGCCGGGCCGGGAAACCGGTGCGGCCTCTGGCCCGGATCCTCCACGGTACGGAAGCGGGCGTGGATCCCCGGTTCAGCCCTCTGGGCGCCCTGACCGTGGGAGAAAAGATCTTGGAAGAAACCGGGCTCCCGGTGGAAGCCATCGACGATTTTGAATACAATGAAGCCTTCGGGGTGATCTCCGCCCTGTTTGCCCGGCAGTATCCCACCTGTACCGATCGGTACCTGCCTCTGGGGGGTGCCCTGGCCTATGGCCATCCTTATGGATGCAGCGGTGCTGTGCTGGTGCTCCATGCCCTGGCGGCTCTGGAGGGGCAGGAGGGAAAAAAGGCCCTGTGCGCCATTGCCGGAGCCGGAGGCACAGGAGCCGGGGTACTCCTGGAAACTTTGTAGCAGAAAGAAGAATCAGCCATGGATTATGGAACGATACTGGAACAATGGGCCCGGGTCCAGCCGGAAAAGGCCTGCCTGGTGGAAGAGAAACAGGTCTTTTCCTATGGGGAAATGGCCCGGAAGGCCCGGGTGTACAGGGACAGCCTGAAGCAGCTGGGGATTCCCCGGCAAACTGTTCTGATCATCCGGCCCAGACCGGCGGCTCAGCTGGAAGCCTTTTTGGGCGCGGAACTGGCAGGCTGGGTGCCGGTGTTGGGCCATCCGGACCTGTCAAAAGAGGCGGCGGACGAACTGGCTCGGGTCCGGCAGATCGGGTGGATCGACGACGGAATCCTGCGGCCCGGGTGCCCGGAGGCTCCAGTGCCGGCCAGGGAACTGTGCATGGGGGTCCTGAGCAGCGGCTCCACCGGGCTGCCCAAGCTGATGTTCCGGACCTATGGCAGCTGGGGGGATTTCTTTCCGGAACAGGACCGGAAGTTCCAGGTGGACCGGGACACGGTGGGTTTCTGTGAAGGGAGCATGAGCTTTACCGGGAACCTGAATGTGTGGGCCCAGCTGCTCCATGCCGGTGCCACCCTGGTGCTGGCCACCAACCTTCGGAGCATCCGATGGAAGGACCTGCTGGACCGGTACCCGGTGACCCTGCTGTACCTGGTGCCGGTGAAGCTGAAACTGTTGCTCCAGGTGCTGGAGCGGTCCTATCCGGCCATGAAGACGGTGCTGGCAGGGTCCCAGCTGCTGGATGGGGAAACAGCCCGGACCCTGAAAGCGCATTTTCCTTCCAGCCAGGTCCTGCTGTATTACGGGGCCAGCGAACTGGACTACATCACCTGGCTCACCTATGAGGAGCTGCTGGCCCATCCCCAGAGCGTGGGAAAGCCCTGCCCCGGGGTGAAGGTGGAGCTCCGGGAGGGGATGATCTGGATCGATACGCCTTACCATGTGGCTGGTCTGTCCCGGCCCTGTACCCTGAAGGATATGGGATATTTCGATAAGGACGGATATTTGATCTTCCTGGGCCGCCGGGGTCAGGTAATCAACAAGGGAGGCCTTACCATCAGCTGCAGCCGGGTGGAACAGGCCCTGCTGCAGGTGCCTGGGGTACGGGATGCCTGTGTGGTGCCCGTCCGGGACGAAAAGCGGGGAGAAGACCTGGGCGCTGGTGTGGTGCTGGAACCGGGGATCACCCTGCCCCAGGTACGAAAAGCCCTCCGGAAAACCCTGCTCCCGGGAGAAATCCCCGGCCGGTGGGAACAGCTGGACCAGCTGCCCCTTACGGGAGTGGGGAAGGTGGATTACAAGAAGGTGAAGGAGAGTCTGGCGTTCTCATACCCTCATTCGTGACAAAAGGGTGCCATCGTTTACGGTGGCACCCTTTTGCGGTATACTATATTATGTAGAAGTATATACAGGAAAGTAGGGATTCCCATGAAAAATTCCAAGATTTTAACATTGGCCATCCTGGCCTCTTTGCTGTCCACCCCTTGCGCCTGGGCGGCCCATAAGACCACGGCGGCTGCTGCCGCCACTTCTGCCCAGACGGAAACGGCGAAACCGGCCAAGGCCGAAAAAGCCGCTGCCAAGGCGGAAAAAACGACTGAAAAGACTGCCCCGGCGGAAACGGCAGCTGCAGAAACCACGGCGGCAGAACCCCTGCCGGCGGACAATTACAGTGCTGCCAAGGTGGTCAGCGGCGAAAAGACCGCTCTGGCTGACAGCTATGCGGCTCTGGTGGCGGACGAAAGTGCCCTTCTGGTGAAGAACGGGGCGGACGTGACACTGTCCCATGGGGCCATTACCAAAAGCGGCGCCACCACTGACGTGCTGGGCAGCAAGTTCCACGGCCAGAATGCAGCCGTGCTGGCTGCAGACGGAGCCCTTGCCATGGACGGGTGCACCATCCGGACGGAAGCGGACGGGGCCAACGCCGTGTTCGCCACTGGGTCCAAAGGCAGCGTGAAGCTCCACGATTCCAACATCCGCACCACCGGGGCTTCTTCCCGGGGCCTGGATGCCACCGAAGGGGGTACCATTACGGCGGACAACATCAACATCGGTACCACCGGTATCCGGTCTGCGGCCCTGGCAACGGAACCTTCCGGAGCCAGCGTGACAGTGAGCAAGAGCACCATCAACACTTCCGGAGAAGGCTCTCCCCTGGTGTATTCCAAGGGAACCATCAAGGTCAGCGAAGTAAAGGGCACCGCCGGAGCCAGTGAAATCGCCGTGGTGGAAGGGAACAACTCCATCCATCTGGAATATGTGGATCTGTCCGGCAACGGCAGCCACGGGGTGATGCTGTATCAGAACAAGACCCGGGACAACGGCACTGACGGCAAGGCCCTGGGCCGGTTCGCCGCCAAAGGGTCCGCTCTCCGGAGCCTGAAGGAAGGCCCCCTGTTCTACGTGACCAATACCGCAGCCCGGATCTATTCGGAAATGACCACCATGCAGTATCTGGGGGGCACCCTGATCCGGGTGGAAGCCAACCAGTTCGGGGACGCCGGGACCAACGGCGGTGACCTGACCTTCATGGCCAACAACCAGGGGCTTTACGGCAATGTGTCCGTGGACGCCAGCAGCACCATCTTGATGGACCTCCAGAACGGCAGCCACTGGTCCGGAGCCATTAATACGGATAACACCGGCAAGAAGGTGGACGTGAACCTGGACGCCTCCTCCAGCTGGTCCCTGACCGCTGACAGCCATGTGGACGGGTTCACCGACGGAACTACGGCCCTGACCAACCTGAAGGGCAACGGCCACACCCTGTACTACAACAGCAGCAGTGCCGCCAACGCCTGGCTGGGCGGCAAGACCTACGAACTCCAGGGCGGCGGGTATCTGAAGCCGGAGAAATAAGAGTGAAGAGTAAAGAGTGAAGAGGGTCTGATCATGAAACAAACGAAAAAAATCACGGCGTCTCTGCTGGCGGCTCTGGCTTTGACGGCTCCCTGCTTTGCTGCGGGGGCTGCGGCCCAGCCGGCCGGTGATAAAACGGCCCAGACGGCTCCTCTGACCAAAGAAGACCGGGAACGGGCGGAACTGCGGACCAAGACCTACAAGGCCCTGCTGGATCTGTACAAACGGAAACCCCAGTCCCGGAAGGCCATCCAGAACGCTTTTGGCTATGCAGTGTTTGTGGACACCAGCTACAGCGTGGGACTTTTAGGTGGGGGCCACGGCCGGGGACGGGCCATCAACCAGCACAGCGGCCGGGAAGTGTTCATGAAAATGGGCGAGATGAAAGTGGGCCTGGGCCTGGGGGTCCGGCAGTCCAACATCATCTTTGTGTTCGGCAATGAAGACGCCTTCAATTCTTTCATTACCAAAGGATGGACTTTTGGTGGTGAAGCGGTGGCTGCTGCCGGAGACGGAGTCAACGGGGACGCCCTGGAAGGCTCCTTCCAGGTGGCACCGGGTATGTGGATGTACCAGGTGACCACCAAGGGTCTGGCCGCTGATCTTACCGTAAAGGGCACCCGGTTCTATGTGGACAAGGACCTGAATGTGAACACGGTGGTGAAATGACGGAACCTCAATCCCTGGAACAGGGCCTCCTGACCCTCCGGCCGGTGGCCTGGTACCGGGGCCTGCTGCCGGAAAAATTCGGCCTGCCCCGGCAGAGCGGCCTGGTGCCGGATCTGACAGGACGGGTGGAAATGGCGGAAGGGTTCCGGGAACGGGAAGCCCTCCGGGGCCTGGAAGGGTTCTCCCACCTGTGGCTGATCTGGGGCTTTTCCAAGAACCACACCTGGTCGCCTACCGTGCGGCCGCCCCGGCTGGGAGGCAATACCCGTCTGGGGGTCTTCGCCACCCGGTCCCCCTTCCGTCCCAATCCCCTGGGCCTGTCCCTGGTGGAACTGGACAAAATCATCTGGGAGGGCCCCCATGGCCCGGAACTGTGGGTGAAGGGGGCGGACCTGATGGACGGTACCCCCATTTATGACATCAAGCCCTATGTGCCCTACGCCGATGCCCGTCCCGACGCACGGAGCGGCTTCGCCCAGGGGGCGGACAGCACCCTGGAGGTCCGGTGTTCCCCGGACCTTCTGGCCAAACTGCCGGAAGACCAGCGGGGGGCCCTTTTGGGGATCCTGTCTCAGGACCCCCGGCCCCATTACCAGAAAGATCCGGACCGGATCTACGGTATGGCCTTCGGAGAATGGAATGTAAAGTTCCGCATTGCAGAAGAAAATGTAACTGTAATTTCCATTGAAAAGATTCAATAATCATCAAAATAAGAAAAAAAGAGCTGTTACCTGTATTTTACAGAGAACAGCTCTTTTTTTATCTGTCTTGCAATTCCCTCTTCCGACCAGATGCGGTTGTTTATCCAACCGCATCTTTTTATGTTATACTAGGAATATTAAGGAAAAAAGGAGCGTGGAACCATGTTTAAAAAAGCGGCTTTGGCGGCTCTGGCCCTTTGCTTCAGCCTGTCCGTCCCGGCTTTTGCCGAGGTGGAAAGCCAGCAGGCCCAGGTGGGGAACCTGGAAATGACCTGGCCGGTGGTACATACCAAGAACAAAAAAGCGGATACCATGATCAACAAGGACATCAAGACCTTTATGGATGATTTCCGGGCCGGGTTCGTGGACCGGAAGTTCACCTCCGGCCGGACCTGGTATGAAACCAAATACGAGGACAACCAGCTGGTTTCCCTGGTGCTCAGCGATCTGCGGACCCAGGGCAGCGACAACAAGGTCCGGACCAGTGCCGTGGTGTATGAACTGGCCAGCGGCCAGCGGCTGCCTCTGTCCGCCTTTGTACGGGTGACGGTGGCCGACCTGAACGGATACCTGGCCAACCAGTGCTACAACAGCAGTGATGTGAAGATCCATCCCACCAAGCAGGTGACCCGGGTGCCGGAAGATTTCTTCCTGAACCAGGACGGGAGCATTTCCATCCTGTTCCAGACGGACGAACTGGGAACCCTCCTGGACGGGCCGGTGTATATCCGTCTGAGCCAGCCGGACCTCCAGGACCTGAACACCCGGAATCCCCGGGCCTGAGATGGTCCTGAAAAGAAATCAAGGGGGACGGCTGGTCCGTTTTCTGGCGGCCGCTGCCCTGCTGGTGCTGCACCGGGCGGCCTGGGCGGCCTCCCAGCCGGCGCCGGACCGTCCGGTGAAACAGGCGGCCATGACGGCCATGGCAGCGGCCGTGTGCGCCGGCAGCTATCACCCGGAAAACAGTGAAGAAGTCCGGTATCTGGAAGACTACGGCTGGAAGCTCACTCCCTATACCCTGAAGGACGGGAAAACGGAAGTGAACTTCACCCTGGCCCGGAAACCGGATCCCCTCCGGGGGAAAATCTGGAATGTGCTGGCCTTCCGGGGCAGTGCCTCCAAAGGGGACTGGAAGCTGAATCTCCAGATGGAGACGGTGGACTATCCTTCCGGGAAACCGGCCGTCGGAGAAACGGACAGACCAGCGGTCCACAAAGGCTTCCTCCAGTACGCCCGGACGGCTCTTTCCCAGCCTCTGGATGTGGATGGGGACGGGAAGACGGAAAACCTGGGGGACTACCTGAAAACCCATCCCAGGGAACGGCTGCTGCTCACCGGCCACAGCCTGGGCGGAGCCGGGGCCACCCTGGTGGGAGAAGAACTGGCGGCCCAGGGGGTATCCCGGGCCCAGATCCCGGTGATCACCTTCGGGGCCCCGGCGGTGGGAAACCGGGCTTTTGCCCGGGAATACGGAACGAAGATCAGCCTGCTCCGGGCGGTGACCTCTCTGGACCCGGTGCCCGGGGCGCTCCAGACCGTGACCCGGTCCGGGTATCAGCAGTTCGGAGAAAAGAAAGAATATGCCCTGTCGGGAAAATACACGGACTACCAGCATCCCATTTCCTATTATCTGGACCTGGCGGTGCGGGATTATTATCAGGAACGGCAGAAGGCGGTGGAAGCGGGAATCTGGCCCCCGGCGCCCTGGGAGCAGCGGGAAGGCGCCGGTCCCTTGACGGCCCTGGTGATCCTGAGCCGGGACAACGGGGCGGATACCCGGTATTCCCCGGATCTGGGCCAATTCCTGCTGGATGAATACCGGAACCTGCTGCCCCGGTATGTGGTGCTGGAGTACCGGCACACCGCCGGCAGCGAGGATCTTTGGTCCCAGGAAGAGATCCGGCAGAAAGCCCGGCAGGCCGGGGCGGACATCCTGGTGGTGGCCCAGGTGGATCGGCACCGGGTGGGCCAGAGCGACAAATGGTCCATCCAGCTGGGCCAGGAAGTGCTGGACCTGAGGAATGGCGGAGTCCACCGGGTCACAGCAGGAACCACCCGGGTGCGCTTCGAGCAGGGAGTACTCCAGAGCCTGCTGACCCTGTGGGAAGAACAGAAAAAAGAAGTACAGAACGTCCTGCCGGAAGCCAACAGGCAGGAACCATTGTGGATATTTTTGCGGGAAGAGGGGAATTTGAATGAAAATCATTGACGGCCATATGCATTTTTTCCGGTATGAAGGCTTCGACCAGGTGGCTAAAGCCGCCGGCCATGAAAATACAGTGGAGAACTATTTGAAGGCCTGCCGGGAGAACAACGTGGTGCTGTCGGTGGCCATGGGCAACGCACCTCTGGGGCCCAGCCGGTTCGGAGGGGTGGTGCCCAGGGTGCCGGATCTGGCGGGCCCCTGCACCCTGGATCCTTACAACCAGCCGGCGGAAATCGCCTTCTGTGCCGGGCTGGAAAGCAACGCCCTTACCAAAGAGAACTGCGAAAAGACCGCCCAGGAATTCGAACCGGTGGTCCGGAACCCCCACTGTGTGGGGATCAAGATCTACACCGGCTACAACCAGGTGTATGCCTATGATCCACGGCATTTTCCCCTGTATGAACTGGCGGAAGCCTACCAGGTGCCGGTGGTGTTCCATACGGGAGACACCGCCGGGGGCCACGGGTTTCTGAAATACGCCCATCCTCTCACCATCGACGAAGTGGCGGGCCAGTTCCCCCGGGTGAAGTTCGTCATTGCCCACTGCGGCAATCCCTGGATCCTGGACGCCATGGAAGTGGTGGCCAAGAATCCCAATGTGTATGTGGACCTGTCTGGGCTCCTGGAAGGGAAGTTCGACGGGGCCATCTTCTACGAAAAGCACCGGGATTATTTCCGCTATATCCGGATGTGGCTGGACTATGTGGACCGGTATGACAAGGTGATCTACGGCACCGACTGGCCGCTTATCAATATCCACAGCTATATCGAAAATATGAAGCTGGTGGTGCCGGAAGCCCACCACGAAGAATTTTTCTACAGGAACGCCCTGCGGGTCTACACCAAGCTGCTGGGGCTCCTGCCCAAGGAGGAGAACGCATGATTACAGGAAATCTGGACCATCTGGACCGGCTGGCAGGCCAGCTTACCGGGCCGGTGAAAAAGGCCCTTGAACTGCTGGCGGAACGGGATGTAACGGAGCTGCCGGTGGGAAAGAAACTGCTGGCCGGAGAAGACATCTTTGCCAGCGTCAACGAGTATGAAACGGAACCGGCCCGGGACCGGCGGCCGGAAAAACACTTTCAGTACATCGACATCCAGATCCTGGGTGCCGGACGGGAAGCCATCGGCTACACCGACGTGGAAAATGCCGGAGAGATCACCGAAGACCGGCGGGAAGCCAATGACGTGGTGTTCTACGGCCAGGTGAAAAAGGAAAACGTGGTGAAGCTGGAAAAACGGGATTTCGCCATTTTCTACCCCTGGGAAGTCCATCGGCCCAACTGCCAATTTGACGGGAAGGCGGAAAAGGTAAAAAAAATCGTAGTCAAGGTACGGATGGATCAATAAAAGCAGGGAGTCAGCCTGCTTTTTATGTGAAAACCCTGCAACATTTCTGCGACTGTTCCGGAGGCGAAGCCCAGCGGGTGTGGATCGCCACGGTGCTGGCCCAGCAGCCGGATCTTCTGTTCCTGGACGAACCAACTGCTTTTCTGGACATTTCCTACCAGGTGGAAGTGATGCAGCTGGTCAAGAAGCTGAACCGGGAAAATGGTATGGGCATCGTCATGGTCCTCCATGACCTGGGCCAGGCTCTGGAAGTCAGCGACCGGGTGGTGGTGATCCAGAACGGGAAGAAATACGCGGAGGGCCCTCCGGAAGAACTGCTGGCCCGCCGGGGCCTGTATTATGCCTTATGGAAGAAAGAAGCCGGAGACAATGCGGCTGGAAAGAGAGAGGAAACATGAACATACTGACTGCAGGCGTGGATTATTTCATCAAAGGGGGCTGGGTCATGTGGCCCCTGCTTTTTTGTTCCATTGCTGCCCTGGCCATCGGGGTGGAACGGATGCTGTTCTTCCGGAAGGCAGACAGCGGCCGGGAATTCACCAAGGACTTCTGCACCTATGTGGAAAACAATGACTGGTACCAGGCCAAGGAACTGGCGGACCACACCCAGGGAGAAATCGCCAAGCTGGCCACCATTGTCATGGAGCGGCATGACAATTACGGGTACCTGGAAAACTTCATCAGCTACCGGGCGGAACGGGCCCTGGACAAATTCGAGAAGAACCTGCCCTATCTGAACATTATCGTGACCCTGGCTCCGGTGCTGGGACTTTTGGGTACTGTTACCGGGATGATGGGAGCCTTTACCCACCTGACCCAGCGGATGACCAACCCTATGGGAGTTACCTCCGGCTTGGCGGAAGCCCTGATTACCACGGTATTTGGCCTGTGCATCTCCATTATCGCCGTAGTGTTCCATGGATATTTTGAACGGCGGATGAAGACCATCACCCTGAACATCGAGGAAATGGGCAACACCCTTCTGGAAGCGGTGCGGAAGAAGGAAACCTTCAGCGTATGCAGCCATTCGGAACGGAGGCGGGCATGATCAAGCTGAAGGACCGGAAAAAAAACGACCTGGGAATCATGATCAGTCCCATGATCGACATGAGTTTCCTGCTGCTGGTGTTCTTCATCGTTACCACCATGAACATGAGTGAAGTGGAAACGGTGCCGGTCCAGCTGCCAGCGGCCACCCAGACCCGGATCCAGCCGGAGGCCCGGTTCAATGTGGCGGTCAAGGCGGACGGCAGTCTGTACCTGGGGACGAAACCGGTGACCCGGGAAGCCCTCATCGCCCAGGCCAAAGCCGCTGCGGCCAAAGACCCCCAGTTTTCCCTGGTAATCTACGGGGACGGGCAGGTGCCCTATGAAAAGGTCCTGGGGCTCCTGGACGACTGCAAGGCCGCCGGGATCCTCCGGGTGGGCCTGGCGGCGGAAAAGGCGGCGGACCATGGGCAGCAGTGACAGCCGGAAGGGGCTGCTGGTGTCCCTGGGGGTCCATCTGGCGGTGTTCCTGGTTCTGGGGAGCGCCGGGTTCCAGGCCTGGCAGAAACAGCAGGAACAGGATAAAGTCTACACCGTAAACATCGTTTCTGGCAGTCCCTATCATGGGTATGGGGAAGTGCCCGGGGCCCGGCTGGGGAACGGGAACCCTCCGGCTCCTGCAGCAGGACAAAAGCCGATGACTGCTGCTTCCCGTCCCCAGGTTCCGGCGGTGCCCCGGATGACGGCCCCGGATGCCATTCCGGAAGAACGTACCGCTGCCCAGAACAGCCCGGCAGCCCCTGTACCGACAGAAAATGCCAGTTCGGCTCTGACCGGCAGCGGAGACGCATCTTCCAGCGGCCAGGCTGCCGGGGATCTGGAAGGGGGCAGTCCTGACGGAGTCTCCAATGGGGGCAATCCGTCAGGCAGCCCGGGAGAACCTCCGGGCCCGGCAGGGGCGGATGGCCCCGGCTTCGACACGGAAGCGGTTCAGTCCGATGTATCCGCCAGCTTCCTGGGAGGGCCGGCGCCGGAATATCCTGATGCGCTCCGGAATCACGGGATCCAGGGCTCCGTCCGGGTCCGGATGATTGTGGGGAAGGACGGCTCCGTGGAAAGCGCTTCGGTGGTGTCCAGTTCCGGCTATGGTCCCATGGAACAGGCAGCCCTGGATGCGGCCTACGGCTATGCTTTTGAACCGGCGTACAAGGAAGGATACCCGGTCCGGTGCTATGCGACAAAAACATTTACCTTCCGGCTGAACTGACCGGGGAGACCGGCCGCGGCTTTCGGGCGGACCGGTCTCACGGGGGGAATCTGAAACATGCGGAAAGGAATGACCTGCAAAATACAGTGTAAAGGAGCGTTACCATGGATCAAACGTGGCTGAAAAGAAGAATCCTGCTGGCGGTAAGCCTGGCAACCGTACTGGGCGGTGCCCAGCTGTGCAGTGCCGCAGAGGCATCTGATACTGCGATGGACAATCTGGAACTGGGAGAGACGGTGGTCACCGCCACCCGGACCAAGCTGGAGGAAAAACAGGTCCCCATGGCGGTCCAGGTGATCAAGGCTGACGAAATGAAAAAGAAAGGGGCCTACAACGTCCGGGACGCCATCAAGAACGCCACGGGCATCGACGTGTCCCGGAACGGCACCTCCATGGTGGGGAACAAGGTAAGCGTCCGGGGCATGGGAACCACGGAAACCCTGATCCTGGTGGATGGCCGCCGGATTGCCGGAGAAGATTCCGCCAGCACCATGAATGCCTACGAGCTGGACCGGATCAACGTGAACCAGATCGACCGGGTGGAAATCCTCCGGGGATCCGGTTCCGCCGTCTGGGGCAGTGATGCCACCGGAGGCGTGATCAACATCATCACCAAAAAGAACAAGCCCCAGGGCGGCTATGCGGGCACCCGCACCGGCAGCCTGGAATCTTCCGTGTACGGAGGCTTTGCCACCGGGGACATGGGGAAGCTGAACATGAACTTCGATTTCAACCTGACCAAGGTCCGGAAGGAGGACAACAACGGCAGTACCAACATGTACGGCCCCCGGCGGAATTTCTCCTTCAATGGGAACTACCGGTTCAATGATCACAGCGGCCTGGACTTCGGGGCCAGTTTCATGAAAGAACAGCTCACCAGCCTGTCCGGCAGCACCACCGCCGGCACCACCACCAGCTACTATGACAACAACCGGTCCGACTATCATGTGAAGTACTACGGCTTCGACCGGAAGAACGACTGGGAGATCCAGTCCTACTACAGCCGGCTGGGGAAAGTGGGCCGTACCCGGACAGCCGCCTGGGACGATTTCAACCATGCCCGGTATTCCACCTGGGTCAACGAAGCCAAGAACACCTACAAGATGGACAAAAACAACACCCTTACCTACGGCATGGAAGTGAAGAACCAGAAAGCCGGGGGCACCCGGTTCGCCAACCCGGGCGGGGACACCCGGATCGAACGGTATCTGGGCATGACCAGTCCCTACGGGTCTGCCAGCCAGAATTCCTATGCCTTCTATCTGGAAGACGAAATGAAGCTGGGAGACAAGCTGCTGTTCGTTCCCTCTGTCCGGTTCGATCATCATGACAGCTTTGGCAGCGAATGGTCCCCCCGGGCCGGGCTCACCTACAGCTTCAGCAAGGCCAGCCGGCTGAAAGTGAACTACGGCAAGGCCTTCCGGGCTCCCACCATCTTCGAACTGTACTCCCAGATGATCCATTCCCCCATTGCCTCCATGCGGGTGATCGTGGAAGGGAACCCGGATCTGCAGCCGGAAAAATCCACCAACTTCGACATCAGCCTGGAAGGGGAAAAGGGCAAGGCCACCGGGAAACTCACCTACTTCCACAACAAGATCTCCAACCTAATTGATTCGGAAAGAGTGTCCCTGAGCTTCAGCGGCGGGATCCGGAACTTCCTGTACAAGTACCGGAACGTGGACAAGGCCACCTTTAACGGGGTGGAAGCGGAAACCCGGTATAAGTTCGACAAACACTGGAGCGCCCGGGCCAACTACACCTACCTGGATGCCCGGGATGGGAACACCAACAAGCGGCTCACCGGCCGGGCCCTGAATACCGGCACTGTGGAACTGTCCTGGACCGATGCCAAAAAGGATCCCTGGACTGCCACCCTGTACAACCAGTGGTACCAGAACTATCTCACCAGCGCCGACAACAAGTCCTATTCCTACAGCCTTACCAATTTCGTGGTGACCAAGGACATCGGCAGCCTGTCCCTGTACGCAGGGATTGACAACCTGTTCAACAAAAAATTCGACAGCAGCGACAGCATCTGGACCGACGGACGGGTCTGGAGAGCCGGCGCTGAATGGAAATTCTAAGAAGGATGCCCATGAAAACCATCGTACTGTATTCCAGCCGTACCGGCAACACCCGGAAGGTGGCGGAAACCATAGCCGCCGCCCTGCCGGGATCTGGAAAACGCCGCCTGGTTCGCCCGTCCCTTGTTCGAAGCCAAGTGCCTGGTATTTGGCTTCCTTTGGCAGCTGACCATTGACCGTTGACTTTTTTTTCTTTTCCTCCAAAAAAAATTGGAAAAACCTGTTGACATTTTGTACCATCTTTTATATAATAACACTCGCAGCGCATGAGCGTCGCAAGAATTCCCCGATAGCTCAATGGTAGAGCACTCGACTGTTAATCGAGTTGTTGTAAGTTCGAGTCTTACTCGGGGAGCCAAGTGGCCGGATGGTCAAGCGGTTAAGACACCGCCCTTTCACGGCGGTATCGGGGGTTCGATTCCCCCTCCGGTCACCACTTCTTTTGGGCGCTTAGCTCAGCTGGGAGAGCGTCTGCCTTACAAGCAGAATGTCAGCAGTTCGATCCTGTTAGCGCCCACCATATTTTTTTTACCTTTTTTTGTTTATAACCAAGTTGGCCTGTACGTGCGACGGGGCGTAGCTCAGTTTGGTAGAGCACCTGCCTTGGGAGCAGGGGGTCGTAGGTTCAAATCCTGTCGCTCCGACCAATTTTTCTCATGCGGGTGTAGCTCAATGGTAGAGCCCTAGCCTTCCAAGCTAGTTACGTGGGTTCGATTCCCATCACCCGCTCCATTTTATTTGGCCCTGTAGCTCAGCTGGATAGAGCAACGGCCTTCTAAGCCGTGTGTCGAGTGTTCGAATCACTCCAGGGTCACCAAGTGAAAGTGCAGAGGATATTGCAGAAATCATGCAGTATCCTCTTTTTTTGTCAGCGGTCAACGGCCGAAGGAAATCAATTTTTGCAAATTGATTTTGAACGAGTACCTCTCAGGCACCTCCCTTTTCCAAATGAAAATAAAAGATTTTCATAAAATATTCATAAACAAATAATAAACTTATACCCCGGATTTTCCTGATGGAAGCAAGTTTGGAAAAAACAACTTAAAACGAATTTTATTTAGACAATCATAACTAAATATGATACAATACAGCTGAATTGCTTTAGGATTGACGCCCTGCCAGATGGATTATGCAACTGAACCGGTCCAGGGAATCCGAAAGAAAGAATCTAAACGGGAGGGGTATTATGAAGAATCAAGAACGCAGAAAGAAAATCCTGGAAATTTTGCGCAGCAGCAATGGCCCGGTGACTGGGGATCAGCTGGCCAAGGACCTGAATGTATCCCGACAGGTGATTGTTCTGGATATGGCTCTCCTGCGGAGCGCCGGTACGGCCATTGTTTCCACCCGGAGGGGGTATCAGATCAACGGCCGGAGCCTGAGCATGGACTTTGAATGCAGATACAAAGCCATGGATACGGACAGCGCCCGGGATGAACTGAACATTGTGGTGGACAACGGGGG
Organism: Acidaminococcus sp. HCP3S3_G9_1; assembly: GCF_052122455.1. Classification (NCBI taxonomy): domain Bacteria; kingdom Bacillati; phylum Bacillota; class Negativicutes; order Acidaminococcales; family Acidaminococcaceae; genus Acidaminococcus; species Acidaminococcus sp. HCP3S3_G9_1. The sequence continues at coordinate 116,351 of NZ_JBQKCH010000004.1, read as the reverse complement.
CATGATTGCCAGCATTACCCTGGTGCCGGATTTCTGCGGGCCCATCCAGGCGTTCCTGAACCTGAAGAACCGGCGGGATGTGAAGCAGTATCTGGACAATTTCCGCAAATACAACATCCCTCTGATCGCTACCCTTTCCCAGGGGGTCCATACCCTGACCGTGGCCGCGGATTCCCAGGATGAACTGGAAGCCATCCGGGACAGCCTGAAGGAAGGCGGTTTCCTGATTGCGGAAGGGCCGGAAGAAAGCAAATAAAAAGAGGCGCATTTCAGGACGGAAACGGTTTTTGTCGTGAAATGCGTTTTTTTTGTGTCCTGGCCTCTTTCTTTTCTCGCTAAAAATAGATATAATATCTTTCGACTGAAAACATAGGAATCGCTGATGGCAAGGAGGCTGTATGGATTTGCATGTTGAAACTTCTGCGATAAAAAATGAAAAACTTTCCCCCTATCAGTGGATGGAACGGCACTTTTTTGCCCGGCAGATTCCCCGGGACTGGGCGTCTCTCCTGGATTTGTATCTGAATTTCCACGGCCGTCTGGGCCGGGTGGAGCTGGCCCTCCGGGGGGCTCTCCTGTTGGGTGGGGCCAGCTGCCTGACCTTTTTCCTCATGGGCTGCGTGTTCATCTTCACCTTGTTTGAAAGCGGGGTGGGGGCCATTGCTCTCATGGGCCTGTGGATGCTCACCTATCTGGTGATGTTCCTGTGCGGCCTGTCTCTGTTGGCCCGCCGGTTCCACGATATGGACATGAGCGGCTGGTGGACCCTGCTGTTCCTGGTGCCCATCCTGAACCTGGCCACGTATATTTACCTGATGGTGAAAAAAGGTGACAGCGGAGCCAACCGGTTCGGAGGAGTGCCGGAATAAGGTTCTGCAGCAAGAGCAGCAGAACTGTCAACGGCAGCTGACCGCTGACAATCAGGGGGCATTGCACGTAACGTGCAATGCCCCCTTTTGTGCTATAATAATTACTGATGCAAATGTCAAGCGAGGGGAGCCCTTATGATGCTGGAATTTTTAGAGAGTGAACAAATCAACCCGGAACTGATCCAGGGAATCCGGGCGTACCGGAAGGAATTTCCCACCCCGGAAGACCTGACGGCCCGTGTCCCTGTGCCCCATTTCCATTATTATGGAAAGGATGTGTGGGAAGAGGCCATTGCGGCCCTTCTGTGCGGCCAGAATCTGCTGCTGGCCGGACCCAAGGCCACCGGGAAGAACGTGCTGGCGGAGAACCTGGCAGCGGTGTTCGGCCGTCCCATGTGGAACGTGTCCTTCCACATCAACATGGATGCCACCGGGATGCTGGGCACTGATACCTTCAAAAACGGGGAAGTGGAATTCCGTCCCGGACCGGTGTACCAGTGCGCGGTGAAAGGGGGATTCGGGGTCTTCGATGAAATCAACATGGCCCGGAACGAAGCCATGGCTGTGCTCCATTCTCTGCTGGACTTCCGGCATACGGTGGATATTCCCGGTTATGACCTGCTCCATGCCCACAAGGCCTGCCGGTTCATCGCCACCATGAACTACGGCTATTCCGGCACCCGGGAACTGAACGAAGCCCTGGCTTCCCGGTTTGCGGTGATCCAGCTGCCGCCCATTTCCATGGAATCCCTGGACCGGCTGCTCCAGGACGAATTCCCCAGACTGCGGAAGGAACCCCGGAAGGCCTTCTGTCAGATCTTCAAGGACCTGGAAAAGAAATGCCAGGAAAGCGAAATCTCTGAAAAGGCCCTGGATCTGCGGGGGATGCTGGATGCCATCCACCTGATGGAAGCCGGGCTGGAAGCCCACAAGGCCCTGGATCTGGGAATCGTGAACAAATCCTTCGATGAATATGAACCGGGGCTGATCCGGGACGTGATCAATCTCCACATTCCCGGGAACTATACCAAAAAGGACATTTTCGAGGACTGAGGAACCATGGGAAAACTCAAGTACGATGCCAAACGCCGCCGGGCTTTGAATATCGTATGGGACGTGTCCTGGGACTACCGGTTCGATCCCGATTTTCTGGCCTATACGGAACAGGGTACCCCGGATCTATATCTGAACGCGGTGGTGGGCTTCACCCGGAAATATTATGATGTGAAGCTGATCCACCAGATGTTCGAGGAAATGGAAGACAGCGCCCTCCGGGATACCTTTACGGACCTGTTCTGGCTGGGACTGGAATACGCCACCTACGCCAAGGAGGCTCCGGTGCGGCCGGTGCTGCCCTATCTCCGGCAGCAGCATGCCAGGGCCTATTTTGACGGCACCAAACTGGACAAAACCGGAGTGGCCCACGAAATGCAGGCGGCACGGTGGCACGAGGTGCTGGGGGAGGGACTGGATCTCCATGACCCCTGGGCTAAGGGGCTCTATGCCAATCTTTGCTTCGATCCGGCCTGGGATACCAAGCAGCTGTGCGACCATTTCCGGAAGATTACCAAAAAGTACTTCGTCTCCCATTTCCTGGTCCGGGAAAGCCTGGAAAAAGTCATCATCAGCAAAGGCCTGGGGGACTTTATCGACTGGCTGCTGCCCCATGTGTTCCGGAAGCAGGAAAGCGTGTTCAATTTTCTCTATTCCAAGAAGCAGGCCATGGACATCCTGGCCGGGAAAAACGCCCACAACGGGCTCATGGCCATTATCACCGGCCAGACGGCGTCGGAAAACTACAACTATATCATCGACTGTTTCGGCGCCAGCATCTACCCGCCCCGGAAAATGCTGGATATTGACCAGGCCTGGTGCAACGGGCCTCATCAGGGGTGCCATCTCCACTTTACCCGGGGCCGGCTGGGGAGCAAAGGGGCCACCGGGGAAGCTTCCCGCTGGCTTGAGGGAGCCCACGCCCAGCGGGTGAAGAACCTGGCCTACTACAAGGATCACGGGGAACAGTGCCGGAAGAGTATAGCCCGGCTCACCAGCCAGCTCCGGAGCGTCATGCGCATGGCCCAGACCCGGCTGCCGGTGCCCGCCAAGGAAGGGGAACTGGTACCCGGCCTGGTGTGGCGGGCCCTGAAGGTGAACGACAGCCGGGTGTTCTTCGAACGGGAGACCGTCTCCAGCCCGGATTTCACCGTGGACCTGATGCTGGATGCTTCCGCCTCCCGGGGGGAGTATCAGCAGGTAATCGCCTCCCAGGCCTATGTGATCGCCGAAAGTCTCCGCCAGTGCGGGATTCCCTACCAGGTGTATTCCTTCTGCACTCTGCGGAACTATACGGTACTCACCCTGTTCAAGGACTATGCGGACAAGAAGCGGTGCACCAACATCTTCAACTATGTGGCCACCGGGTGGAACCGGGACGGGCTGGCCCTCCGGGGAGCCCGGCAGCTGATGGGGGACTTTACCCAGACCAAAAAGATCCTGATCATGCTCACGGATGCGGAGCCCAACGACGACAAGCCTCTGGTGGGAGACGGGCTGTTTAGCTCTTCGGAATACCGGGATGAAAAAGCCGTGGCCAACACCGCTGACGAAGCCGCCAGCCTCCGCCGGGAAGGGATCCGGATCATCGGGCTCATCAACGGAGAGAATCAGCACATCATGAAAGATGCCCGGAAGATCTTCGGGGAAGACTGTGTGGAAGTCCGGGATCTGGATAAAATGGCCGACAGCGTAGGCAAGATGCTGTGCCGGCAGATCGAGGCGCTGTGAAAAAGAGGGTGTTGCACGTTTTGTGCAGCACCCCTTTTCTGTCGGCGTTCAACGGCCGCTGACCGTTGACGGGGCCTTGAAAGGGTCCACCCCATTGACAATCCCGCGCACCCTTGTTACAATGACTCCATACAACCATACAGCCAAAGGCGATGATGGGAAGGAGTACAGCGCCCCTTGCACCGGCAGAGAGGATGCGGGTGGTGGAAGCATCCGGGCAATGCGCTGGAAGTCGTCCTGGAGCCGGCAGGAGGAAAGCCCTGTCCGTCACGGCACGTTACGCCGCTTTAAGGTGCTCAAGCAATTGAGAATGTAGGTGGTACCGCGAACAACTCGTCCTATACAGCAGGACGGGTTTATTTTTTTAAGGAGGCAGAGTTATGGCAGAAGAAAACAACATCCCCAAGGTCTATGATCCGGCTGCGGTGGAGAAGAAATGGTATGCATACTGGATCGATCACGGCTTTTTCCATCAGCCGGTGGACAAGAGCCGGAAACCCTTCAGTGTGGTGATCCCGCCTCCCAACATTACCGGCAAGCTCCACATGGGCCATGCCCTGGACAATACCCTCCAGGACATCCTGGTGCGCTGGCACCGGATGATGGGGGACAACACCTGCTGGCTGCCGGGCTATGACCATGCAGGACTGGCCACCCAGATCAAGGTGGAAGAGGAACTGAAGAAGAAGGAAGGTCTGACCCGGTATGATCTGGGCCGGGAAGAATTCATCAAACGGGTGTGGAAATGGAAGGAAGCCTACGGGGACGAAATCGTCCGGCAGCTGAAGAGCCTGGGGATTTCCTGCGACTGGGACCGGCAGCGGTTCACCATGGACGAAGGCCTGAGCCAGGCGGTCCGGGAAGCCTTTGTGAGCCTTTATGAAAAGGGCCTGATCTACAAGGGCACCCGGATGATCAACTGGTGCGTCAACTGCCGTACGGCTTTGTCCGATGTGGAAGTGGAACACCAGGACGATGCTGGTGCCCTGTGGTACATCAACTATCCCATTGTGGGCGAAAAGGACCAGTACCTGACCATCGCCACCAGCCGTCCGGAAACCATCCCCGGGGATACTGCCGTGGCCGTGAACCCCAAGGATGAACGGTACGGGAAACTGGTGGGAAAGAAGATCGCCCTGCCCACCACCAACCGGGAGATCCCCATTATCGCCGATGAATATGTGGACCTGGAATTTGGTACCGGCGCGGTGAAAATCACCCCGGCCCACGACCCCAACGACTATGAAGTGGGCCAGCGGCACAACCTGGAACAGATCGTGGTCATTGGCCTGGACGGGAAAATGACCAAAGAGGCTGGCAAATACGAAGGGGAAGACCGGTATGAATGCCGGAAGCACATTGTCCAGGATCTGAAGGACATGGGCCTTCTGGTGAAAATCGAAGATGCTCCCCACTCCGTTGGCCACTGCCAGCGCTGCCACCATGTGGTGGAACCCATGGTGTCCACCCAGTGGTTCGTGAAGATGAAACCCCTGGCGGAAGCAGCCATTAAATGCGTCACCGAAGGCCATACGGAATTTGTTCCCAGTCGGTTCACCAAAACCTATCTCCAATGGCTGGAAAACATCCATGACTGGTGCATTTCCCGGCAGATCTGGTGGGGGCACCGGATCCCGGTGTGGTACTGTGACGACTGCGGGGAAGTGGCCGCTTCCCGGACGGATCTTACCGCCTGCCCCAAATGCGGCAGCACCCATATCCATCAGGAAGAAGACTGCCTGGACACCTGGTTCAGCTCCGGCCTGTGGCCCTTCTCCACTTTCGGCTGGCCGCAAAAGACGGAAGAACTGGAACACTGGTATCCCACCAGCGTGCTGGTCACCGGCTATGACATCATCTTCTTCTGGGTGGCCCGGATGATCACCATGGGTGAGGAATTCATGGGGAAGGAACCCTTCAAGCACGTGTTCATCCACGGACTGGTCCGGGACGAACAGGGCCGGAAGATGAGCAAATCCCTGGGCAACGGCATCGACCCGGTGGAAGTGGTGAACAAGTACGGGGCGGATACCCTGCGGTTCATGCTGATCACCGGCAATACTCCGGGGAACGACATGCGGTTCTACTGGAACCGGATCGAAAGCACCCGGAATTTTGCCAACAAAATCTGGAACGCCTCCCGGTTCGCTCTCATGAACCTGGACGGTTATGACAAGAATGCGGAAAAAGCACCGCTCACCCTGGCGGACAAATGGATCCTCTCCCGGCTCCAGCACACCATCCGGGATGTGTCCAACTATCTGGAAAAATTCGAACTGGGCGAAGCGGGCCGTCTGATCTACGATTTCATCTGGGGCGAAGTGTGCGACTGGTACATCGAACTGGCCAAACCCCGTCTCTACGACCGGGAAAACGCCGCTGCCCGGGCTACGGCCCAGACGGTGCTGTGCCGGGTACTGGGAGATGCCATGAAGCTGCTCCATCCCTACATGCCTTTCATTACGGAAGAAATCTGGCAGCACCTGCCTCATGAAGGACAGAGCATCATGATCGCTCCCTGGCCGGTGGCGGATGAAGGGCTGATGGACGACACCGTGGAAAAACAGATGACTGCGGTGATGGATGTGATCAAGGCCATCCGGAACATGCGGGCGGAAGTGAACGCGGCTCCCGGCCACAAGGCTCCGGCCATGGTGCTGGTGGATGCCGACCTCCGGGACGTGTTCGCCGCCAACGGGGATTACATCCGGCAGCTGGGCACGGTGGATGTCCTGACCCTGGGGGCCATGGATGACGCCGCTCCGGAAAACGCCATGGCTGCTGTGGTGAACGGGGCCAAGGTGTATCTGCCTCTCAAAGGTCTTATCGACGTGGACAAGGAACTGGCCCGTCTCCAGAAGGAACTGGACGGGGCGGAAAAGGAAGCCAAGCGGGTAGCCGGGAAACTGAGCAACCAGAACTTCCTGGCCAAGGCTCCCGCCGAAGTGGTGGAAAAGGAAAAGACCAAACAGACGGAGATCCTGGCGCGGATCGACGGCCTGAAGGAACGGATGGCAACCCTGCGCAGCCTGTAAAAGGGAAAGGAGCAGACTATGGAATATGCGGACGCAGTAGACTATGTAGAAAGCCTGGGCAAGTTCGGCATCCATCTGGGCATGGAACGGATCCAGGGGCTTACGGCCCTTTTGGACCATCCGGAACGGAAGATCCGGACCGTCCATGTGACCGGGACCAACGGCAAAGGCAGTGTCACCACATTTCTGGCCAACATGCTCCAGCAGGCGGGGCTGAAGGTGGGGAGCTACACCTCCCCCCACTTTGTCCGGTACAACGAGCGGATCTGCCTCAACGGGGAAGAGATTTCCAATGAAGACTTTGCCGCGGTAACGGAAAAGACCAAAGCCGCTCTGGACCGGTTCCTGGCCCAGGGAGGAGAACAGCCCACCCAGTTTGAATTCATCACCGCCATGGCCTTCCTGTATTTTGCGGAAAAGCAGGTGGACTGTGCCGTGATCGAAGTGGGCATGGGCGGCCTGTGGGATTCTACCAACATCATCACCCCGGAGGTGTCCGTGATCACCAATGTGACCCTGGAACACACGGAACGGCTGGGGAAGACCATCGAAGCCATTGCCGCCCAGAAGGCGGGAATCATCAAACCGGGGGTGCCGGTGGTGACGGAGGCGGAAGGGAAGGCCCTGGAAGTGATCCGGGGTGCGGCGGAAGCCAACCATGCCCCTCTGTATGTATATGGGGATGATTTTTCCACCGAAGAACTCACCAGTTCCATGGACACCCAGACCTTTTTGTACCGGCTGGGAGAAAAGGAACTGGAAGTGGCCATCCACCTGCCCGGGGAACACCAGATCCTCAACGGGGCGGCGGCCCTTACGGCAGCGGAGATCCTCCGGGACAAGCACGGGGTGCCTGATGAGGCGGCCATGCTCCGGGGGATGGAGGCGGCCCGGTGGCCGGGACGGCTGGAGCGGATCCACCGGAACCCGGACATTATCCTGGACGGGGCCCACAATCCCTCCGGGGTGACGGTGCTCCGGAAGGCTCTGGATGAGTATTATCCCAAAGCCCGGCGGATCTACGTGTTCGGCATGATGGCGGACAAGGACGTGAGCCAGGTATCGGACATCCTGTTCCGTCCGGAAGACACCATCTATACGGTGCTGGCTCATGAGGGAGACCGGTCGGAGAAACCGGAAAAACTGGCCCAGCGGCTCCACAAGAATGCGGTTCCCATGGAGAATCTCACCGCTGCCTACCAACGGGCGGTGTCGGAAGCGGGGCCGGAGGACGTGGTGATCGTCTGTGGGTCCCTGTATCTCATCGGCACCTTCAAGGAACTGGGATTGGACCGGTAAGACCATGGGAAGACCGCAAGGCTGGGGTCTCCCCGCATCCTGGAACCTGAATCAGATTATTTTCGGGGTCCTTTCTCTGCTGTTTTTCATCCTGCCCCTGCATCAGCTGGGGGCGGGAATCGTGTTCAGCATCTGTTTTCTGCTGAACCTGGTGAACATCTGGAAGACCGGGCAGTTCTGGCCGGCCATCCAGATCCCCCGGACCATCAGCCGGCCCCTGTGGGCCCTGTTCATCCTGAGCGGGGTCAGCACCCTGTGGTCGGAAAACCCGGCCGCCTGCGCCCTGAACTGGCTGTGGGTGGTGGGGCAGGAGGCGGGGATTTTCTACCTGGTGCTCCGGTACGCCAGTACCGGCCGCCGGACCCTGTTCCTGACCAAAATCTTCATGATCTCTGCCGGGTTCGTGGCGGCCTTCGGCATCTGGCAGTATTTCTTCGGCACCAGTCTCCAGAATATGGAATGGATCGACCACCAGGCTTTCAAGCATCTGTCCCGGCGGGCCATTTCCACCCTGGTGAATCCCAACATCCTGGGCACCTTCCTGGTGTCCACGGTGGCTTACTGTGAAGGGCTTTTCGCTCCTCTGAAGGGAGGAAAGACCCGGTGGGCTCTAGTGGGGATCTTCCTTCTCTCCACCGCCTGCCTGATTTTGACCTTTTCCCGGGGCAACTGGGTGGCCTATTTCTGGGTGCTGTTCATCTTTGCCGGAGCGTTCTATCACAAGGCTTTCCTGCCCTTCATCGGAGGGGGCCTGGGGGTGCTGTACCTGTTCTGGAACCAGCTGGCGGAACGGCTCATGTCCATTTTTTCCGTCCATGACACGTCCGCGGAACTGCGGTTCTTCTACCTGGAAAGCTCCCTGGACATGATCCGGGACCATCCTTTCGGAGTGGGATGGTATGGATATGGCTATGCCTTCCCGGATTACAACTTCTTCATTTCGGAAGATGTGTTCATGTACCACAGCCACAACCTGCTGCTGAACATAACGGCAGAACTGGGGATACCGGGGCTGCTGCTGTTTCTCTGTGTGATGGTCCGGCTGTTCCTGCTGGCCCGGGAAATCCGGCACCGGAACCGGACCCTGCCCTGGCTGAGAGGGGTGGCCTGCGGGTACATGGCTTCCCTGGTGGGGATCTTTATCAGCGGCCTTACTGACCATACCCTGTTCAACAGTCAGCTGGGCATGCTGTTCTGGGCAGGGAACGCCATCCTGCTCATTGCGGACCGGCTGAGCGGCGGAAGAGGCGGCCCATCAGGCACCGCATCTTCCTGTGTGGCGTCTGAAGTACGGAACAAGTAGAAGCCAAACGCAGTTAGCCTTTGGCCGGGATGGGAAACGCAGCTGACGCTGCTAACCCACCACCAGCCTTGCGGCTGGTCCCCCGCCCTTGAAAAGGGCGGATATATGCTTGGGCCTTCGGCCCAATGCTTTTGTGGCACGAGAGAGCAGCCTGCGTGATAGTATCCGCCCTTGAAAAGGGCGGATATACGCTTGGGCCTTCGGCCCAATGCTTTTGTGACACGGGAGAGCAGCCTGCGTGATAGTATCCGCCCTTGAAAAGGGCGGATATACGCTTGGGCCTTCGGCCCAATGCTTTTGTGATACGAGAGAGCAGCCTGCGTGATAGTATCCGCCCTTTACAAGGGCGGGGGACCGTTGCGCTTGCGCAATGGTGGTGGGTTAGCAGCCCACTGGCTGCGTTTTTCTTCAAATGAATCTGGCCAAAGGACAGGTTTTAGCCAGTGGTCCGAGCCTTACGACTTGAGACCTTAAAAAGGGGCTGTTGCTCATGCAACAGCCCCTTTTTTTCATAAATATGGTAAAATAGACAAAGAGACAGCGACTGCAGGGGTATATTTTCCTGTTCTTACCAGCTTGCAGACAGTTGTATACGAAAAACATGCAGCACCTATCTTTACAGGAGGCGATGATTTTGAGGAAAATAGAATGTCTGGCTATGATCCTGGCCGGCGGCAAGGGCAGCCGTCTGGGAGTCCTGACCAAAAACGTGGCCAAACCGGCGGTGCTTTTCGGCGCCAAATACCGGATCATTGACTTTACCCTCAGCAACTGCCGGAATTCCGGGATCGGTACCGTGGGGATCCTGACCCAGTACCAGCCTCTGGAACTGAACTGGTACATCGGCAACGGAAGCAGCTGGGACCTGGACAGCGGGGACAGCGGGGGCACCTTTGTGCTGCCTCCCTACATGAACGACAAGGATTCCTCCAACTGGTACCAAGGCACGGCGGATGCCATCTACCAGAACCTGAATTTCCTGGACATGATCGATCCCCAGTATGTACTGATTCTGTCCGGGGACCATATCTATTCCATGGATTACAGCACCATGCTGGCTTTCCACAAAAAGCACCGGGCCAAGGTCACCGTCAGCACCTTCCGGGTACCCCTTTCCGAAGCGTCCCGGTTCGGGATCATGAACGCCAATGAGGATATGAGCATCCGGGAATTCGAGGAAAAACCCGCCCAGCCCAAAAGCAACCTGGCGTCCATGGGCATCTACATTTTCGACAAGGATGTGCTGAAACAGTACCTGATGGAAGATGCGGCTCGGGAGGATTCGGACCATGATTTCGGGAAGAACATCATCCCCCGGTTGCTGGAAGACAAAGTGCCCACCTTCGCCTATCCTTTCGAAGGGTACTGGAAGGATGTGGGGACATTTGAAAGCCTGTGGCAGGCCAATATGGACCTGTTGTCCGACAACCCGCCCATCAGCCTCAACGACCCCGACTGGCGGATCTATTCCGGGAACCAGTCCCTGCCCGCCCACTATGTGGGACCCAATGCCTCGGTGATCAGTTCTCTCACCGGGGAAGGGGCGGTAATCCTGGGGAACGTGTTCCATTCCGTGATTTTCTACAATGTAACGGTGGAAGAAGGGGCCACGGTCACCGATTCGGTGCTGATGCCCGGTACGGTGGTGGAAAAAGGCGCGGTGGTGGACCATGCCATCCTGGGTGAACGGTGCCGGGTACGGGCTGGCGCAGTGATCCGGGGCGCCGCCGGCAGCATCAAAGTGTTCGGCAACGACCATGTGGTCACCGGCAGCGAAGGACTGGAAGCACAGGTCCAGCCGGCAGGCCCCAGCAGAAAGAAGGACGGGAAAGGAGCGGTGGTCAATGGATAACAACATCATCGGGCTCATCAATCTTCAGGGGCCCAATTACATGGCGGAACTGAGCAGGAAACGGCCCATGGCTTCTGAACCTTTTGCCGGGAAATACCGGCTCATCGATTTTGCCCTGTCCACCATGGTCAACGCCGGGGTGGACACGGTGGGGCTGCTGCTGCCCTTCCACAGCCGTTCCGTACTGGACCATGTCCGGTCCGGTAAGGACTGGAGCCTGGCCCGGAAACAGCACGGTCTGTTCTACCTGCCGGTGGACGAGGCCCGGGAAGTGACCAATCCTCAGACCGGGGACATCCGGACTTATTACAAGAATCTGAGGTTCGTGGAACGGGAACGGAACCACTACCTGCTCCTTTCCGGCTGCGATGTGGTCCACAACATCGACTACAACCAGCTGCTCCACTATCACCGGAACCGGAATGCGGATGTGACATTGGTGTACAAGACCCTGGAAGCGGACTGTGAAGGGGACGGATATGTGGTATCCGTCAACGAAAGCGGCCATGTGACCAAACTGGTGAAATCAGAAACCCTGAAGAAGGGGGACAAAATATACCTGGGGAGCATGCTCCTGGACGGGGGGCTGTTCGTGGCCATGGTCCGCAGGGCCTTTGCCCAGGATCCCAACCAGTATCTTATGGACGTGATGGCCCGGAACGTGTCCCATCCCGGAATCTACGGCTATGAATACCGGGGTTATGCCAAACGGATCCATTCTCTTAAAAGCTATTACGAAGCCAATATGGACATGCTGAACCTGGACAACTGGAAGGCCGTGTACCGGCCGGACCGGAAAATCTACACCAAGGTGAAGGATGAGGCTCCGGCCAAATACATGGCGGATGCCAAAGTCACCAACTCCCTGGTGGGGGACGGATGTGTCATCGAAGGCACCGTGGAAAACTCCATCCTGTTCCGCCGGGTGCGGGTGGGACGGAATGCGGTGGTGAAGAATTCCATCATCATGCAGAACACGGTGATCGGCGAAGAAGCCCGGGTGGACCGGGTAATCTGCGACAAGAACCAGGAAGTCCAGCCGGAAGCGTTTCTCAACGGAAAGCCGGATGCGCCCCTGTGCGTGATCCAGTATGATATCCTCTGACCTGTCCGGCTGCGGAAAAGGAAGGCGGGGTCATTACGAAAACCTGGAAAAATCCAAAACAATTTGTCAGTCTCTTCACCCAGAAGGCCAAGGTCCTGTTCAATGAGGAACCGGAAGCCCTGAGTCCCAAAAAGGTGTACCTGGTGCTGGCCAACCTGGTGAAGGACCTGATCTATGATGACTGGCTGGCTACGGAACAGCGGTACGATTCCCGGCAGGCCAAGCAGGTGTATTATTTCAGCATCGAGTTCCTGCTGGGCCGGCTGCTGGATGCCAACCTGATGAACTGCGGCATGGAGGACCTGGCCCGGGAAGGACTCCGGGAACTGGGGTTCGATCTGGATGCCATCCTGCCCCAGGAGGCGGATCCGGGGCTGGGGAACGGAGGCCTGGGCCGTCTGGCGGCCTGCTTCATCGATTCCATGGCAGCGCTCCAGCTGCCGGGCCACGGGTGCAGCATCCGGTACCAGTACGGTCTTTTTGAACAGCATATTGTGGACGGTCAGCAGGTGGAACTGCCGGATACCTGGCTCCAGGACGGGTTCCCATGGGAAACCAAACGGTCGGACAAGGCGGTCCATGTCCGGTTCGGGGGGAACTGCTACATGCGCCCGGACGGCAAGGGGGGGCTGGAATGCGTCCATGAGGGATACAGCTCGGTGCTGGCCATCCCCTATGACGTGCCGGTGCCCGGGTACCGGAACCATACGGTGAACACCCTCCGGCTGTGGCAGGCAGAATATGCCCCGGACGGGATCCTGAGCCCCAGCCAGGGCGGGGACTTTCGGAAGATCCTCCAGTACCAGGACACCACCCAGCAGATCTCCCGGTTCCTGTATCCGGATGATTCCACGGAAGAAGGCCGGAAGCTGCGGCTGATGCAGGAATATTTCTTCGTATCCGCCGGGCTTCAGAGCATTGTCCGCCACTACCGGGGGCTCCACCGGGACATCCGGGAATTCCCCCGGCATGTGGCCCTTCACATCAACGACACCCATCCTGCCCTTTTAATCCCGGAACTGATGCGGATCCTTCTGGACGAAGAGGGATTGGGGTGGGAGGAAGCCTGGAACCTTACGGTATCCAGCATATCCTATACCAACCACACCATTATGCCGGAGGCCCTGGAACGGTGGTCCATTCCCCTGTTCCAGAGCCTGCTGCCCCGGGTGTATCTCATTGTGGAAGAACTGAACCGCCGGTGGCTGGCCGCCTACCGGAAGAAATTTCCGGGACGGGAAGACAAGGCGGAACAGGTGGCCATCCTCTGGGGCGGCCAGGTGCGCATGGCCAATCTGGCAGTGGTGGGCAGCCACAGTGTCAACGGGGTGGCGGAGCTCCACACGAAAATCCTGAAGGAAAGCACTCTGCACCCCTTCTATGAGGTGTTCCCGGACCGGTTCAACAACAAGACCAACGGGGTGACCCACCGCCGGTGGCTGCTGGAATCCAATCCACCTCTGGCTTCTCTCATTTCTGACACCATCGGTACGGAGTGGATCCGGCACCCGAAAAAACTCAAGGACCTGATGGCCTACCGGGACGACCCGGCCTTCCAGGAAAAACTGGAACAGGTGAAGCAGGACCGTAAGGATGCCCTGGCCCGGTGGGTCCAGGAGACCAAGGGGATCACCCTCGATCCCCATTCCGTCTTTGACATCCAGATCAAGCGGTTCCACATGTACAAGCGGCAGCTGCTGAACATCCTCCATGTGTATTCCCTGTATCTCCGTCTGTTGGAGGACCCGGAAGCGGTGCCTCTGCCCCAGACCTTTATTTTTGGCGGCAAGGCGGCAGCTTCCTACGGGGAGGCCAAGGTGGTGATCAAGCTGATCCATACTGTTTCCCAGCTCATCGACCGGGAGCCCCGGGTGCGGGAAAAACTGAAGGTGCTGTTCCTGGAAAACTACAATGTGTCCCTGGGCCAGCGGCTGTTCCCGGCAGCGGATGTAAGCGAGCAGATTTCCACTGCCAGCAAGGAAGCTTCTGGAACCGGCAATATGAAGTTCATGATGAACGGGGCCATTACCCTGGGGACCCTGGATGGAGCCAATGTGGAAATCTGCCGGCTGGTGGGGGACGCCAACTGCGTGATCTTCGGCCTCCGGGCAGAAGAAGTCCAGAAGTTCTACCGGGAGGGGGGCTATTCCTCCTGGGAACTGTACCGGCAGGATGAGGAAATCCGCCGGGTACTGGAAATCTTCCAGGCCAATCCCCTGTTCAGTCAGCTGTATGAAGACCTGCTCCGGCGGAACGATGAATACTTCGTCCTGAAGGATTTCGATGCCTATCGGAAAGCCCATCAGGAAATCCTCCGCCGGTATCAGGACCGGCCGGGCTGGCTCCGGGCTTCGGCGGTGAACATTGCCCAGTCCGGCCATTTCTCCAGCGACCGGACCGTGTCCCAGTATGCCCGGGACATCTGGAAGGTGAAGCCCGTACGGGTCTGAACCATGGAAAGGAGCCCTTATGCGTCTGAGTGCCATTGATTCATACAGTATGTACCTGTTCCACAACGGGACCAACGGAAACAGCTGCCGTCTCCTGGGAGCCCACCGGACCGTATGGCACAGGAAACCCTGTGTCCGTTTTTCCCTCTGGGCTCCCCATGCCCAAAAGGTCAGTGTGGTGGGGGATTTCAATCACTGGGATCCGGAAGCCAACCCTATGGAACGGGCAGAAGACGGGGAAATCTGGAAAACCTTTGTTCCCGATCTGCCGGAAGGGACCCTGTACAAATATGCCATCATCACCGCTTCCGGGGAAACCATCCTGAAGGCGGATCCCTATGGATTCCGGGCCCAGCTGCGGCCGGACACCGCTTCGGTGGTGGCTTCCCTGAACTACCGGTGGCGGGACGGAGCCTGGCAGAAGAGCCGGGCAAAATACGATTCCTACCATGGGCCCATGAACATCTACGAAGTCCACGCCGGCAGCTGGCGGCGTCATGAAGACGGCAGCTTCCTGAGCTACCGGGAACTGGCGGACGCCCTGGTGCCCTATGTGAAGGACATGGGTTATACCCATGTGGAATTCATGCCCCTGTGCGAATATCCCTTTGACGGGTCCTGGGGATATCAGGCCACCGGGTATTTTGCTCCCACCAGCCGGTATGGGAAGCCGGAAGATCTCATGTATCTGGTGGACCAGTTCCACCGGAACGGCATCGGGGTGATCCTGGATTGGGTCCCCGGCCATTTCTGCCGGGATGCCCACGGGCTCCGGTTCTTTGACGGGGAGCCTTTATACGAATCCGGGAATCCCCTGCTGGCGGAAAACAAGGACTGGGACACCATGAACTTCGACTACGGCCGGCCGGAAGTACGGAGCTTCCTCATATCCAGTGCCCTGTTCTGGCTGGAGGAATACCATTTCGACGGTCTCCGGATCGACGCGGTGGCCAGCATGCTGTACCTGGACTACGGGAAAAAGGACGGCCAGTGGCAGGCCAACAAATACGGGGGAAGGGAGAACCTGGAAGCAGTGGAATTCCTCCGGCAGCTGAACACGGCGGTGTTCCGGGAAAAGCCCCAGGCCCTTATGGTGGCGGAAGAATCCACCACCTGGCCTCTGGTGTCCCGGCCGGTGGATCAGGGAGGCCTGGGCTTCAACTACAAATGGAACATGGGCTGGATGAACGACATGCTCCAGTACATGAGCACGGATCCCCTGTACCGGAAAGGGTGCCAGGACCTGATCACCTTTTCCCTGTACTATGCTTTTTCGGAAAACTTCATCCTGCCCCTGTCCCACGACGAAGTGGTCCATGGGAAAAAATCTCTCATCGACCGGATGCCAGGGGACTACTGGCAGAAATTTGCCGGGCTCCGGGCCTTTTACGGGTATTGGATGAGCCATCCCGGGAAGAAGCTGCTGTTCATGGGCGGGGAATTCGGCCAGTTCATCGAATGGCGGTATGCGGAGCAGCTGGACTGGCTGCTGCTGGATTATCCCAAGCATCAGGAACTGCAGGCTTACAGCCGGGCGCTGAATCATTTCTACCTGGACCACCCGGAATTCTGGCAGGTGGATTACGACTGGACCGGCTTTGAGTGGATCAGCTGCGACGACCGGGACAACAGCGTCATTGCCTTTGTCCGGAAGGGACAGGATCCGGATGCGGAAACCGTTGTGGTGTGCAATTTCACCCCGGTGGTACGCCGGGAGTATCGGATCGGGGCCCCGGAACCGGGGGCCTGGGAAGAAGTGTTCAACAGTGACGCCGAAGAGTTCGGCGGCAGCGGAGTCCGGTGCGGGACGCTCCGGGAGGACGGCCGGGTGCTGGTGGAAACGGAAAAGGTGCCTTTCCACGGCCGGGAACAGTCCCTGGTGCTGACCCTGCCGCCTCTGGGTGTGCTTTATTTGAAAAAAATCAGGAAAACCGAAGGGGACGGAACCAAGAAAGTCAATCTCCCGGGTAAAGAAAGAAGAAGGTGATTCCCATGAAAGTGTTATTGGCAGCTTCAGAAGCCGTGCCCTTCATCAAAACCGGGGGCCTGGCGGATGTAATGGGGGCCCTGCCGGCCAAACTCCGCCGGGAAGGGGTGGAAACAGCTCTGGTGATCCCCAAATACGCCCAGGTGGCGGAAAAATACGGTGGCCGGATGGAACAGGTGTGGCAGGGAACCGTGGATCTGGCCTGGCGCCGGCAGTACGTAGGGGTGGAAAAGATTACCCTGGAAGACGGGGTGCCGGTGTTCTTCATCGACAACGAATATTATTTCAAACGGGAGGGCCTGTACGGGTTCTTCGACGACGGGGAGCGGTTCGCCTATTTCTGCCGGGCGGTGCTGGCCATGCTGCCCCATATCGGGTTCCGGCCGGATATCATCCACAGCAACGACTGGCATACGGGGCTTATGGGAGTGTACCTGAAGGAGGACTTCCAGAAGGATCCCTTCTACCAGGGCATCAAAAGCCTGTTTACCATCCACAACATGAAATACCAGGGCATCTACGGGCCGGAAATCGTGGAGGATGTACTGGGGCTGTCCCGGAGCCTGTTCGACAGTGGGAAAATCGAAAACGGCGGCTGCGTCAACTACCTGAAGGCCGGGATGGAATATGCGGACGCTGTGACCACCGTAAGTCCCTCCTATGCGGAAGAGATCCGGTATCCCTATTTCGGGGAAGGAATGGACGGCTATGTGCGGCTGTGCCAGGGGAAGATCACCGGGATCCTCAACGGCATGGATGAAAAGGCCTATGACCCGGCGGAGGATCCCCGGATCCCCTATGGCTATACGGACAAAGACGTGTTCATCCGGAAGCCCCTGGACAAGGAAGCCCTCCAGAAGGAACTGGGACTGCCGGTGAGCCGGCGGGTGCCGGTGTTTGCCATGATCTCCCGTCTGGTGGAAGCCAAGGGGCTGGATCTTCTGACCTGCATCATGGACGAACTGCTCCAGGAGGACATCCAGCTGGTGATCGTGGGCACCGGGGACAAAGCCTATGAACAGGCCCTTACGGACCTGGCCTCCCGGTATCCGGACAAGGTGTCCGTGAACATCCTGTTCAGCGAGGATCTGGCACATCGGGTGTATGCCGGGGCGGATTTCTTCCTGATGCCCTCCCGGTACGAAGCCTGCGGCCTGAGCCAGATGATCTCCATGAAATACGGCACCATTCCTGTAGTCCATGCCACCGGAGGCCTGCGGGATTCGGTCCAGAACTTCGAAAAGTTCTCCGGGGAAGGGAACGGCCTGTCCTTTGCCCACTTCAACGCCCATGAGCTGCTGTTCACCATCAAACGGGGGCTCAGCGACTATGAGGAGGACACGGTGTGGGAAAAGCTGGTGCTCAATGCCATGCACAGTGACAACAGCTGGGACAAGTCCGCCCGGGCCTACAAGGCTCTGTATGAAAAAATCGCCGGGCCGGGGGAAGCGCCGACACCGGCTGTGAAGCTGACACTGGAAGATGTGGCGGTAAAACTGCCGGAAGAGGCACCGGGGGAAGGACTGCGGACCAAAGCTGCCGGCACCCGGAAGCGGGCCCTCCGTAAAACCGCCGCCCACAAGAAGACGGCCCGGAAGACGCCGGTCCGGAAAGCCGTCCGGAAAAAACCGGAGTTCCGGTAAGGGACTCCGGGGATCCGGCTGGAATAGAAAAGGATAAGCATCGTGGAAATTACAGCCTATCATGATTCTCGTCAGACAGCCTGCCGTTTCCCCTTCGGGGCGGTCCCGGGAGGGACTGCCGTGACCCTGCATCTGGTGGTGCAGGGTCGGGGGACGGAGGCTGTCTTTCTGCGTCTCTGGGAGGATGACCGGGAGATCCTCCTGCCTATGGAGTGTACGGAGAAAGAACAGGAAGCCCCGGAGAGGGCGGAAGCCAGGCAGCCGGGGGAGGAACCGGAAGTCAGGTCCCGCCGGTACGGAATCACCTTCACCGTGCCGGACCGGGGCTGCCTGGTGTGGTATTATTTTCTGATCCGACAGGGAGAGGAAACCTGCTGGTACGGCAACAATGAGGCCCAACAGGGAGGAATGGGCCAGCTGTGGGACCGGGAGCCCCCTTCCTTCCAGATTACCGTCTACGACCGGGACTCGGTGACGCCGGCCTGGCTGAAACAGGCGGTGGTGTACCAGATTTTTCCGGACCGGTTCTGCCGGGGAAAGGTGCCGGCGGACCGGTTCCAGGGAAAGCCGGGAGCCCTGATCCACAGCGCCTGGGAAGGGGATCCCTGCTATGTAAAGGACAAAGAGGGCCAGGTGGCCTACTACGACTTCTACGGAGGCACCCTGGAGGGAATCCTGGAAAAGCTTCCCTATCTGGAAGAACTGGGCGTGAACTGTCTGTACCTGAACCCCATTTTCCAGGCCCGGAGCAACCACCGGTACGATACTGGGGACTACAAGGCCATCGATCCCTTCCTGGGTTCTGAAGAAACCTTCCGGATCCTGTGCCGGGAAGCACGGCGCCATGGGATGCGGATCCTCCTGGACGGGGTGTTCAGCCACACCGGGGCCGACAGCCGGTACTTCAACCGGGCCGGGACCTATAAGGGCCTGGGCGCCTGGCAGGGACCCGCTTCTCCCTATTACAAGTGGTACCATTTCCGGAAATATCCGGAAGACTATGGCTGCTGGTGGGGGGACCGATCCCTGCCGGAAGTGACGGAAACGGAGCCTTCCTACCTGGATTTCATCATCCGGGACAAAGACAGCGTGCTCCATCACTGGCTGGATGCCGGAATAAGCGGCTGGCGGCTGGATGTGGCCGACGAACTGCCCGACGGGTTCCTTACCTGTTTCTACCAGGAACTGAAGGCAAAGGAGCCGGATGCGGCCCTTATCGGGGAAGTGTGGGAAGACGCCTCCAACAAGGAGAGCTACGGAATCCAGCGCCAGTACCTGTCCGGGGGGAAACTGGACAGCGTGATGAACTATGTGCTCCGAAACCTGATGCTGGATTTTGCCCTGGGGAAAACGGACGCCCAGGGAGCGGACCGCCGGTACTGGCAGCAGGTGGAGAACTATCCCCGGGAGAATCTGTACGCCATGCTGAACCTTTTGGGGAGCCATGACGTGGAGCGGCTCCGGACTCTGTTGGAAGCCCGGTATGAACCGAAAAAGGCCCGGGCGCTCAACGGACTCCTCCGGGCCTGGC
This sequence comes from Acidaminococcus sp. HCP3S3_G9_1, assembly GCF_052122455.1. Classification (NCBI taxonomy): domain Bacteria; kingdom Bacillati; phylum Bacillota; class Negativicutes; order Acidaminococcales; family Acidaminococcaceae; genus Acidaminococcus; species Acidaminococcus sp. HCP3S3_G9_1. The sequence continues at coordinate 96,493 of NZ_JBQKCH010000004.1, read as the reverse complement.
AGATGACCCTTCCCGGGGCTCCGGCAGTGTATTACGGAGATGAAGCCGGGCTCACCGGGGGCAGGGACCCGGAGAACCGGAAGCCCTTCCCCTGGGGGAAGGAGGACAAACAGCTGGAAGGCTGCTGCCGGAGCCTGATCCAGCTCCGCCGGTCTCATACTGCCCTGTCTACCGGACGGTTCCAGACTTTCTGGGCCCGGGGAGACGGGTATGTATATGGAAGGTTCCTGGAAGGGGGCCGGGACGTGTTCGGCCAGCCGGGTGAAAACGGAGTCTTTGTAATCGCCCTGAACCGGGGAGACCAGCCTCTCCAGGCGGAAGTGGATACGGAAGGCCTGGCGTACGGAGAACTGGAACCGGTATGGAACCTGGGGGACTGGCTGGAAGCAACGCAGACGGAAAGAAAGCCGGTGCCGGTTACGGGAGGTTCCTTTGTACTGGATCTGCCGCCTCGGAGCGCTGTAGTGTACCGGTGCCGGGAAAAAGCCCCGGAGAAGGCCCCTGGCAGGCTCCTGGAACGGGGCGCCGGGGTGCTCCTCCATTCCACTTCCCTGCCCGGGGAAAACGGCCGGGAGATCCTGGCTTCTGCTCTTGGGTTCCTGGATTTCCTCCAGGCTGCCGGCCAGAAGATCTGGCAGATCCTGCCCCTCAATCCGCCAGGGCTGGGAGATTTTCCCTATTTGTCCCAGTCTGCTTTCGGAGGTCAGGAAGCTCTGTTTGCCGGGGCCTTCCCGCTGCCTCGGAAAGAGGACCCGGAATTTGCCGTATACTGCCGGAAGAATCGGTACTGGCTGGAGGATTATGCCCTGTTCCGGGCTCTCCAGGGCAGGTTTCCCGGGCAGCCTTGGCAGACCTGGCCGGAAGAACTGAAAAACCGGGAGCCGGAGGCCCTGGAGAAAGCCCGCCGGGAGCTGGCAGACCAGATGACCAGGGCCGCCGGAGGGCAGTTCGTGTTCTGGAAAGCCTGGCAGCAGATCCGCCGGGCCGCCCGGGACCGGGGCATCACCCTCCTGGGGGATATGCCTCTCTTTGTGGCACCAGACAGTGCTGATGTGTGGGCTCACCGGGAACTGTTCCAGCTGGACGGGGACGGATATCCCACGGAAGTGGCCGGAGTACCCCCGGATTATTTCAGCCGGACGGGCCAGGTGTGGGGGAACCCTTTGTACAACTGGCAGGCTATGGAAAAGGAAAACTGGCGCTGGTGGCAGGAACGGTTCCAGGTGCTGGCCACAGAGGCAGACTGGGTCCGGATCGACCATTTCCGGGGGTTTGCAGCGGTTTGGGGGGTGAAAGCCGGTGCGCAGGATGCCCGGGAAGGCCGGTGGATCCCGGGGCCGGGAGCGGCTCTTTTTGAAGCCGTGGAGCAGGCCGTGCCGGACCTGGGCTTTGTGGCGGAAGACCTGGGGATCATCACCCGGGATGTGACAGAGCTCCGGGAAAAACTGGGGTTGCCGGGAATGCGGATCCTCCAGTTCCACAGCCGGACCCGTGAGGACGGAATCAGGGATTTTGCCACGGAACCCGGGTGCCTGGCCTATACCGGAACCCATGACAACAACACCCTGGTGGGGTGGCTCCAGGAAGACCTGGAGGAGGATGACTTCCAGAAAATCTGGGCCATGGTAATGCCCCGGGAAGCCGGAGTGCCGGACCGGAAGCGGGCTGCAGAACTGGTGGAGCCCCTGATCCGGTATCTGTACAGCCGGAACGCCCGCTGGACCATCGTCCCTGCCCAGGACCTGCTGGCCCTTCCGGGAAAATACCGGATGAACACCCCGGGCACCCCCACCGGGAACTGGCAGTGGAAGCTGGAAAAAGGCCAGCTGACAGAGAAACTGGCAGAGCGGCTGAGGAAGATGGTAAAGGAATGGGCCCGCTGAGGCGGGCCCATTCTGTCAACAGACAGCTGACAAAAAAACCACCCCCGAAGGGGTGGCTTTTTTGTATGAATCTTACAGATGGAACAGACCCAGCATCAGGCCGCAGGCCAGGGAGATCCAGGACAGAACCCACAGGCGGGGAGCACAGAAGGTGAGCAGTTCTTTGATGGAGATGCCAGCCAGGCCGCAGGCCAGGAAGGTGGTGGCAGCGTGAGGAGTAACCATAACGCCGTAGTTCTTCCCGATCAGCATGGCCATAGCCATGTTGTGAGGATCAACGCCGAACTGCTGGCCAACGCCGATGGCCAGAGGCAGCAGGCCGAAGAAGTAGGAGTCGGTACCCAGCATCATGCCGATGGGTACGGCGAAGAATCCGAACACATCCTGCAGATGGGGCCCCAGAGCTGCGGGAACAATGGCAATCAGCATCTGGGCCATAGCCTTCATCATGCCGGTCTTGGAGAGAACCCCCAGGAATACGCCGGAAGCCAGCAGGATCATGGGCATGGTCAGAGCGGTGGCAGCGTGCATCTTAATGGCACGAGCCTGGTCTTTGGCGGAATGGAAGTTGGCAACCAGGGCCACGGCCAGACCGAACATGAAAGCACCGTACAGAGGAATCTTGGTGAAGCACAAGAGGCCGATAACGAACAGGGTCAGGATGCCGTTGAACCAGATCATCTTGGGACGGCGCATGAATTCAGCATCTTCAGCGGACAGGTCATCGTCAGCGGATTTGTCTTCGTCGTCGTCAGACAGCTGAGCCGCTTTGCCGGTAGGATTCAGACCAGCTCCACGGCGTTTTTCCATAACCCCCATGTAAGCGGCGAATACCAGCAGGATGATCAGACCAACGCCCTGCAGGGGCAGCAGTTCCTGCCACAGAGCGTTTACGTCAGCATTCAGCACCACGCCGGTACGGGCTACAGGACCGCCCCAGGGCAGCAGGTTCATGATGGACATGGCCGCGCCGATGATGCACACCAGCACCACAGGACGCATGTGGAGCTTTTTGTAGATGGGGAGCATGGCGGGGATGGTGATCAGCAGGGTGGAAGCCAGAGCGCCGTCCAGGTGGGAAATAACAGCGATGCAGGCGGTGGCCACCGTAACCATCACAATGTTGGAACCGGCTTTTTTCACCAGCCAGTTCACCATGGGATCAAACAGACCCATATCACCCATCATGGAGAAGTAAACGATGGAGAAGATGAACAGTACAGCCGTAGACCAGGTCTTGCTCACCCCGGCTTTTACAAAGCCAAAGATTTCCGCAGGGGAGAACCCGCAGATGAGAGCCGCAATCACAGGTACCATCACAAACAGAGGTACCGGGTTGGATTTACCGCGGATCAGAGCGGCCACGATAATCACAACCATCAGGAAACCAACAATGCCCAAGAACATAATGCATTTCCTCCTTTGAATGGATTTTTGCCTCCGGAGCGGGCAGGCATCCGGGAGCGGATGAAAGATGAATCCTTTTCCTTACGCCACCATGGTAACATATGAACTTTCTGAAAACTAATATAAATATGAATATGCGATATATAAGAAAATTCTTATAAAACAGGCCAGAAACAAGGTGCCATGCGGGGCTCGGGGAATGGATATAATTTTCAGACTTTCACAGCAATAAAAACTTCTTGGGAAAACGCGGACCAGTAACAAAAAAACCACCCCCAAAGGGGTGGCTTTTTTTTATGAATCTTACAGATGGAACAGACCCAGCATCAGGCCGCAGGCCAGAGAGATCCAGGACAGGACCCACAGGCGCGGTGCGCAGAAGGTGAGCAGTTCTTTGATGGAGATGCCAGCCAGGCCGCAGGCCAGGAAGGTGGTGGCAGCGTGAGGAGTAACCATAACGCCGTAGTTCTTCCCGATCAGCATGGCCATAGCCATGTTGTGAGGATCAACGCCGAACTGCTGACCAACACCGATGGCCAGAGGCAGCAGGCCGAAGAAGTAAGAGTCGGTACCCAGCATCATGCCGATAGGCACGGCGAAGAACCCGAATACATCCTGCAGATGGGGCCCCAGAGCGGTAGGAACGATGGCAATCAGCATCTGAGCCATAGCCTTCATCATACCGGTCTTGGACAGCACACCCAGGAATACGCCGGAAGCCAGCAGGATCATGGGCATGGTCAGAGCGGTGGCAGCGTGCATCTTAATGGCACGGGCCTGGTCTTTGGCGGAATGGAAGTTGGCAACCAGGGCCACAGCCAGACCGAACATGAAGGCACCATACAGAGGAATCTTGGTGAAGCACAGCAGGCCGATGACGAACAGGGTCAGGATCCCGTTGAACCAGATCATCTTGGGACGGCGCATGAATTCAGCATCTTCAGCGGACAGATCATCGTCAGCGGATTTGTCTTCGTCGTCGTCAGACAGCTGAGCGGCTTTGCCGGTAGGGTTCAGACCAGCTCCACGGCGTTTTTCCATAACGCCCATGTAAGCGGCGAATACCAGCAGGATGATCAGACCAACGCCCTGCAGGGGCAGCAGCTGCTGCCACAGAGCGTTTACGTCAGCATTCAGCACCACGCCGGTACGGGCCACAGGGCCGCCCCAGGGCAGCAGGTTCATGATGGACATGGCTGCACCGATGATGCACACCAGCACCACAGGACGCATGTGCAGTTTCTTGTAAATCGGCAGCATGGCAGGGATGGTGATCAGCAGGGTGGAAGCCAGAGCGCCGTCCAGGTGGGAGATAACGGCGATGCAGGCGGTGGCAATGGTAACCATTACGATGTTGGAACCGGCTTTTTTCACCAGCCAGTTTACCATAGGATCGAACAGGCCCATATCACCCATCATGGAGAAGTAAACGATGGAGAAGATGAACAGTACTGCGGTGGACCAGGTCTTGGAAACACCGGCCTTTACGAAATCGAAGATCTGTACAGGAGTGAACCCGCAGATCAGAGCAGCGATGACGGGAACCATCACGAACAGAGGAACCGGGTTGGATTTACCACGGATCAGAGCTGCCACAATGATGACAACCATCAAGAAACCAACAACGCCCAAAAACATAGTGCAATTTCCTCCTTTGGAAATAAAATGGGGTGTTCCCTGGACGGGCAAGTCCGGGAACCGGAAAATAGTGCATAACACTCATACATAGTAACATATGAACATATTGAAAACGAATATAAAAATCGGAATAAATCTCATAAGCATATACTTATAGAAACGGTGCAACCCTAGGCTGTATGCGGGTTTCAGAAGAAAAGCGAAATTGTTTCATTTGAACATAAATAGAGATAATTTAAGAATATTTTAAAAAAGGGGGTGAGGGATCGGAGAATAAAAAAGCCATCCCCGAAAGGATGGCTTTTTCACTTATGGAATTAGAATTCCGCTTTCTTAACCTGACGGACTACGTCCATAACGGAACCGTCACGGGCTTCGATGATGCCCACGATCCGGTCGCCGAACTGTACAGGGTCAGGAGTGCCTACCATCTTGTATGCGGTATCCCGCAGTTCTTCGATGGTGCAGATGGGAAGATCGGTGTCTTTTACAGCATCGATGATATCCTGACGGCGGGGGTTGATGGCAATGCCGTAGTCGGTGACAACCACGTCAACGGTTTCACCAGGAGTGGTGACCGTGGTGCATTCGGTGCAGATAGCCGGGATACGGCCCTGGAGCAGCGGAGCAATGACGATGGTGCATTTGGCACCGGCAGCGGTATCCGGATGGCCGCCCTGAGCCCCGGTGATCACGCCGTCAGAACCTACCACAACGTTGACGTTGAAGTGGGTATCCACTTCCAGTGCGCCCAGGATTACATAATCCAGCTTGTTCACATAAGCGCCCTTGTTGAAGGGATCGGCATACTGGGAGGTGGTGATTTCGTAATGGTTGGGGTTGGTTTTGATGTCTTCGATGGAAGCCATGTCAAAATCCTGGGTGTCGGCAATCTTGTCGATCAGGCCTTCATGCTGGAGTTCGCAGATGGCCTGGGCAATACCGCCCATGGCAACCCCGATGTGGATGTTGTCTTTCCGCAGATGTTCTGCCAGGAATTTGGTGGAGGCAATGGAAGCACCGCCTACGCCGGTCTGGTAGATGAACCCATCTTTGTACCAGGGAGTGTGCACCATGAAGTCAGCGGCATACTTGGCCATCAGGAGCTTTCTCTGGTCGGTGGTGGGTTTGGCAGCACCGGTGGCAATCTTGGTGGGGTCGCCGATGGCGTCCACTTTGACCACATAGTCCACGTTGGTCATGTCGATGGAAGCAGGCACGTTGGGGAAGGGTACCAGGGTATCGGTAACCACAACCACTTTGTCCGCATACTGGGCGTCTACGGCAGCATAGCCCAGCACGCCGCAGTCAGCGCCGTTCTGGCTGCCTACTGCACGGCAGTTCCCCATGTCATCAGCGCTGGGAGCACCGATGAAGGAAATGTCGATGTGGGTTTCGCCGGATTCGATGGCACGGACACGGCCGCCGTGGCTGCGCATGATGGCCAGGCCTTTCAGTTTGCCGTTGGAGATGGCTTCACCGATCTTGCCCCGTACGCCGGAAGCCTGGATGTTGGTGATGGTGCCGTCTTCGATCATGGGAACGATGGCGTTCTGAGCCTTGCCCAGAGAGGTGGCGCAGATGGTCAGGTCTTTGATGCCCATTTTGTGGACAGCTTCCATAACCATGTTCACCACATAGTCCCCTTCACGGAAATGATGGTGGAAGCCCAGGGTCATGCCGTCTTTGATGCCGCATTTCTTCAGGACTTCTTCAATGGAATCCACTACTTTGCTGTAGTTGGGGTCAATCACAGGGGCAACTTTGTGGGTTGCGGCCTGGTATACTTTCTGATGTTTGGCATAGCTGCCGGCAAAAGCGTCTTTCCCGGTCAGCTTCAGGATTTCTTCAGGAATCTCTCTACCTACTGCGTTCTTCATCTTATAAATCCCCCTTGTACACACCGGCAGCCTTGGCCATGGAAATGGTTCTCTTGGCGCCGTCATAGAAGGCGATATCCAGCATCTTGCCGTTCAGCTGGAATACACCGATACCCATGGCTTTCTTGGTATCGATTTCCCGTACCACAGCTTCCGCCCAGCGGATCTGTTTTTCAGTCGGGGTGAACACGTCATGGCAGACAGGGATCTGACGGGGGTTGATGATGGATTTCCCATCGAAGCCCATTTGTTTGATCATTTCCACATCCTTGCGGAAGCCTTCCATGTCGTCCAGGTCGGTGTACACCGTATCGAAGCACATACGGCCGGTGGCACGGGCGGTGATTACCATCTGCTGACGGGCGCCCATCAGTTCCACACCGCTCTTGGAAATGCTGGTCTGCAGGTCACGGGTGTAGTCCCCGCCGGACAGAGCAATCCCGAACAGACGGTCGGAAGAGGTGCAGATGTCATACAGGTTCAGCATCCCTTTGGTGGATTCGATGGCAGCCATGATCAGGGTGCTGCCGATGGGACGGTGGAATTCCTTTTCAGCGGCCAGGATGTGTTCTTCCACAGTCTTGATGTCCTTGCCGGATTCAGTCTTGGCCAGACGGATGGCGTCGCAGCCGCCGGCAACGGAAACACGGATATCTTCTTTCCAGTGAGGAGTTTCCAGACCGTTGATCCGGACCACTCTTTCACAGCCATGATAATCGATTTCTTTCAGGGCATGGAACAGGGAGTACCGGGCAGCATCCTTCTGGTTTTCTGCAACGGCATCTTCCAGGTCCAGCATAATGGAATCGGGTTTGTATACATACGGGTCTTTGACCAGGCTCGGTTTTTGAGCGTTCAGGAACATCATGGATCTTCTCAGACGCTTGAAGTTCGGATTCGTATTGATAACCATCTTACAGCACCTCCCAGGGATTCGGCGTATCAGGATCCTCGTTGACAGAACGGAACACTGCGCCTTCCACGCGTGCTTTTAAAGTGCAGTCCAGAGCGCCCTTGTCCACAACAGAAACCTTTGCATTGGTTACGTCCAGTTTCTTCAGGGTATCCAGGACAACAGCCTTGATCTGCCGTCCATACTGATGGATGACGCTGCTTTCAATGGTGAGCTCAATGCCGTTGGTCCCGGGTTCTACCGTGATCTGGGCATCGGAAGACTCAACAGTGCCAGCCATGGCTGCCTTCTTCAATTCCATTAAAATCACTCCTTCTGAAAATCGTACATTGTACATTATGATGCACTTTGATAGTATCACAGGAAAAATTGGAAATCGAATATAAATAATGATATAATCTGTATAAGTCATTCCTTATCAAACGGCAGAAACTCCCACTCCATGCGGGGTACGGGGATTTGTGCAATTGTGTCAAAATATAAGAAATTAAAACTTCTTTGGAAATAGGGGAATTTTTGGGAAAAAAAAGGAAACGGAGGGTGTTATGAACCTGAAACATGCGCAGTATATTATGGAAATCATCAAGGAAGGGAGCATCACCAATGCTTCCAAGACCATGCACGTATCCCAGCCGGCCCTGAGCCAGACCATCAAGGCGGTGGAAAAATACCTGGGGGCTCCCATCTTCCTGCGGAACACCAATCCCATTGTGCTGACGGAAGCGGGGAAAAAATACATTGCAGCGGTGAAACAGGTGATCACCATCAGCTCCAATCTGCTCCATGAGGTGGCGGATATCCAATATGAAGGGTACGGCACCCTGCGGCTGGGAATCCCGGTCCAGCGGGCCATGCAGATGCTGCCCGCAGTGATGCCGGTGTTCCGTCAGCGGTATCCCCATATCAAGCTCCAGATCCATGAAGCGGGCAGCAACATTACGGAAAACGAAGTCCTCAACGGGGGCGTGGACCTGGCGGTGCTCACCACCACGCCCACCAACGACGAACTGAAGTATGAACTGGTGGAAACGGAAGACGTGGTGCTGGTAGCCAACAAAATGACCACCCTGGCCCAGCGGGTGAAGCCCGGGACCCCCATCCACATCACCGAAGCCAAGAACGAGGAATTCGTCTCCATTACCGAAGGCCACAATGTACGCCGGGTCCAGGATACCCTGTTCAGCGTCTATGAAATCAAACCCAATGTGATCTTGGAAACCTCCAGCATCGAAGTGGGGAAACGGCTGGTATCCGCCATGGAGGCAGTGTTCATCTGCCCGGATGTGTATCTGGACAATTACTTCTTGTCACAGGACAAGTGTGTGTTGTATCCTTTACTGGGCGTGGCCAACAAACGGTACTGCTATGTATGCTGCCGGAAGGACGCCTATCTCAGCCCCTATGCCCGGGCCTTCATCGAACTGATCCGGACCCTGGGGAAAACAAGGAAGGAACCATGACTCTATGAAAGAACCTGTAATCCATCTGGCCGGCCCGGCTGTGGAAGTGCCGGATATGCTCCTGGCCCGGGACGGCCGTGCTGCCGCCCAGAAAAAACTGCTGGAGCGGTATCACAAGCCGCTGCTGTTCTTCACCCAGAACATCCCGGGGCCGGTGAAGACTTCTGTCCTGATCCATCTGGGGTTCCTGGAGGGAATCCGCCGGTTGGAAAAGGCCCTGGCAGAAGCCGGGATCCCCATCCTGTTCCAGAAGGTCATTGACTGGAAAACCGGCTATGAAAAATACTATGTACTGGACGGGGATGCCCTCCGTATCAAGAAAATCGCCTGCACCATGGAAGGACAGGACCGGCTGGGCCGGCTCTATGACATGGATGTGCTGGCAGAAGACGGGCACAAGATTTCCCGGACGGACATCGGGCTCCCCGGCCGGCTGTGCCTGGTGTGCTCCCAGCCGGCCCAGGCCTGCGCCCGGAGCCGGAAGCACAGTGTGCCGGTGCTGGTGCGGAACATCCACCGGATATTGGAAAATTTTCTCATGGATCGGGTGGAACAGGCACTGCGCCAGGGACTCCAGGGAGAAGTGGATGCCACTCCCAAACCGGGGCTGGTGGACCGGGACAATCCGGGCGCTCACCGGGACATGGACTGGCACACCTTTGCCCGGAGTACTGACGCCATTGTGCCCCATCTCCGGCAGATGGCTGAAAAAGGCTGGAACTGGGAAGGGGAGGACGAAGCCCTGTTTGCCGCCCTCCGGCCCATGGGGGCGGCGGCGGAAAAGGCCATGTTCCGGGCTACCGGGAATGTGAACACCCACAAGGGAATCATCTTTTCCCTGGGCCTTGTGACCAGCTTCACCCTCCGTCACCTGGCCCGGACCGGAAAGGTGGAAAGCGAGGCGGTGCTCCGGGAAATCGGAGCGGCGGTGACACCTCTTCTGGAACGGGATTTTGCCAAAATCGACCGGTACCATCCCCACACCCACGGAGAAGTGCTCTATGTGGAACAGGGGTGCCGGGGAATCCGGGGGGAAGCCATGGACGGGTTCCCGGCGGTGGCAAAAATCGCCCTGCCGGCTCTGCGGAAGTTTCGGCAGGAAGGGAGACCGGACAACGAGGCCTATATCCAGACCCTGCTGCTGCTCCTGAGCCAAGTGGAAGACACCAACATCCTCAGCCGGTCCGACCAGGCTACCCTGGAACAGGCCCAGAAAGAGGCCGGGGCCGTGCTGGACAAAGGGGGCGCCTTCACCCGGGAAGGACTCCAGGCCGTCTGGGACCTGAACGAAAGCTTCGTAAAAAAGAACATCAGCCCGGGAGGCTGTGCGGATCTCTTGATCCTGGCCATTTTTTTGGAGAAGATGGAGGGATTGACGGCTGACCGCTGAAAAAAAATGGGGCGTGCTGCTCCATTTTTTTTCTTGACAAATTCCCACTAATTAGCTATACTTTCCTCATGCATTTAATGCATAGTGAAATTATATGAATTCTAAATCTGAAACGGGGAGAAGAATCATGGGAACGTACACGATGTGTTGCTGTTGTTGCCGAATGTGCAGCAGCGGCGGGACGGAGACTGTATAACCGGTCTTTGGACAAATGAACAGCTCTGCACGGAACATCATCAGCAGCGGAGGGACTGGCCCCTGGGAAGCTGCAGCGGCGGGAAATATCCCGGATGCTTGGTCAGCGGGAAAGATCCCGGCAGATGAGTCAGTGCAGACCCATGGTTTTTCTATTGCGCGCCATCTGTCGGACAGGTGGCGCTTTTTTGCGGCCACCGGAGCAAAATACAGATGAGGTGGTTATCATGGCAAACGAAACGAAAATCCCGGCAGTCCGTCCCACAGGGCTGCTGGGCAGCGAAGACTGGTGGGCCGTATGGCTGGGCCTGTTCATTACGCTCCTGGGTCTGGGAAAGATCTGGGGCTTTGACCTTTTGGGATGGGCGGCCACCTTTGGAGTGTGGATCGATCCTGCCAAAGCGGTGGGCACCGGATCCAAGGCCTATGCCTGGCTGGGCAGTGCCGGGGCTCTGGCAGCCACCTGGGTGTTCACCCTGGCAGTCACCTCCCTGGGGGCTCATTTCATGAAGGCGGATGTGAAAAAATTCGCCGGGGGCTTTTCGGTGATCTACTGGATCACCATCCTGTCCAACATCCTGGGGAACTACGCCTACCTGGCCGCCACGCCCAACAAACGGGAAGCCTTCCACATCGGCTGGTCCCTGAGCCTGGGAGAACTGGGCTTTGTGTTCGCCCTGCTGGCCGGACTGGTAATCGGGAACTTCTTTCCCGGCCTGGCCAAATATCTCTCCCATGCAGGCAAACCGGAATGGTACATCAAGACCGGCATCGTGATCCTGGGAGCCAACATCGGGATCCAGGCCATCAGTGCCCTGGGTCTGGCCAGCACCGTAATCCTCCGGGGTTTGTGCGCCGTGGTGGAAGCCTACCTGATTTACTGGCCGGTGGTGTATTTTGTGGCCCGGAAATTCTTCAAGTTTACTCCGGAATGGGCCGCTCCCATGGCTTCCGGGATCTCCATCTGCGGGGTGGCCGCCGCCATTGCCACCGGCAGCGCCATCAAAGCCCGGCAGATCATCCCCACCATCCTGGCTTCCGTAATCATTGTGTTCGTGGCAGTGGAACTTTTGATCCTGCCCTTTGCCGCTGCCTATTTCCTGCCCGGGGATCCCATGGTGGCCGGCTCCTGGCTGGGTCTTGTGGTGAAAAGTGACGGAGGCGCCGTAGCTTCCGGGGCCATTGCGGACAGCCTGATCCGCAGCCGGGCCCTGGAACTGTTCGGGGTCCGGTACCAGGAAGGATGGATCCTCATGGCGGCCACCACTTCCAAAGTGTTCATCGACATTTTCATCGGAGTCTGGTCCTTTATCCTGGCGGTGGTCTGGTCCGTGTACCATCTGAATGATCCCAAGGCTGCTGCCGGCGGCGGAAAGGTATCCAAAAAGGAAATCTGGAACCGGTTCCCCAAATTCATCCTGGGCTTCGTCCTGGCTCTGGTGGGGATCTTCCTGGCGGGCTGGGCCCATCCCTCCATTGTGGCCGGGGCCAAAGCCGGTGCCGGTCAGGCCAACCTGCTCCGGGCGGTGTTCTTCGGCCTGTGCTTCTTCTCCATCGGCCTGGTGACCAATGTGCGGAAGCTGTGGAAAGCCGGCCTGGGCCGGGTGATCGGGGTCTATTCCGTAGCCCTGGCCGGGTTCATCATCTGGGTGGGCCTGGGCATCTCCTACATTTTCTATCACGGCATCCTGCCGCCTACCCTGTAAGATCTTTTTGTGAGAAAGAAGGGATATAATATGGAAAGCGAAATCCTTACCAACGTCCATTCCACCGCCGATCAGTATTATGAAAGACAGGTGGTCCGTCCCACCGGGGCCAAAGTCCATGCCGCCCAACTGGAGGCTGACGAAGAAGAATACTTCCCCCTCCAGCCCATAGAGAAAAAACTCTGCGCCTGGTCCCTGGGAGTGGGACTGACGTTGATGGCCGTGTTCATCGGGGTGTTTGAGAGAATATAAAAAAAGAGCTGTTGCATGCGCAACAGCTCCTTTTTTTATTCCTTCCCAAACACCTGCTCTTTCAATCTCTTCCCTGTCTTGGTGACGGCCAGGCCGCCGCCGGCGGTTTCTCTCAGGGAGGCGGGGAGAGCGCTGCCCACAGCCCGCATGGCTTCTACACATTCATCCACCGGGATACAGGAACGGATCCCGGCCAGGGCCATGTCCGCTGCAGAGAAGGCGATGACCACCCCGCTGGCGTTCCGCTTGATGCAGGGGATTTCCACCAGTCCGGCCACCGGATCACATACCAGGCCCAGCTGGTTGGCAATGGCCATGGCACAGGCGTCCGCCGCCATCTGGGGAGTGCCCCCGGCCAGTTCCACCAGGGCTGCCGCTGCCATGCCGGAAGCACTGCCGCATTCTGCCTGGCAGCCTCCCTGGGCCCCGGCGATGCAGGCGTTCTGGGCGATGACCATACCGAAAGCGCCGGCGGTGAAGATGGACATGATCACATTCTTCCGGTCCATGCCCTTTTCTTCCATCATGGTCAGGAGACAGCCAGGGAGGATGCCGCAGCTGCCGGCGGTGGGGGTGGCCACGATCCGGCCCATGGAGGCATTGCAGCCTGCTACGGACAGGGCCCGGGCAATGGCGTGGTCGATGATGGTGCCGGAGAGGCCGCCGTTGGTCCGGGCGGTGTAGTCGTTCATTTTCCAGCCTTCCCCGCCGGTGAGTCCGGAAGTGGACTTCTGGTCTTTCTTTTCTCCGAATTTCACCGCATCGATCATTACGTCCAGATCGGTGGACATCCGGTCGAATAGTTCTGCCTGGCTTTGTTCCATGGATTCCGCCTGGTCAGCCAGGACCAGTTCGCTGATTTTTTTGCCGCTTTTTTCTGCGGCTTCCACCAGTTCAGCAATGGATGTATAGGTAAACATGGTTTCCTCCTTAAATGGCACGGATCAGGATTACGTTGGTAACGTACTGGACGGAACGGATGGCGTCGATTACATCCGCCGGGGGCATCCCGTCCACTTCGATGGTCATCATGGCAATGCCGCCCTTGACGGGACGGGTGAGCCGGAAGCTGCCGATGTTGATGTCCTTGTGTTTCTGCCACATAATATTGGTTACAGCCGCAATGACCCCCGGCCGGTCGTAATGGGGCACCAGGATGGTATTCCGTTCCCCGGTGAAGTCCACCTTCATGCCGTCCACATAGTCCACCCGGATGTTGCCGCCGCCGATGCTGGCTCCCTGGACCGTGTGCTGGCTGCCGTCAGCACAGGTCACCTGGATCCGGGCGGTGTTGGGATGGGAATTGGGGATCTCCGTGGGGATGTAGGTGTAATGGATGCCTTTTTTGTCCGCAATGGAGAAGATGCTGCGGATCTCTTCAGAATAGCTGTGGTACCCCAGGATCCCGGCCAGCAGGGCCTTGTCCGTGCCGTGGCCTTTGTAGGTTTTGGCGAAGGAACCGGACAGTTCGATTTTAATGTCCTTGGGCTCGCTCTGGAGCAGCTTGTTGGCCACCCGTCCCAGACGGACGGCACCGGCAGTGTGGGAACTGGAAGGACCGATCATCACCGGCCCGATAATATCGAAAATGTTCATGATGAACCTCCTGAAAGTGAAATAAAAAAACGTTCCATTCTCTCTGTCTGACCGGAACCGGACGCAGGGAGCAGGCTGTCAGGGAAATCCGGTAAAACAGGAAGGATTGTCGGATGTTTCCCTGACAGCATACCCATGGTGCCTGAATCTTGTCAAGCAGACAACTGCAGAAGGGGATCAGATGGAGATGGAACGCTTTTGACGGAAATTATTTTTTGATCCAGGTTTTGTAGATTTTGTCCACCACTACGGCGATGGCATTGTCCCCGGATACGTTGCAGGCGGTCCCGAAGGAATCCTGGGTAATGTACAGGGCAACCATCAGGGCGCAGATGGGGCCGTTGGGGTCGCCCTGTTCTTTCCCGAAGATCATCCACAGGAAGGGCAGGGCCGTCATGATGGAACCGCCGGGAGCACCCGGAGAAGCCACCATGGCAACCCCCAGGGTCATGATGAAGGGAATGACCGTGCCCAGGTGGATGGGGATCTGGTACATAAGGCAGACCGCCGTGGCACAAGCAGTAATGGTGATCATGGAACCGCACATATGGATGTTGGCGCACAGAGGGATCACGAAGTTGCGGATCTGTTCGCAGACGCCGTCAGCCTTGGAGCATTCCAGGTTGACCGGAATAGTGGCTGCGGAAGACTGGGTCCCCAGGGCGGTGGTATAGCCCGGGATCTGGTTCTTCATCAGGGTGAAGGGGTTTTTCCCGCTGAAGGAACCGGCAACCATGAACTGTACGAACAACAGAATCAGATGCATGGCGATGACCACCAGGAAAACTTTCCAGAGAACACTCAGGATCACGAAGGTCTTGCCGGAACGGGTCATGTCCACAAAGGTGCCGCAGATGTACAGCGGCAGGAAGGGAACAATGGCATGGGTCAGGACCTGGTCGATGATCTTGGAGAAATCTTTAAAGCAGTTGTACAGGGTATCCCCGATTTCCTTGCCCCGGAGGGAAGACAGGCACAGGCCCACGATGAAGGCCAGCACCACAGCAGAGATGGTGTCCAGGATGGGCGGAATGGAAATGGAGAAGAAGGGCGGCAGGCTCTTGCCGGCAGTCTTGGCCAGTTCTTCCAGCACCCCGGCGCTGATGAAGGACGGGAACAGGGTGTCTGCTACGGTAAAGGAGAAGGTCCCGCCAATCAGGGTGGAACCGTAGGCGATAATGGCGGTAATCAGGAGCAGCTTGCCTGCGCCCTGGCTCAGATCTGCGATGCCCATGGTCACATAGGCCAGAATCATCAAAGGAATGACGAATTTCAGGAAATTGCTGAAGATGCCGGAAAGAGTAACGACGGTACGGCAGACATCTTCCGGCAGATACTGCCCAATAAGGATACCAATGATAATGGCGATGATGATTTTTGGTACAAGACCGAGTTTCATGAAAACTAACCTCCCCTGAACTTGACAAACCGCTTCCCGCCGGCTGGGAAGCTTGCGTTTGACTTTTCTGTTTATTCAGTGTACTATGGTTGTACTCATAAAGCAAATTAATAAACTCGATTTAATCGATGAAAATTTTTAATAACAACAAGGGGCTGTTGACAAAATGGAACTAAGAGAATTAAAAAGCTTTCTGAAAATTATGGAACTGGAAAGTTTCTCCCGAGCGGCGAAGGAACTGGGGTACTCACAGTCCGCCCTCAGTGTACAAATTCATTCTCTGGAAAATGAGCTGGGGGTCCGTCTTTTTGACCGGCTGGGCAAGCAGGTAACTCTGACTCCTCCTGGCAGGCAGCTGGCCCGGCGGGTACTGCCCATTCTCCAGGAGGTGGAGGAACTGGAGAATGTGATGCACAACCGGCCGCCGGCAGAAGCCCTGCGGATCGGCATGATCGAAAGCCTGTGCAAGGCCCACATGCCCCAGGTGATGGATTACGTATGCCGGAACCTGCCACAGCTCCATATCACCATCACCATCGATTCGCCCAGTGTGCTGCTGGACGCCCTGAACCACAACAAGGTGGATCTGGTGTATGTACTGGACAAGCCTTTATATGATGGAAAATGGGAAAAGGTTTTCCAGAAACAGGAGAATATTGTGTTTGTGTGTTCTGTGGATTCTCCGCTGGCCCGGGAAAAAGACCTGAAACTGGACCAGGTGATCCGCCAACCCTTTTTCCTGACGGAAAAGGCAGACAACTACCGGCTGAGCCTGGACCAGCAGCTGGCGGCCCGGCAGCTGGCCCTGAACCCTATATTGGAAGTCAGCGATACCGGATTCATCCTGGATATGGTCCAGCGGGGACTGGGCCTGTCCTTCCTGCCCCAGTACGTGGTGGAAAACAGCCCCTACCGGGACCGGCTGCAGATCCTCCAGGTGAAGGATTTCCACATGCACATGTACCGGCAGCTGTTCTACCACAAGGACAAATGGCTGACCCAGGCCATGAAAGTGTTCCTCCGGCTGGCACTCCGGGAGAATCCTCCGGACAAAGGGGAGAACCCCCCGGATTTTTCCTGGAATAGGGAGAAGGACTCTTGCACGGACAAGGGGAGTATGATATAATTGTCAAGCGTTAATGTCGGGATATATTAATGCAATTTCAGAAAGAGGTGTTTCATAATGAAAAAGGGTATCCATCCTAACTACGGTGAATGCACCGTGATTTGTGGCTGTGGGAATACATTCAAAACTGGCAGTGTGAAAAAGGAACTGCGGGTGGACGTTTGCTCCAAATGCCATCCTTTCTTCACTGGTAAGCAGCGTGATATGTCTGCCAGAGGCCGGATCGAAAAATTCAACAAACGGTACGGCAAAGACGCAAAATAAAAAATGCGCTTGAACAGGGAGTGACTTGCAGACATTGCAGCACTCCTTTTCTTGTATCCAGGGAGTCATGGTATGACCAAAAAATTAAGTGTCGGTGGCCAGGCGGTCATCGAAGGAGTGATGATGCGGGGACCGGGGAAGATTGCCGTAGCGGTGCGCAAACCCAACGGAGAGATTACCGTGGACCTGAAGCCTGCAGGAAGCATCAGCGACCGGTATCCCATCCTGAAGAAGCCCTTCCTCCGGGGGGTGGTTTCCCTGGTGGAATCCCTGGGGTACGGCATGAAGGCTCTGTCTTTTTCCGCCCAGGTATCCGGGGACGAAGAGGACGGGGAAGAATCCATGAGCAGCCTGGAAATGGCAGGGACCATGGCGGTTTCCATCGGACTGGCGGTGCTGCTGTTCGTGGTGCTGCCCACCGGGGCCATGAAGCTGCTCCAGAACCAGGGAGTGGGGCCCATGGTCCTGAACCTGTGCGAAGGGCTTATGCGGCTGGCCATTTTCCTCCTGTACATCTGGGGGATTTCCCGGCAGAAAGACATCCAGCGGGTGTTCCAGTACCATGGGGCGGAGCACAAGACCATCTATACCTATGAACACGGGCTGCCTCTGCGGGTGGAGAACGTACGGCCCTTTTCCACTCTCCATCCCCGGTGCGGCACCAATTTCCTGATGATTGTCATGCTCATCGGGATCTTCATCTTTGCCTTTCTGGGCTGGCCCAGCCTGTGGGAGCGGATCCTGTCCCGGATCCTCCTGATGCCGGTGGTGGCCGGGATCAGCTACGAAATCATCCGGTTTGCAGGAAAGCATATGGACAAGGCCTGGGTACGGGCCGCCATACTGCCGGGGCTGGCCCTCCAGAAACTGACCACCCGGCAGCCGGACGACGACCAGATCGAAGTGGCCATCGCTTCCCTGAAAGCGGTGCTGCCGCCGGAAGAAATCATTGAATGACGGGGAACGCCTATGTTTGAGAATTTGGATAAACTCCAGGACCTGGAAGACCGGTACCTGGACCTGGAAGCCAAGATCAGCGATCCGGAAGTGATCGCCCGGCAGGAGGAGTGGCTGAAATACACCAAGGCCCATTCCAAACTGACGGAGATCGTCACGGTGTACCGGGACTACAAAAAACTGGTGGACACCTGGAAGGACGATGAAGCCATTGTCAAAGCCAGGGAAGACCAGGAACTCACCGCCATGGCGGAAGAGGAAATGAAGGAACTCCAGCCTCAGCTGGAGGCCTATGAGGAAAAACTGACCCTGCTGCTTTTGCCCAAGGATCCCAACGATGAAAAGAACATCATCATGGAGATCCGGGCGGGAGCCGGGGGAGACGAAGCGGCCCTGTTTGCCGGGGACCTGTTCCGGATGTACACCCGGTATGCAGAACAGAAAGGCTGGAAGGTGGAACTGATGGATTCCAGTCCCACTGGCCTGGGGGGCTTCAAGGAAGTGGTGTTCATGGTGTCCGGCACCGATGTGTACAGCCACATGAAGTTTGAAAGCGGGGTCCACCGGGTCCAGCGGGTGCCGGATACGGAATCCCAGGGCCGGGTCCACACCTCCACGGTGACCGTGGCGGTGATGCCGGAAGCCCAGGAAGTGGATATCGAACTGAACCCGGCGGATATCCGGGTGGATACCTATCGGGCCGGAGGGGCCGGGGGCCAGTACGTGAACAAAACCGAATCCGCCGTCCGGATGACTCACATCCCCACCGGGATCGTGGCCCAGTGCCAGGACGAAAAATCCCAGGCCAAGAACCGGGAAAAGTGCCTGCGGGTGCTCCGGTCCCGGATCCTGGAAGCGGAACAGGAAAAACAGCGGGCGGCCACCGCGGCGGAACGGAAAAGCCAGGTGGGCACCGGAGACCGGAGTGAACGGATCCGGACCTACAACTATCCCCAGGGCCGGGTCACCGACCACCGGATCGGGCTCACCCTCCACAAGCTGCCGGACATCATCAACGGGGACCTGGATGAACTCCTGGATGCCCTGATGATGGCGGAACAGGCCAAGAAACTCCAGCAGGTGAAATAAGATGCAGGAACAAAGAACCGTTTGGACCATATTGAAAATCCTTCAGTGGACTCAGCAGTACTTCAGCTCCAAAGGCGTGGAAAATCCGCGCCTGGATGCGGAAGTGCTGCTTTGTGCTGTGCTGGACAAAAGCCGGATCCAGCTGTACACCAATTTCGATGAGCCCCTGGAAGAACAGGAACTGAAACAGTACCGGAGCTATGTGGCCCGGCGGGCGGCCCGGGAGCCGGTGGCCTATATTCTGGGACACAAAGGGTTCCTCCAGTATGATTTCAAGGTGACCCAGGACACCCTGATTCCCCGTCCGGAAACGGAGCTTCTGGTGGAACAGCTGGTGAGCCTGACCAAAGACCGGGGTCCGTTACGGATCCTGGATCTGGGCTGCGGCAGCGGGGCCATTGTCGATTCCCTGCTGGCAGAACTGCCGGAGGCTCATGGCACCGGGGTGGACATCAGCCCGGGAGCCGTGGAAGTGACCCGGGAAAACGCCCGGAGCCTGGGGGTGGAGGACCGGCTGGATACGGTGGTGTCCAACCTGTATGAAAAGGTCCCGAAGGAACCGAAGTTCCAGGTACTGGTCTCCAACCCGCCCTACATCCCGGAAGGGGATCTGGCCGGGCTCCAGGCGGAAGTCCACCGGGAACCCCGGCGGGCCCTGGATGGGGGCCGGGATGGCCTGGACTTTTACCGGCGGATCCTGAAGGATATCTGGGAGTATCTGGATCCCCAGGGCCTGGCGGCCTTCGAGATCGGCCAGGACCAGGGAGAGGACGTGGCCCGGCTGTGCCGGGAAGCGGGCCTGGATTGTGTGAAAGTACGGAAAGATTACGGGGACAAGGACCGGATGGTCTTTGCCGCCAAAGGGGGTTCTGTCTATGGAAACGCAGTGCTGGAAATTAAAGAACGATGAACCGCTGGATTCCCAGCTGGAACCGGCGGCTGCCCTGCTCCGGCAGGGAGAAGTGGTGGCCTTTCCCACGGAAACCGTGTACGGCCTGGGGGCGGACGGGCTGAACGGAGAGGCCTGCCGGAAAATCTTTGCCGCCAAGGGACGTCCGGCGGACAATCCCCTGATCCTCCACATCAGCGAAATGGAAGAGATCCGGCCCCTTACGTCCGGGCTTTCCCCCATGGCGGAAAAACTCATGGCTGCCTTCTGGCCCGGACCCATGACCCTCATTGTGCCCAAGTCGGAGATCATCCCGGATGTGGTCACTGCCGGTCAGGAGACGGTGGCGGTCCGGTTCCCCAGCAATCCTGTGGCCCGGGCCCTGATCCGGCTTACCGGACGGCCTCTGGCGGCTCCTTCCGCCAACAAATCCGGGAAGCCCAGCCCCACCAACGCCCAGGATGTGCTCCAGGACATGGAGGGCATCATCGGAGGAGTGGTGGACGGAGGCCCCTGTGACATCGGGGTGGAAAGCACCATCATCGACACTACCGGGAAAGAACCGGTGATCCTCCGTCCCGGGGGCATCACCGAAGAGATGATCCAGCAGGTGATGGGGGCCGTGGAACTGGACCCGGGACTGGTGAGCCCGGACCAGAAGCCCAAGGCTCCGGGAATGAAGTACCGCCATTATGCGCCCAAGGCCCCCATGGTGCTCATCGAAGGACCGGATGCGGGAGCAGGGGTGATCCGGGCGGCCATTATGGGGGAAGCCTGGGGACTGAAAGTGGGGGTGCTGGCCCTGGACGAAACGGTCCAACACCTGCCCCATACGCCCCATCTGGTGATCTGTGATGCCGGAAAGGATCTGAAGGATCTGGCAGAGAACCTGTACACGGAACTCCGGGAATTCGACCGGCAGCAGGTGGACATCATCCTGGGAGAAGGGGTCTCCACCCAGGGACTGGGCCTTGCCATCATGAACCGGATGCGGAAAAGCGCCGGTCACAACATCCTGGTCTACGACCGGGGGCTGTACAAAAAACAGAGCGGCCAGGTGCCGGAGTTTTTACAGGGAATGGTAATAGAATAACAGGTGTGTTACAATAAATATGATATGCGGCGAACGCATTTTACTTTGGAGTAGGGAGGCAAAACTTATGAAAATCATGATCGGCTGTGACCACGGCGGTTTTGAATTGAAGGAAGTTTTGAAGAAATATCTGGCGGACAAGGGCTATGAAGTGGAAGATGCAGGGGCTTACACCCCGGACCGGGTGGACTATCCGGACTACGCCAAGAAGGTGGGCGAAGGGGTGGCTGCCGGCAAGGCGGACCAGGGCATCCTGATCTGCGGCACCGGCTTGGGCATGTCCATTGCCGCCAACAAGATCCACGGCATCCGGGCCGCGGTGTGCGGAGACTGCTACAGCGCGGAAAAGGCCCGGGAACACAACAATGCCAATATCCTCTGCCTGGGGGCCCGGGTGCTGGGCACCGGCCTGGCGGAACAGATCGTGGATGCCTATCTGGGGGCTTCCTTCCTGGGCAGCTACCATACCCAACGGGTACAGAAGATCATGGACCTGGAGAAATAAGGTGAGACCATGAATCTGGAGGCACTTGCACAGGAAATCGAGGAAGATGCGGAAGAACTGATCGGTGTGGCCAAGGGCAGAGCCGGTCAGGTACTGGTGGTGGGCTGCAGCAGCAGCGAGGTGCTGGGAAACAAAATCGGCACCGGTGGTTCCATGAAAGTGGCCAAGGTGCTCTACACCACCCTCCGGAAAGTGTGCCGGAAACACAAGATGATCCTGGCC
This sequence comes from Acidaminococcus sp. HCP3S3_G9_1, assembly GCF_052122455.1. Classification (NCBI taxonomy): domain Bacteria; kingdom Bacillati; phylum Bacillota; class Negativicutes; order Acidaminococcales; family Acidaminococcaceae; genus Acidaminococcus; species Acidaminococcus sp. HCP3S3_G9_1. Next base: position 74,629 of record NZ_JBQKCH010000004.1, on the reverse strand, counting down.
GCCCAGTGCTGCGAACATCTGAACCGGGCCCTGGTGGTGGACCAGAAGGCCATGGAGAAATTCGGCTGGCAGCAGGTGACGGTCCGTCCCATCGAACATGCCGGCGGGGCTTTTGCAGCCACGGCCTACAATGAACTGAAGAACCCGGTGGTGGTGGAAGAAATCCAGGCGGACATGGGGCTGGATATCGGCCAGACCCTGATCGGCATGCACCTGAAACGGGTGGCGGTGCCGGTGCGTCTGTCCCGGAAAAAACTGGGGAATGCGGTACTGACGGCAGCACGGACCCGGCCGCCTCTCATCGGTGGGGAACGGGCTGTGTACAAATAAGCGGAAGACCCTGAAAAGAGCCGATCCGTATCAATCCAGCGAGGAGAAAACGAGATGAACAACCAGAAACTGGGCCTGGCAGATCCCCAGGTGGCGGCGGCCATCGGGGAGGAACTGGGCCGGCAGCGTCACAAAATCGAACTGATTGCTTCGGAAAACTTTGTGTCCCCGGCGGTAATGGAAGCCATGGGGACCGTCCTCACCAACAAGTACGCGGAAGGGTATCCCGGCCACCGGTATTACGGGGGCTGTGAATACGTGGACAAGGTGGAAGAACTGGCCCGTCAGAGAGCCTGTGAGCTGTTCGGGGCGGAACACGCCAATGTGCAGCCTCACTGCGGGGCCAATGCCAACCTGGCCGCCTTCTTTGCCTTTGTCCAGCCGGGAGACACGGTGATGGGCATGAATCTGTCCGAAGGGGGCCATCTGTCCCACGGATCCCCGGTGAACATCTCCGGGAAGTATTTCCACATCGTCCCTTACGGAGTGGATCCTGAAACAGAACGGATCGACTATGACAAGCTGGAAAAAATCGCGGAAGAATGCCGACCCAAAATGATCATCGGCGGGGCCAGTGCCTATCCCCGGATCATCGATTTCGAACGGATGGCGGCCATCGCCCACAAGGTGGGGGCCTTCCTGATGATTGACATGGCACACATTGCCGGTCTGGTGGCGGCAGGACTCCATCCCAGCCCGGTGCCCTATGCGGATGTGGTGACCACCACCACCCACAAGACGCTTCGGGGACCCCGGGGCGGCATGATCCTGTGCCCGGAAAAATACGCCAAACAGATCGACAAGGCGGTGTTCCCCGGCACCCAGGGCGGCCCTCTCATGCACATCATCGCCGCCAAGGCAGTGGCTCTGGGCGAAGCCCTGAAACCGGAATTCAAGGATTACCAGAAACAGATCATCAAAAATGCCGCTGCCCTGGCGGAAGAACTGACCAAACAGGGTCTGCGGCTGGTTTCCGGCGGTACGGACAACCATCTGGTACTGGTGGATACCCGGTCCAAAGGCCTTACCGGCAAGGACGCGGAACACATGCTGGATGCCATCGGCATCACCTGCAACAAGAACACCATCCCCAACGACCCGGCCAGCCCCTTTGTGACCAGCGGCATCCGTCTGGGTGCGCCGGCTGCCACCACCCGGGGATTCCTGGAAGAAGACTTCCGGGAAGTGGCCCGGATCATCGGCCTGGTGCTCAGCAATCCTGGGAAAGAAGAAGCTCAGAAAGAAGCCGCTGCCCGGGTGGCTGCCCTGTGTGAAAAATACCCTCTCTATCCGAATCTGTAATTGGGAAAGGAACCTGAAACCATGCAAATCCATGTTGTGAACCATCCTCTGATCAAAGAAAAAATGACCCACTTGCGTGACAAAAAGACGGCTCCCCGGAATTTCCGCCGGTTGCTGGATGAAATCGCCCAGCTGCTGCTGTTCGAAGTGACCCGGGACCTGCCCATCCGGGAAGTGCCGGTGACCACTCCCATTGCGGAAACCACCGGGTATGCCTTGGACATCACCGGTATCACCGTGGTGCCCATCCTCCGGGCGGGGCTGGGATTCCTGGATGCAGTGCTGGACCTGATCCCGGAAGCACGGGTGGGGCATATCGGCCTGACCCGGGATGAAAAGACTCTGGAGCCCATCAAATATTACTGCAAGATCCCCAAGGACAAGGATGCGGAAATCATCCTCATCGACCCCATGCTGGCCACCGGCGGCAGTGCCGCTGCAGCCCTGTCCATGCTGAAGGCCGATGGCTACAAGCACTTCCGGTTCATGTGCCTGGTGGCCGCTCCGGAAGGGGTGGAACTGGTGAACAAACTGCACCCGGATGTGCCCATCTATACAGCGGCCCTGGATGATCATCTCAATGAGCACGGGTACATTGTGCCCGGGCTGGGGGATGCCGGGGACCGGGTGTTCGGGACGGTGGAATAAGGTATGGACAGACCTGACTGGGACAGTTATTTCATGGAAATCGCGGAAGTGGTTTCCAAACGGTCCACCTGCCTGCGGAGAAAGGTGGGGGCCGTGCTGGTGAAGGACCGGCAGATCCTGGCCACCGGGTACAACGGGACTCCAAAGGGGCTGCCCCACTGTGAAGTGGTGGGATGCCTCCGGGAAAAGCTCCATGTGCCCAGCGGTCAGAACCATGAGCTGTGCCGGGGCATCCATGCAGAGCAGAACGCGGTGATCCAGGCGGCGGTGAACGGGGTATCCACCCTGGGCGCCACCTTGTACTGCACCCATCAGCCCTGTGTGGTGTGTTCCAAGATCCTGATCAACGCCGGGATCAAGCGGATTGTCTACGCCAATCCCTACCCGGACAAACTGGCACAGGAAATGCTCCACGCGGATACTTCCCTGGAGCTGGAAGAGTTTCATAAGAAGTGAAGGGGGGCTTTGCCCCGGTCACTAGTCTCTAGTCTCCAGCCGCGAGACTCACGACTCGAGACCTCAAAAGGGGCTGTTGCACATGCAACAGCCCCTCTTTTATTCTGGAACCTGCCAAACGCAGGTTCCTTCCATTGGCTAGTGACTAGTGACTAGTGACTGATTTTATTGCCCCAAAGGGACAATAAAATCCCCACATTTTCCGTATCATACTCGATTTGCTCGGACCAGCGGCGGGGGGCTTCCAGCAGGTCTCCGGTGCGGGCGGCCTGGAGCAGGATAAACTGGGTGCTCTTTTGGGCGTAACGGGCCAGGATATCCATGCCGTAAGAGGCTTCCTTGTCCAGCTGCCGATAGAAAATGTACTGGTACAGACGGTCGAAGAAGAGCAGGGGAGCATTCTCCGCAAAAGTATGGTACCGGTCCAGGGCCCCCTCCAGGTCCCTTTCAATTTTCTGGAGGTCCCGGGTCCAGGCTTGGTCGATGGGCTCTGTGGCGGAAAGTTCCCGGATCATTACTTCCAGCTCTTTCCGGGTCAGATCCGGAGAAAAATGGAGCTTTGCTTCCGGCAGGTCCTCCAGCCCCATTTCTTCCAGCAGTTCCGGAAAGGTGAAAACATCTCCGGTTTCTTCCTGGGTAAAGTGGAGGGGCCCCGGCAGCGCCACCATGACCTCGCAGGTCTTCTCACAGCACAGGCCGGTGCCGCAGAGAATGTATTCATACACATAGGTGAAGAACCGGGGATGGACGGTGCAGATATCGCAAAGGGCGTCTTCCCCCAGTTCCTTGATCACCCGGCACAGTCCGTCCGGATCCAGCAGATGGCAGTATCCCTGGGGATTCAGCCGGAAATGCCAGGTGCCGTCTTCCCGGACCATGGACCGGCGCAGGTCGTCCCCCAGCTTTCCGGGCAGTTGCCGGTAGTATTCCGCCGTGTCTTCATCGATGTCGATTTCCCACACCTGGCAGCAGGTATGGCGGCAGGACCCTCCTTTGCAGGCAAAATCGTTGAACCCTTCCGGGATGATGGAAATCATGGAAACCCCTCCTTTTGACATGACATCATTATAACACGGAAGTTTTGCTGAAAAAATTGGAACACTTTCACAGTTTATGGTAAAATATAAGCTAGGTTTGTGTGTGATTTTAGCGTGCGGCTCCTGGGAGAGCTGCAAAAGAAGTTCGAGGGGATTGACCATGATCAAGAGAGAAAAAACCGCAGTGGAAGCAGCCAGACACCCGTACAAGACCCGCAACGGCGGGGCCACGGTCACTGTTTTTGTGCCTTATGACTGCCGGAACCACTGCCCGTTCTGTGTGAATAAAGAAGAGTATGCCGATATGACGGGATTTTCCCTGGAGGCCATCTGTGAAAGCATCCGGAAAATGGATGCCCTGACTCCTTACTGCGACTTTGTCTTTACCGGAGGGGAGCCCCTGGCCAACCTGAAAAGTCTCCAGGTGATGCTGGACCAGGTGTCCGATACCCATAAAGTGTACATCAACACCACCCTGCCGGTAAGCCGGGAACAGAGCGAAGAGGAAGTGCTGGCCTTCCTGGAGAAGAATGCCGGGAAAATCACCTGCCTCAATATCAGCCGGCACATGCAGCACTATGTGGAGGAATCCAATGACGGACTCCTGGCCCGGCTGCCGGTCCGGTTCCGGATCAACTGCGTCCTGTACAAGAAGTATCCCAAGGATCAGCTGATTCCCTTTATGGAACGGTTCCGGAAGGTCCACGCCCCTTCCATCCAGTTCCGGTTCGACTATACGGAGACCACCCCGGAAAACCTGTATGACGAACCCCATGACCAGATTCTCCGGGACCTGAAGCAGGTGGCCTGTTACACCGGTCTGGACGGCTGCCGGATGCGCTGCGGGTTCCATTTCAAATACAAGGATCTGGAGCTGGTGTACCACAAGACCCTGCCCTACAGCACCATTGTGGAAAAGGATCCGGCAGACGGGGAAACCTATGCCATCCTGTACGATATCCTGATCAAGCAGAATGGACGGATCGATTCGGACTGGGATGGCACGGTAATGGATCTGGACGCCTACGCCCGGTGCAAGTTCGAGCCCTACGATCTGAAATGGCTGGAACGGGTGCCCGCCCGTCAGGTGGAAGAAGAGAAAGAAGAACTGTTGGGGGCCCAGCCCTGTACGGCAGTGTGAAAGAGGGGTGTTGCGCAGGCAACACCCCTTTGCTATAATGGGGAAAAATCCAAGAAGCATGGTAGGAAAGGAAGATTGTTATGAAACTTGACCAAGTGCGTGCCAAAATCGATGCCATCGATCCTCAGATCCGGGCTCTTCTCATGGAGCGGCTGGACTGTTCCAAACTGGTGGCGGAAGCCAAACAGGAAGCCGGGGAGACCAACATTTACCGGGCGGACCGGGAACAGGCCATTCTGGAAAAACTCTCCCAGGGCGTGCCGGAAGACCGGCTGCCGGAATACCTGGCGGTGGTCCGGAAGATCATGGAAACCAGCCGGATGTACCAATACGGCATGCTCTTTGACTGGAATCCCCAACTGTTTGCTCAGCTGGCCAAAGACATTGACATCCACTCCGGAGGCACCCGGGTGGTGGTCCGGCTCACCCGTCCGGATCAGCCCAATGCCATGAGCAGTATCCTGAACATGGTGGGGGATTACGGGTACAACATGCAGTACATGGAACTGCTCCATTTCAATAAACCGGAAAAAACCGTCACTTTCGACCTGACCATCCTGGGGGATCTCAGCGAAACCAACATGCAGAAGCTTATGTTCCAGCTGTCCAAGGAAAGCCAGGATTTCCGGATCCTGAAAAACGAATAAGAGGGAATCATGACTAAATCCCAAAAAGATCTGTTCTGGCTGGCGGCTTCCCTGGCCGCCGGCTTTGCCGTAAGACTGCTGCCGGCACCGGCTCCCTTGACCCAGGAGGGGCTGGCGGTGCTGGGCATCTTCCTCACCTCCCTCATGATGTGGATCACCATTTCCATTGACTGGCCCAGTCTGATCACCGTGTTCCTTCTGGGCTTTTTGCCCCATTTCGGGTTCGGGAACACCCTGAAGGGAACCTTCGGGAACACCACCGTGGCCTTCCTGCTGTTCACCTTCATGCTGGTGTATCCCCTGTCCCAGACCCATTTTGTCCGGCGCTGCACGGTGACCTTCATCACCAACGCCATTGCCCGGCGGGGCCCCTGGTCTTTTGTCACCTTCCTGTTCTTTGCGGTGACTTTCATGGGGCTGTTCATTTCTCCTTCCGTGCTGTTTGTGGCCTTCATGCCTTTTCTGGAAGACATTTTCCAGGTGCTGGAGCTGAAGAAGGGGAGCCCTTCTGCCAATATGATCATGCTGGGGACGGCCTTCTGCATCAGCCTGTCCTCTGGGATGACCGCCATCGGCCATGTGTGGCCCACTATGGCCATGGGGTACTATACGGCAGCCACCGGACGGGATGTGAACCAGTTCCAGTACATGGCCATGGGGATCCCCACCGGGGTGCTGCTGGTGATTTTGCTGCTGCTGGTGTTCAAGTTCCTGTACCGGCCGGCGGATATCCAGGCCATCGACCCTCAGAAGGCCATGGGACTCCGGGGCACTGTACCCCGGGCGGACAACCGGGAAAAGATCATCCTGGCCACCATGGCCCTGACGGTGCTCCTGTGGGTGGGGCCCAGCCTGGTAAAAGGCTGGAATCCGGGCCTGTATAAAATGATCAGCAGCTGGACCACTGCCATGCCGCCTCTTCTGGGGTGCATCATCCTGTTCATTGCCCGCCATGAGGGGAAACCCATTATGAACTTCAAAGAAGTGATGACCAAAGGGGTGCTGTGGGCTTCCATCGTCATGACCGGGGCCGCCACCATGCTGGGGTCCGCCCTGACCCACAACGAAATGGGCATCAAGGCCTGGCTCAGCGGCATGCTGGCGCCGGTAGCCAGCGGACTGCCGGTCCTGGGGCTGATTTTGTTCTTCTTTGCCTGGTGTGTACTGGAGACCAACTTTTCCTCCAATATCGTCACTACCACCGTAGTCAGCGCCGTGGCCCTTTCTGTGTGCCAGGCTCTGCCGGCGGGAGTGATTTCCGTAGGGGCGGTAGTGTGTCTCATCGGTTTCGGGGCCGGGATCTGCAACATGACCCCGGCGGGCCAGTCCACCATCAACACCGTGGCCATCGGGTCCGGCTGGACCACCGCCCGGGATATGTTCATCTGGGGAGGCATCTTCGCCCTCCTGGCCATTCTGGTGATGACCTTTGTGGGATATCCCATCGGGAGTGTGGTTCTGGGGTAAGAGGGGGGTGTGAAGAAATTCACACCCCCGGTCACTCGGCCAGTGACCAGTGACCGCTGACCAGTGACAGAAAGGGGCTGTGAAAAAATGATTTCTCATTTTTTCACAGCCCCTTCTTTTTGCTATAATAAACAGTATGGATAAGACAGGAGGTTGGAAAAGATGATCAGATTTTGTCCTCACTGCGGGAAGGAACTGGAGCCCGGGGTACGGTTCTGCCCTTCCTGCGGGAAAGCGGTTCCGGAAATACAGAGCCAGGGAGCAGAGAGCACCCGGCCGTCTGCACCGGCGGGAGGGAACCCTGCCTCTGCCAACAGGAACAGGATCCTGGCAGGAGGGCTTGTCGTCCTGCTGCTCCTGGGCGGAGGAGCCTTTTACTTCCAGCATCAGAAATCCCAGGAAGCGTCCCAGGCAGCAACTATGGCGGCTCAGGAAGCCAAAACGGAAAAGACGGAAAAAACGGCGGAGCCACAGGGAACCAAAGACCCTGTCGGGACCGTCCAGAAAATCCTGGATCAGGAAGGCCTTTCCGGAAAGGTGATGGCCACCTCCTATGGTCATGATCCCAACGGCAGTCTGAGCCTGATCGGGGGCAAGGGACGCCGGCTGCTGGTCATTGATGAAAAAAATCACCAGAAGGCTTTTGTGGATGCCACGCCCAGGCTGTACCAGTTCATCAATCATCGTACCGGGAACCTGCCTCCTGTCACCTTTCAGATGCGGGTCCTCAGCGAGCAGCCAGGCGATGATGAAAAAGCCGGGTATTGGGATGGAACCAGCCATGTAATTCCCGTTTATGCCCAATATTCCTTCGATGGGGAGGGAAAAGTGGTCCCGGGGATGCTGAATACGGGAGCTGGCGCCAGACCGTCCCATTACCATGACTATCTCAAAGAACAGCGCCATGTGGATCTGGCCAATCTGGTCCTTACAGAAATGCAGGCCCTTCACGAAAACGCCGATGCCAATCATGTGCAGCTGTAATCCCTGCAAATTTTCAAGAAAGAGGTTTTGACCCTATGGAATTTTTTCTTTTTGTACTGCTTCTGACCCTGGTTTCTTTTTCCATGGCTGTGCTCTGCTATGGACTGACCATGCGGTTTTTCAACGGATCCAAACTGGCCCGGTACATTCTGACCCCTCTGGCAGTGGTGGGGTGGGACTTCCTGGTGGTAATCCAGGACCAGACCATGCGGTGGGTTTTGGGGCTCCTGCCCATTGCTGCTCTGGCGGCCCTTTTCTTCTACGCCCGGAAAAAGTATGCGGAGGATCCGGAACCGCTGGAACTGGCCCGGAGACAGAACGGCTTTACCCCGGACCGGAAAATGCGCCGGTACCAGAAAAGAAATCAGAAAAAAAGCAAAAAATAAAAGGGATTTTTCGCAAAAAGGCGAATAATATCCATAAAGAGCAAGGAAGGGGATGAATGTATATGTTCCAAAAAATCTTGGTGCCGGTAGATGGATCGGATACGGCGTGGAAGGCCCTGAAAACAGCGGCAGCGCTGGCGTCCAGATTTCAGGGAGAAATCCGGGTATTCACTGTTATGGAACCGTACAACAGCCTCAGCCTGTTCCAGATTACCCTGGATCAAAACCTCATGGACCGCAGCAACCGGGAAATGAAAAAAGCCAGTCTGGCGGTCCTGGATACGGCCAAAGAAAAACTCACGGAATATGGCTTCCATGGCAAGGTTTCCTATGAAGACGGTGAAGGAAATCCGGCTGAACTGATCCTGGAGAAGTCCCGGGAAGACGGCTGTGACTCGGTGGTCATCGGCAGCCGGGGCCTCAGCGGGATCACGGAATTCCTGTTGGGCAGTGTCAGCTCCAAAGTGTCCCAGTATGCGGAAGTACCTGTATTCGTAGTGAAATAAAGGGGGAGATTCTATGTTCAAAAAAATCCTGGTGCCGGTGGATGGTTCCCAGACTTCCTGGAAGGCTCTGGAAACGGGGAAATCCCTGGCGGAAAAATATGACGGCGTCCTGGTGGTCATTACGGTGATGCTGCCCTACGGGGCCGGCGGCCTGCTCCAGATGTCCCTGGACCAGACCCTGATCGATCAGAACAATGCAGCTATGAAAAAAGCCGGTTTTGCCACCCTGGAACTGGCCAAGGAAAAACTCAGCGGCTATAAGGGTGAAGTGGAATATGTGGAAGAAACCGGGAACCCGGCGGAACTGATCCTGGACGCCTGCAAGAGCAAGGGCTGCGATACCATCGTCATCGGCAGCCGGGGCCTTAGCGGGGTGGAGGAATTCCTGTTGGGCAGTGTCAGCAGCAAGGTTTCCCAGTATGCCAAAGTCCCTGTTATGGTAGTGAAATAACCTGACAAAAAAATTGCTGCTTCGGCAGCAATTTTTTTTCGGAAAAAGCAGGAATTTACAATCTTTCGGTGAATATACTCTATAAGAAAGAAAAAATTGTAACGAAGAATGCGTTGGAGGTGGTTGTATGTTTGAAAAAATCTTGGTTCCGGTGGATGGGTCTGAAACGTCCTGGAGAGCCCTGGCGGAAGCCCGGGAACTGGCGGAAGCCTTCAAGGGAGAACTGCTGGTGGTGAACGTAATCCAGCCCTACAACAATTCGGCCATGCTGGTGGTGCCTCTGGATCAGGCAACCATCAGTCAGGGAAATGAAGAACTGACGAAAATCGGCAACAGTGTCCTGGATACAGCCAAAGAAAAGCTGAAGGACTTCAAAGGCAAGGCAGAATTCGACCTGGAAGTGGGCCATCCGTCTGAACGGGTGCTGGCCGTATGCAAGGACAAGAAATGTTCCGCCATCGTCATCGGCAGCCGGGGCCTCAGCGGCATTGCGGAATTCTTCCTGGGCAGCGTCAGCAGCAAGGTGTCCCAGTATGCCGATGTGCCGGTGCTCATTGTGAAATAACCCAAGATTGTTCCGGAAAAGGGGGAATATCTTATGATCAACAAAATCCTGGTTCCTGTAGACGGTTCGAAAATTGCCCTCCGGGCTCTGGATTTTGCCATGGAACTTGGCAGCAAATTCGGATCCCAGATCATTGTGATCAATATTGACGTGCCTTATGACCTGAGCCGGATCAAACCTCCCCGGAAGGACAAAAACGGCAATATCATCCCGCTGGAAGCGGCTGCTCCCACTCCGCTGGAAGAAGCAGAACGGGAAGCCAAGAAAGTTTCCTACAGCACCATCACCTTCAAGAAAGTGGTGGACATCGATCCGGCAGAACGGATTTGTGGGGAAGCCGAGAAGGATGATGTGGACATGATCATCATGGGCAACCGGGGTATGGGTGTACTGGCAGGGTTCTTCCTGGGCAGTGTCAGTACCAAGGTATCCCAGAGCGCTCATTGCCCGGTGACCATCGTAAAGTAAGAAGGAACCGGCCACAACTCCAAACGCGGGAATAAAAAGGGGGTGTTGCACATAAGGTGCAACACCCCCTTTGGTTACCGGTGTGAATTTTTTCACACCCCTTTTTTCTTCAATCTCATTCTGGCCCGTCTGTGGAGCAGGAACAGGGCCAGCAGCAGAAGACCGATGCCGGTGATGAGGGTCAGGACCACGCTGCCCCCGGAGAAACCGGCGGCCAGGTAGGCCATGAAACAGCAGGCGGCCACCAGGCAGGCGTAGGGGATCTGGGTCCCCACATGCTGGATGTGGCTGCATCCGGCCCCGGAAGAGGAGAGGATGGTGGTGTCAGAAATGGGGGAGCAGTGGTCCCCGAACACGGAGCCGGCCAGGGTGGCGGACAGGGTCACGGTCATGATGGTGGGAGTGGCGGACTGGCAGATGAACACCACAATGGGGATGAACAGACCGAAGGTGCCCCAGGCAGTACCGATGGAGAAGGAAAGCCCGGCTGCCACCAGGAATACAATGGCCGGCAGCAGTTCCATGGGTAGATGGCTGGTCTGGACCAGCATGCCAATGTATTTCCCGGTGCCCAGGTAGTTCTGGCACAGGGTGCCGATGGTCCAGGCCAGGGTCAGGATGATGTAGGCAGGGACCATGGTGTTGATCCCGGCACCGATGCTGTCCATGAACTGCCGGAAGCTCAGGAGCCTGCGGGGAACGAACTGGACAAAGGTCACCACCAGGGCCCAGAACCCGCCCAGCACCAGCGCGGCGGAAGAATTGCTGTTGCCGATGGCGGCCTGGAAGGAGAGCCCTTTGGACCAGTAGCCTCCGTTGTACAGCATGGCCAGGATGGTAAAGACGATGAGAGCGGCAATGGGGATCAGCAGGTCATACACGGTGCCTTTGGCAGTCACCGGCTGCTGCTGTTCCCGGGCTTTCTGATCAATGGCGCCCAGTTCTCCTTTGGTTTCCGCCAGGTCTTCCACTGTGGCCATGGGCCCGAATTCCAGGTCCGTAACGGACAGGACGGTGACCATCAGGATGGACAGGATGGCGTACATGTTGTAGGGGATGGTGGCGAAGAAAGCGGACATTTCATTGGGGAAGGCGCCGGTTTCGTACAGGGTGGACCCTACGGCAGCAGCCCAGCTGGAAATGGGGGCGATGATGCACACGGGGGCGGCGGTGGTATCGATGATGTAGGCCAGCTTGGCCCGGGAAATCCGGTACTTGTCCGTTACCGGCTTCATGACCGTACCTACGGTGAGGCAGTTGAAATAGTCATCGATGAAAATCAGGATCCCCAGGATGCTGGTGGCCAGTTCTGCAGCCCGGCGGCTGGTGATCTTTTTGGTGGCCCACTGACCGTAGGCCTGGGAACCGCCGGCCTTGTTCACCACAGCCACCAGGGAGCCCAGCAGGGCCAGGAACAGGATGATGTTGAACTTGTCCGGAGTACCGACGGTTTTGGACATGATCTCAAAGGCGGCGGAGCTCATGTCCACCAGGCCTCCGCCGGAAGCGGCCGCATAAATCAGACCGCCGGACAGGATCCCCAGCATCAGGGAGGAAATCACTTCTTTGGTGATGAGCGCAAGAGAAATGGCAATAATCGGGGGCAGCAGGGACAGGATCCCCACATCTACAGGTTCCATAATTGACTCCTTTTCTTACAGGGTATAGATTGATTTTGGAAAAAATATGTTTTATTTTATCATATTTCTACCGTCATTTCACAAAGACGACGAAATTTGTTGAAAAACTTTCAGACTATGTTATAGTAAAAGAATAAAAATATGAATGAGGGAGATGCTTATGGAGAATTTGTTTGCATGGATCAACTCTGTCCTGAAGTTCGTCGGCCCCCTGTCCGACTTCTTCTGGGACATTCCTACCCAGTTTGCATGGTACAAAAACCTGCCCCTGTTGGGAAGCTTTTCGTTCGCCATTATTGTGCTGGTAGGATCCGGCATCTATTTCACCTGCCGGCTCCACTGTATCCAGCTGACCCATATGGGAACGGCCATCCGGCTGCTGGTCCACCGGCGCAGTGCCGCCACCGGGATCTCGCCGCTGGCGGCCTTTATGCTCAGTTCCGCCATGCGGGTGGGCCCCGGGAACATCCTGGGGGTCACCGGGGCCATTTCCGTAGGGGGACCGGGAGCCCTGTTCTGGATGTGGGTATCTGCGTTCTTCGGCATGGCTACCGCCTTTGTGGAAGGGACCATGGCCCAGCTGTTCAAGGAAAAACGTCAGGGACAGTTTGTAGGGGGACTGCCCTTTTACGGACGGGCTCTTTTCGGAGGCAGCCAGGGTGTGGGCATCTTCCTTTCTCTCCTGTACATCTTCTATGCCCTGGGATGTCTGCCGGCCCAGGGATACAATGTGGTTTCTTCTGTAGGGGCCATCGGGTCCATGGTCAGCGGTACGGAGATTCCCACCAACTCCCTCTTCTATTACGGCACGGCAGCTGTGGTACTGGTCTTTACTGCCCTGCTGGCCTTCGGGGGCATCAAAAAGGTGACAAAGGCCACCAATGCCATGGTTCCGGTGATGGCGGTGGTATACGTGGCCACTACGGTGCTGCTGATTGTGGGCAATGTACGGTCCGTTCCTTACTTTTTTGAAGCGGTGTTTGCGGGAGCCTTCCGGCCGGAAGCCTTTTTCGGCGGGGTGTTCGGTACCGTCCTGGTCCAGGGAGTGAAACGGGGGCTGATGAGCAACGAAGCGGGCCAGGGGACCATTACCATGTCCGCCGCATCCGCCGATGACGAACATCCCTGCGAACAGGGGCTCCTGTCCGCTGCCGGGGTGTTCCTGGACACTCACATCATCTGCACCATGACCGGGTTCATTGTGATCATGGCCCATGCCTGGACCCAGGATCCTGCCGCCTGGAAAGCCGCCGGGAAGCTGCCCAAATATCTCCTTTCCGTGACCCAGCTGACGCCCACTGCCGGGATCAATACGGCGGTGAACCTGGCCCTTACCCTGTGCTTCTGCCTGTTTGCCTACACCTGTCTCATCGGAATGGTGTCCTTTTCGGAAATCGCCGCTGCCCGTCTGAGCAAAAATCCCCAGGTGATCGTCACTGTCCGGTGCCTGTGCCTGCTGGTGGCCGCCTTCGGCATCCTGGTGAACATTGCCGGCTATGACCTGAGCAACCTGTGGGCCTTCTCCGACCTGGCCAACATCATCATGGTCTACTGCAACGTGCCCCTTTTGTACAAGGGATTCCAGTACGTGCTGAAAGCCCAGCGCCACTTTGTCAGCGAAAGCCCTGAACCCTTCGACGGAAAAAAGATCCTGGGCATTGATACCCCCTGCTGGCCGAGAAAATAAGGGGGTGAAAGATTCGCGACCCGCGACCCAAAAATGGGGCTGTTGCTTATGCAACAGCCCCATTTTTTACTTCCCTTCTTTGATCTCCTTCAATGCTTCAGCCATCCGTTTTACCCCTTCCACAATCCGGTCATCAGGCATGTTGGAGTAGTTGATCCGCATGTGCCGGTCGTTCTTGATGTTGGGGTAGAAGAATTCGCCCAGTACACCGGCCACGTTCTTTTCGATGCACTTGTCGAACACCTTCCGAGCGCTGACCCCTTCCGGGAAGGTCAGCCACAGGAACAGGCCCCCTTCCGGATGGGTCCAGGTGGTGCCGTCGGTGAAGGTTTCTTCCATGGTCTTCAGCAGCAGGTCACGGCGGTGCTTGTACAGCTTGTTGATTTCCGCCACATGGTCATCCAAGCTGTATTCATCCATGTACCGGTCGATGATGGCCTGGTCAAAGGCGGAGGTGTGCAGGTCGGCACTCTGTTTTACCTTGACGAATTCCTTCATCAGGGTGGTGGGAGCGGCCAGCCAGCCAATCCGCAGCCCCGGGCAGAAGGTCTTGGAGAAGGTCCCCATGGCCATCACCAGGTCTTTGGTGTCCATGCTCTGGAGGGAGGGGAGGGTTTCCCCTTCATAGCGCAGTTCCCCGTAGGGATTGTCTTCCAGCACCGGGATATTGTATTTGTTGACGATTTCCATGAATTTCTGCCGCCGTTCCAGGCTCCAGCAGATGCCGGTGGGGTTCTGGAAATCCGGGATCACATAGATCAGTTTGGCCCGGGGCGTTTCCGCCAGGATCTTGTCCAGTTCTTCCGGGATCATGCCCTTTTCGTCAGTGGGGACTTCCTTGAACACCGGCTGGTAGGCCTTGAAGGCATTGATGGCAGCCAGGTAGGTGGGGCTTTCCATCAGCACCACATCCCCTTCGTCAAAGAAAATCTTCCCGGCCATGTCCAGGTTCTGCTGGGAGCCGGTGGTGATCAGGATGTTTTCCGCTTTCAGATGGGATTTGTATTTCCGGTTCATCCGGTCGGCAATCTTGGCCCGGAGGGTGGGACGGCCTTCTGTGGTGGCGTACTGGAGCACCTTGTGGCCTTCAGCGGCGCAGACTTCCTGACACACCTTGCCGATTTCTTCCACCGGGAACAGTTCCGGTGCCGGCAGCCCCCCGGCAAAAGAAATCACTTCCGGACGCTGGGTCACTTTCAGGATTTCCCGGACCGCAGAAGCCTGCATCCCGGCCATCCGTTTGGCAAATTTGTATTCCATAATAAAAACCTCCCCCAAAATCAGCTGTCTTTTCAGGACAGTACCAATTTCATTGTATCCTAGAAAATGCTATCACTATTGATTTTTACCGTCAAGAAAATGCATTTAATATATTGTATACAAAAGTCCTAAAGAGTTATTTCTGTACAGTTCTATACAAAAACAGAAGAATAGAAAAAATACAGTAATGTAGTATGGATTTATCAGCAGGCAACGGCCGCTGACCGTTGACGGGAACTGCTGCCCCCGCAACAGCTCCCCCTGTCCCTTTCAAATATGGTATAATAATATGATTAGAATAACACTGAGGATGGTGCGCAATGGACGAAAAATTCCTTCTTATTGACGGCAGCAGTCTGATCCACCGGGCTTTCTTTGCTCTGCCGCCTTTGACCAATAAAAAAGGGGTCAACACCGGGGCGGTGTACGGCCTGTGCAATATGATCCTGAAGCTGCTCCAGGAGATCAAACCCAGCTACATGCTGGTGGCTTTCGACAAATCCCGGAAAACCTTCCGAACGGAAAAATTCCCGGACTATAAGGGCCAGCGGAAGGCTACGCCTCCGGAACTGAAGGAACAGTTCCCTCTGTCCATCCGACTGCTCCAGGCCATGGGGATCCCCACCCTGGAAGTGGACAACTACGAAGCGGATGATATTATCGGCACCCTGTCCAGCGGGGCTCCGGACAGTGTCCAGGTCCGGATCGTCACCGGGGACCGGGATGAATTCCAGCTGATCAAAAACAATGTCCAGGTGCTGTTCACCAAAAAAGGGATTTCCAATATTGCCGTCTATGACGAAAAGGCCTTCGGGGAAGAATACCAGGGACTGGAACCCCGGCAGATCATCGACCTGAAAGGGCTCATGGGGGATACCAGCGACAACATCCCCGGGGTACCGGGAGTGGGCCCCAAAACGGCCCTGAAGCTGATTGCCCAGTACGGCACCGTGGAAAACACCCTGGACCATGCGGAAGAAGTGAAGGGAAAAGCCCTTCAGGAGAAGCTCCGGAACAACCGGGATCAGGCCCTTTTGTCCAAAGACCTGGCCACCATCTGTCTCCAGGTACCCATTGAAAAGGATCCGGCGGCCTATCCTCTCACAGGTCTGACGGAAGAAAGCCGGAAACTGATGCAGGAACTCCAGTTCAAGAACCTGTGGGACCGGTTCGTACCGGTACTGGGCTGCGCAGCAGGCACGGAAGAGGCCAACGATGATCCTCTGTCCCTGTTCGGTCAGCCGGTAGCTGCAGATACCCTGGAAAGGGTGGAAATCAGCGACGATGCCCAGGGAGACAGGCTGGTGGAAGAAATCCGGGCCAAAGGGGACCAGGTGGCCCTGGCCTATGTTCTCCAGGGCAATCTGCCCAGCCAGCGGCTGGAACAGCTGGACCTGGTCTTTGCCGGAAAGCATTATGTCTTCCACCCGGAACAGGCGGGGAAACAGGCGGTGCTGGCACTTCTTGAGAATCCGGATCTGCCCAAGGCGGTGGCAGATCCCAAGGAGCTGTACAAATATATGATGGGACAAGGGAAAGCCCTTCAGGGAGTCACCGACGATCCTTCCCTGGCCGGCTATCTTTATGAACCGGGAGCCAGCAGCTACGGGATCCAGGGTTTGGGAGAAGAATTCCTCTCGGCGGCCAGCGGAGAAGCCGCCCAGGATACAGCGGCCCTGGTGCCGGTGCTCCGGGACAGGCTCCAGGAACGGGGACTTACCCGGCTCTATGAAACCATCGAACTGCCCCTTACGGAAAACCTGGCGGAAATGGAATGGAACGGGATCACCATCGACCAGGCCATGCTGGACGAAGTCACCGAAGAAATGACCAAAAAGGTACAGGCTCTGGAACAGCAGGCTTTTGACCAGGCAGGGGAACAGTTCAATCTGAATTCTCCCAAACAGCTGGGGGCCCTGCTCTTTGAAAAACTGGGGCTGCCCGTTATCAAAAAGACCAAGACCGGCTATTCCACTGATGTGTCGGTACTGGAAGCTCTCCAGGGGGAACATCCCATCATCGAGACTCTGATCAGATATCGGCAGCTGTCCAAACTCCTGTCTACTTATCTCCTGGGTCTCCATCCCCTGATCAACCCGGCCACCGGCCGGATCCACACCCATTTCAACCAGATGGCCACAGTGACCGGCCGGCTGTCCAGCACGGAACCCAACCTTCAGAACATCCCTACCCGGACAGAAGTGGGGAAACGGATGCGGGAAATGTTCGTGCCCGGGAAAGATTACGATCTGCTCATGAGCTGCGATTATTCCCAGGTGGAACTCCGGGTGATGGCCAGCATTGCCCAGGATGAACTGCTGCTGGATTCCTTCCGTCACGGCCAGGATGTCCATGCCCGGACCGCTTCGGAAATCTTCGGGGTGCCTCTGGACCAGGTGACACCCTACATGCGGAGCAAGGCCAAGACTGTGAATTTCGGGATCATCTACGGGATCAGCGATTTCGGCCTGGCCCGGCAGCTGGGGGTGCCCCGGGGAGAGGCGGCCCAGTATATTGAAAGCTATTTTGCCCGGTACACCGGGGTGAAGGATTATATGGAACGGGAAAAACAGAAGGCTCGGGAAATGGGCCATGTGGAGACCCTGTTCGGACGCCGCCGGTACCTGCCGGACATCAACGCCAAGAATTTCAACCGTCGGAGCTTTGCGGAACGGACTGCCATCAACACTCCCATCCAGGGAACGGCGGCGGACATCATCAAGGTGGCCATGCTGAAAGTAGCGGAAAACCTGAAGAAAGCCCAGGTGAAAAGCCGGGTGCTGCTCCAGGTCCACGACGAACTGGTGTTGGAAGTCACGGAAGAAGAAAAGGACCAGGTGGCCCAAATCGTCAAGGACACCATGGAACACGCGGTGGAACTGGCGGTACCCCTGGTGGCGGATGTAGCCACCGGGAAAAACTGGGCTCAGGCCAAGTAAGGAGGAACCATGCCGGAACTGCCGGAAGTGGAACAGGTACGGATCAGCCTGCTTCCTCATATAACAGGAAAAACCATCGAAAAGGTCCGGGTGGATCTGCCCAAAATGATCCTCCATCCGGATCCGGGAACTTTTGTCCAAAAGCTCCAGGGAGCCCGGTTCACCGGAGTGGAGCGCCGGGGAAAATACCTGCGGCTGGACCTGGAAAAAGGGGACTGGCTGCTGATCCATCTCCGGATGACCGGAGCTTTGCTGGCCCTGCCCAAAACCGCTCCGGAACCGCCCCATACCCGGATGGCTTTTTATCTGTCCGGAGACGAAAACCTGTACTTCAGTGACATCCGTACCTTCGGAGTGGCAGCCCTGGTGGGGGAAGATGAATGGAAGGACAAAGGGTACGAAAGCCTGGGACCGGAGCCTCTGGATCCGGTTCTGACTCCGGAGTATCTCCGGGAAAAGGCACGGGGAAAGACCGCCGTAGTGAAAGCCTTCATCCTGGACCAGACCATTATTGCCGGCCTGGGAAACATCTATGCCGATGAGGCCCTGTTTGCTGCCGGGATCCGCCCCACCCGCCGGGTGAACCGGATGACCCGGAAGGACTGGGAAGCTCTGGCTATGGCCATCAAAGGGGTGATCCGCCAGGGGCTGGAACACCATGGTACCACCTTCCGGAACTACCAGGATGCGGACGGGCACATGGGGGACAACAGCCTGTATCTCCAGGTGTACCATCGGAAGGGCCTGCCCTGCAAACACTGCGGTACCCTGCTGAAGCAGATCAAAGTGGCCGGCCGGGGCAGTGTTTACTGTCCCCGGTGCCAGAAATAAGGAGGAACCATGAAGGTAATCGGACTCACCGGAGGCATTGCTTCCGGGAAGAGCACGGTCAGTGCCTATCTGAAAGAAAAGGGAATCCCGGTGTTCGACGCGGATGCGGCCGCCTGGGAAGTGGAAAAGGCCGGATCCCCCTGTCTCCGGCAACTGGTGGAGGTTTTCGGGCCGGCCATCCTGACGGAGAAAGGGGAATTGGACCGGAAGGAAATGGCCCGGCTGGCCTTCCATGACCCGGCGGTGCTCCGGCAGCTGAATGCCATTGTCCACCGGGCCGTGGAGGAAAAACGGGATGCTTTTCTGGCTGCCCACCGGCAGGACCCCGTGGTGATTTTGGATGCCCCTCTCCTCCTGGAATGCGGCTGGGAAAAGGTGACGGATACCGTATGGCTGGTGTATATTCCGGAAGAGGAGCAGATCCGCCGGGCCATGGCCCGGTCCGGCATGACCCGGGAAGAGGTAAAAGACCGGATCCGGAAGCAGCTGTCCCTGGAAGAAAAACGGAAACAGGCCCAGGTGGTGCTGGACAATCGGGGTACCCTGGAAGATTTGTACCGGCAGGTGGACCGGGAACTGGACCGGCTCTCTCTCTGAGTTTGCCGTAATGTTGCAAAGAACAGTTGAAACACCGCCGGCAGATTTGATATGATAGTAGGAAAAAAGAAATGGACGCCTTCCGGAAGAGCAGGGACTTTTCCGGAAGAGCGCGGAAGATAGATTTATTGTGAGGGATTGTTTTGGAACGGAAGAGAAAGACAAAGCGGCCCGGGTGTCTGCCGGTGGTGCTGGTGTTCCTGCTGCTGATGGTGGCTGGGTATTTTGGCTGGAAGACGGATACTGCCCAGCGGAAGTTCGTCTACAACTGGCCTTATGCCCGGGAAATCCATCTGTACAGCGCCCAGTACCGGGTGGATCCCTTCCTGGCGGTGGCTGTGATCAAAAACGAAAGCAACTTCAAACCGGAGGCACAGTCCAAAGCCGGAGCCATGGGACTTATGCAGATCACCCCGGAAACCGGGGCCTGGATCGCCAAATGCACGGATTTTCCCAATTTCCGGGATTCCATGCTGCTGAAGCCGGAGCTGAACATCAAATTCGGCTGCTGGTACCTGGCGGAACTGGAAAGCGAATTCCACGGCAATGAGGTGCTGATGCTGGCCGCCTACAACGCCGGCCGGGGCACGGTGAAGGAATGGATGAAGGATTATGGATGGGATTATGATTTCAACAATCCTGCCCAGATCCCCTTCAGTGATACCAGGGCCTATGTGCAGAAGGTTTTGAACGACAGGGACAACTACCAAAATTTATATAAAAAAACATTAAAAAACTATTGACGAAGATTCCTGATTGTGGTATTATTTCTTTGTTGCCGATTGAGAAACAGACAAGCGGGCATGGCGGAACTGGCAGACGCGCTAGCTTCAGGAGCTAGTGGGGGCAACCCCGTGGAGGTTCAATTCCTCTTGCCCGCACCAAACTTTTCACCTCAGCAATCACACAACTTTGCGGTTGTGGCGGAAAGGCAGACGCGTCAGCTTGAGGGGCTGGTGAGGGAAACCTCATGCGGGTTCAAGTCCCGCCAACCGCACCAACTTTCCAATACCGGGGGAAAAGCGAGAGGGCTCGACAACAAATTTCATATGCGGGCATGGCGGAACTGGCAGACGCGCTAGCTTCAGGAGCTAGTGGGGGCAACCCCGTGGAGGTTCAATTCCTCTTGCCCGCACCATTCAAAGAATGAGCACACTGTGGAAACAGCGTGCTTTTTTTGTTGTTGCATAACGGGACGGGCGTACCCCGGCCCGCTCTTTCTGTTCAAAGGCAAATGGGGCGCATTTGCCTTCCTTCGGCCGCTGACTGTTGACAAAGAGGGGGCGCCTGGCGCCCCCCCTCTACTTATACACTCCCAAAATCCGCTCCGCTTCCTGGGCCATCTTTTCCCTGACCCATTCCGGCCGGGTGATTTCCACCCCCGGGCCCAGGGCCATGATCCACCCCAGGAACTGGGCACTTACGTCCACCTTTACCGTAAGCCGTACCTGATCTGGTCCATCCGGGACCAGCATGATGTTCTGACCGAACCGGTCGATGAAGATCCCCACTTTCTCATTGTGAATCTTCAGCTCCACTTCCGTTTGTTCTCCGTTGAACATGCCGAAATGCACATCGGTGTATTTGGGGATATCCAGCTGGTCATAGGCTTCCTGTCCTTCCCGGGGCTGGCCTTCCAGCAGTTCCAGGTCCGTGATCTTGTCCACCCGGTAGTGGCGGATTTCCCCGGTTTCCGCATAGTAGGCGGCCAGGTAGTAGTTTTCTTCCGACAGGATCAGCAGCCAGGGGCTGACCTGGAACCAGTTCCCGTTGTTCCGGGGCACCAGCTGCTTTTTGGCATTCCACCGGTTGTAGTGGAACCGGACCTGGACATTGGCATTGATGGCCTGGTTGAGCCGGTCCACAGTCAGGTAAACAGTCTCGTTGGGGGTCTTGACCCGTCCGGCGATCACCACTTGGCACTGGAGACTTTTCCCCTGTTCCCGGCTGGCCAGCCCTTCCAGCTTGCCGATGAGCTTGTGGGACTTTTCGTCGGACAGGAACCGGGCCGCCTGGACGGAATCCACCAGCAGCTTCAGCTCGGGGATCTGGAACCGCCGGTTCCCCAGATGATAGGCGCAGTTCCGTCCGTCGTTGGAACAGATGATGTCCAGGCCGTAATTCCGCAGTTCTTCAAAATCCGTATACAGGGTTTTCCGGTCTGCGTTGACGCCTTTTTCATGGAGCTTTTCCGTGATTTCCTGGAGGGTGAGACTGTGGTCGTCGTCAGTTTCCTTTTCGAAGATTTCCTCCAGATAGAGCATTTTCAGTTTCTGGTTGATCCCTTTGGTCATGGCACATCCTCCCTGGGCTTTTTCTTTTATCATACCCTTTCTGGGCAGAAAAGGGAACAGATAAAAGAAGAAAAGAGAGTGGCCATTAGAAAAAATACCGTTTACATTTTTAGCGAACAGCGTATACTATAAGGCGAGAGGCCGAAATATTCAAAATACTTTGAGGGGATGTGAGGAAATTGACAGGCTTACCGTTGATTTTTGCTTTTGTCATTGCCATTATCGTTATGATCATAGCCATTTCCAAATTCCGCATCCATCCTTTCCTGGCAATCCTGGGAGTTTCCGTGATCTTCGGCCTGATCGGCGGGATTCCTCTGGTGAAGCATGGGAAAGTGCTGGGGATTGCTGATGTGGTCAGTGCCGGATTCGCCGGTACCTTTACCAGCATCGGCATTGTGATCATTATGGGGGCCCTGATCGGCACCATTCTGGAAAAAACAGGGGCGGCCCTGAAAATGGCCGACTGTGTGGTCCGTCTGGTAGGGAAGAACAATACCAGTCTGGCCGTACTGATCATGGGGTGGATCGTATCCATTCCCGTGTTCTGTGACAGCGGGTTCGTCATCCTGAACCCCATCCGGAAGGCGCTGGTCCGCCGGACCCACTGCTCTGCCGTAGCCACCGCCGTGGCCATGTCCATGGGGCTGTATATTTCCCACTGCTTCATTCCGCCCACACCGGGGCCCATTGCAGCCGCCAACACCATTTATGAAGGGATGGGCCTGGAACCCAACCTGATCCTGATTATCGGGCTGGGCACCGCGTCCTCCATCCTGCCCATGATCGCCGCGTACTTCTATGCCAACTACATCGGCACCAAAGTGAAATCCAAGGAAGAACGGGCGGAAAGTGCCGACCCGGCTGAAACCCAGCAGACCTATGAAGACCTGATTAAAAGCTATGGCCAGCTGCCCAGTGCGTTCATGAGCTTTGCTCCCATTGTGGTCCCCATCATCCTCATGGGACTGTCCAGTGCCATGGCCATGGCCGGCACCAAAACGGACGTAATCACCTTCCTGGGGACTCCCATCATCGCCATCAGCGTGGGTGTGCTCCTGGGGATCCTGGTGCTGATGCAGAGCACCATTCCGGACAAAATGAAGGCTTTCTACGATATTACCAATGATACCCTGAAAGTGGTGGGACCCATCCTGTTCATCACCGCCGCCGGCGGGGTGTTGGGCAAGGTCATTGCCTCCACCAGCATGGTGGCCTTCATCAAAGCCAATTCCAACACTCTGGCCAACCTGGGGATTTTCTTCCCCTTCCTGCTGTCCGCCATCCTGAAGACGGCCCAGGGCTCTTCCACTGTGGCCATTACCACCACCGCCGGGATCATGGCGCCCTTGATGGGGACCCTGGGACTGGGTACACCCATGATGGCCGCCATGACGGTTATCGCCATCGGCGCCGGTGCCATGACCGTGTCCCATGCCAATGACTCCTATTTCTGGGTGGTCACCAACTTCGGGGACATGGAGGTCCAGGACGGCTACCGGGCCCAGACCATGGGAACCCTGGTAACCGGTATTGCCGCTATGATCAATGTGTATATTTTGTATCTGATTCTGGGGTAAGCAAAAGGGGCTGTTGCATATGCAACAGCCCCTTTTTGAGGTCTCGGGTCTCCAGTTGTGAGTCTCGGGCCATTGGATAGAACCTGTCCTTCAGCCAGGTTCTTTTGAAGGTACAGAACCAGGGTCGTACTGGATATAGAAACGGATATCTCATCGAGAACGGGTCAGATTTAATACGTTCAAAAATTTGCCTGCAAATTTTTCATTCGGCTCGAGACTAGAGACTCGAGACCGAGCCGCTATGCGGCTCATGAGACCTGGGGTGTTGCACAGAACATGCAACATCCCCTTTTGGTCGCGGGTCGCGACCTGCGACCGGGGGTGTGGATTTTTTCTCACACCCCCTTTTTCTGTTTCACCCGTAACAAAAACCTTTTCAAAAATCACAAAAAAATTCCCCTGTTTGCACTATGATATATTGTGGAACTGGAGAAAATCATTTATAATAGGGAAAGGATTTCAGGTGAATATTTTTTGATTACAGTAGAACCGGAAATCCGATCCCTATTCTTATTTCCCCCGGACCCGTTCCCATGCGCAGGGCAGGGATCCGGAGCGGTAAGATACAGCAAGATACAAATTCAGTACACAGGCGTTGAAGGGCCTGTGGGTAGGAGAGGTTAGTATGAGTGAATTATTACGCGTGGAAGGATTGAAAGTTGCCGTTGAAGGTAAGGAAATCCTGAAAGGCCTGGATCTGGTCATCAACAAAGGCGAAACTCATGTGATCATGGGCTCCAACGGTGCCGGCAAATCCACCCTGTTCAACACCATTATGGGCAACCCCAAATACGTTGTGACCGAAGGCCACATTTATTTTGAAGGCAAGGAAATCACCCACGAACCGGTGAATGAAAGAGCCAAGGCCGGGATCTTCATGGCCTTCCAGGCTCCCATCTCCGTCCAGGGGATCACTGTGGAAAACTTCATCCGCAATGCCAAGGGCACCATTTCCGGGGAAAAACAGCGGATCATGCCCTTCCGGAAAAAACTCCATCAGGAAATGGACGCTCTGTCCATGGACCGGAGCTATGCGGAACGGTATGTGAATGACGGCTTTTCCGGCGGGGAACGGAAGAAAAATGAAATTCTCCAGATGTGCATGCTGGAACCGAAACTGACCCTGCTGGATGAAATCGACTCCGGTCTGGACGTGGATGCGGTACGGATCGTTTCCCAGGCTGTAAACAAGTATCATGACGAAAACAACTCCCTGTTGATCATCACCCACCACAGCGAAATCCTCCAGAAGCTCCATCCGGATGTGGTCCATGTGCTGATCAACGGCCGGATCGTCAAGACCGGCGATGCTTCCCTGATCGGGGAAATCGAAGCCAACGGCTACGACGCTTACAAGAAATAACAGGCGGGTGAGCAGAATGACGGAAGAGAAAAAAGATACGCTGGCCCGGGAAACCGCGGCTGACGAACAGAAACTCCAGAAGGAACGGAAGACCATTGACGCCCTGACGGATTTCAGCAATATGTATGATTTCAAGAAGGACTCCAACCACGAATACAAGACGGAAGCCGGCCTGACTCCTGATGTGGTCCGGGAGATTTCTTCCAAGAAGAATGAACCCAAGTGGATGCTGGATGCCCGTCTGAAATCCCTGGATCTGTACTATCAGATCCCCTACCCGGAATGGGGTCCGGACATCAGCGGCCTGGATATGGCCAACATCGTCACTTACGTACGCCCCAATGCCCGGATGAGTGCCAACTGGAACGATCTGCCGGAAGACATCAAGGACACCTTTGACCGTCTGGGAATCCCGGAAGCGGAAAAGACCTCCCTGGCCGGGGTGGGAGCCCAGTATGACTCCGAAGTGGTGTACCACAGCATCCAGGACGAACTGGTAAAGCAGGGTGTCATCTACACCGACTTCGATACGGCTGTGAAAAAATATGAAGACATTGTCCGGAAGCATTTCATGAAGCTGATTCCTCCCACGGACCACAAGTTCGCCGCCCTCCATGGGGCAGTATGGTCCGGCGGATCCTTTGTGTACGTGCCGGAAGGGGTGGACGTGTCCATTCCCCTCCAGAGCTATTTCCGGCTGAACGCACCGGGAGCCGGTCAGTTCGAACATACCATGATCATTGTGGAAAAGGGCGCCAAGGTCCATTTCATCGAAGGCTGCTCCGCCCCCAAGTACAACGTGGCCAACCTCCACGCCGGGGCGGTGGAACTGTTCATCGGGGATGACGCCACCCTGACCTATTCCACCATTGAAAACTGGTCCAAGAACATGTACAACATGAACACCAAACGGGCCATTGTAGGGAAAAACGGTACCATCAACTGGGTCACCGGGTCCTTCGGGTCCCACACCTCCTGCCTGTACCCCATGAGCATCCTCAACGGGGAAGGGGCCCACTGTGAATTCACCGGGGTCACCTTTGCCGGCAAGGGTCAGTACCTGGACACCGGGTCCAAGGTGGTCCACAATGCTCCCCACACCACCAGCAACATTAACTCCAAGTCCATTTCCAAGGACGGCGGGGTGTGCATCTACCGGGGCAGCGTGGTGATCAACGAATGTGCCGAAGGGTCCAAATCCAACGTAAGCTGCGAATCCCTGATGCTGGATGAACAGTCCCAGTCCGATACCATTCCGGCCATTGTGATCAAGAACGACAATGTGGACCTGGGCCATGAAGCCAAGATCGGCCGGATCTCTGACGAAGCCATCTTCTACCTGATGAGCCGGGGCCTTAGTGAGGACGAAGCCCGGGCCATGCTGGTACGGGGCTTTGTGGACCCTGTTTCCAAGGCCCTGCCTCTGGAATATGCTGTAGAAATGAACAATCTGATCAATCTGGAACTGAAAGGTTCCATGTAAAAGGGAGGCGGAGATTATGACCAAAGAACAATTCAATGAACTTCCGCGTCCCACCTTCCGGTGGATGAAAGTGAACCATCTGGAACTGGATCCCCTGGCGGCCCAGGACCTGAAACCGGTGGAACTGGCGGTGCGCCAGGAAGGGAACGTCCAGGTGGAAACCTATGAGGGAAACCGGCTGCCGGATCTGGGAGATTTCCAGGGAGCCAGCCGGGAAGCCCTGGCAGAAGCCCAAAAAGGCGGCAATGTGAACTGCAGCGTTACGGTGGCCGATGGGGAAGAAGCCTCTGTATGGGTCACCTACACAGTCACCGAGGATGTGCCCCGCCTGGTGGGCCAGCTGAAGATCCAGGCCGGGAAGAACAGCCGTCTCCATGTGTATGAACTGTTTGACGGTGACGGAGAAAACGGGCTGGTGAACCTGCTCCAGTTTGTGGAAGCCGGAGACGGCGCCCAGGTTACCATCAGCAAGGTCCAAATCCATGGGGAGAAGGTCCGGCACATCGACCAGCGGCTGACCCGGGAAGGGAAAGAATCCCAGGTGAAGTTCGTCAGCGCCGAAGTGGGGGGCCATCAGAACCTGGTGTATGTCCGCACGGACCTGGATCATGATGAAGCCCGGTTCAAGAGCGCTTCCATGTATCTGGGCAGCGATGATCAGCTGTTCGACTACTCCTACTGGGTGCCCAACAAGGGCTGCAAGACCGATACGGATATCCTGACCACCGGGGCCCTTATGGGCACCAGCAGGAAATATTTCCGGGGGACCATCGACTTCCTCCGGGGCGGCAAGAAGGCGGTGGGCAACGAATCTGACGTGTGCCTGCTGCTGAACAAAGGCGTCCACTCCATTTCCGTGCCTCTGCTGTTGTGCAAGGAGGACGATGTGGTGGGCAACCATGCTTCCAGTTCCGGCCAGATCGACCAGGACATGCTGTTCTATCTCATGAGCCGGGGCTTCAATGAAGCCGGGGCCCAGCTGATCATCGTGGAAAGCAACATCCGTCCTGTCATCGACCAGCTGGGAGATGAAACACTGGAAAACAAGGCGCTCCAGGCTGTACGGACGAAGATGCAGTTCTGCCACCAGAAAGGAAATTGCCATGATAAATGTACGCAGAGATTTCCCCATCTTGACTAAAGTCCACAATGGACATCCTCTGGTGTACCTGGACAATGCAGCCACCACCCAGAAGCCCTATCAGGTGATCCACGCCATGGTGGATCTGCTGGAACATCACAACGGGAACCCTCACCGGGGGGCCCATGTGCTGTCCATCGAAGCCGGGGAACTGTATGATCAGGCCCGGGAAGCAGTCCGGAAGTTCATCAACGCCAAGCACTTCGAAGAAGTGATCTTTGTGCGGAACTCCACCGAAGGGCTGAACCTGATTGCCCGGAGCTACGGGGAAACCCATCTGAAACCGGGGGATAAAGTGGTGATCCCCATTTCCGAACACCATTCCAACCTGGTGCCCTGGCAGAGAGCCTGCCGGAAGACCGGAGCGGAACTGGTTTACATGTACCTGGATGAAACCGGGCACTTTACGGAAGAGGATCTGGCCAAGATCGATGAACGGACCAAGATTGTTTCCTTTGCTGCGGTGAGCAACGTGCTGGGCATGGTGCGGCCGGTGAAGGAAGTGGTGGAACGGGCCCACAAAGTGGGGGCCATTGCCATTGTGGACGGGGCTCAGTCCACTCCTCACATGAAGACCGATGTCCAGGATCTGGACTGCGACTTTTATGTATTCTCCGGCCACAAGATGCTGGGTTCCACCGGCACCGGTGTGGTGTACGGGAAAAAGGCTCTGCTGGAAGAAATGGAACCTTTCCTGCTGGGTGGGGACATGATCGAATACGTCCAGGAACAGACCACCAGCTTCAATGAACTGCCCTACAAGTTCGAAGCCGGGTCCCAGAACGTGGAAGGAGCCGTGGCCCTCCATGCGGCCATCGACTACCTGGATGACATCGGCATGGATAAGGTGGAAGAACACGAACGGGAGCTGACCGACCGGTGCCTGGCAGGGATGCTGAAAATGCCCCACATCCACATTATCGGCAGCACCGATCCCAAGGAAAAGACAGGGGTGATCTCCTTCACCATCGACGGGGTCCATCCCCACGATGCGGCTACCATCCTGGACAGCTTCGGCATTGCCATCCGCAGCGGCCACCACTGTGCCCAGCCTCTGGGAGCTCATCTCCATGTGGAAGCTTCCAACCGGGTCAGCTTCTATATCTACAATACCCTGGAAGAAGTGGATTACTTCCTGTCCAAACTGCCGGAAGTCCGGAAAGTCATGGGCTTCAAAGATTGATGGAAACAGGTGAATGATAATGGAAGACATGAACCAACTGTACTCTGACATTATTCTGGAGCACAACCAGGACCAGGCCAACAAACATGAGCTGGATCCCCACAATCTCCAGGAACACGGCCACAACCCCAGCTGCGGGGATGACATTACCCTCCAGGCGGATATCCAGGACGGGATCATCAAAGATGCCGCCTACACCGGCCACGGCTGCGCCATCAGCCAGGCCTCCACGGATATCATGATCGACCTGATCCGGGGGAAATCCGTCAAGGAAGCCCTCCGTCTGGTGGATCTGTTCCTGGCCATGATCAAGCGGGAAGAAACCGATGACGGGAAACTGGAAGAACTGGACGACGCCATCGCCCTGAAAAATATCTCCAACATGCCCGCCCGGGTAAAATGCGCCGTCCTGGCCTGGCATACCCTGAAGGATGCTTTGGAGAAGGAAGAGAATAAATAAGGTGCTGTTTCGCAGCACAATGGCCCTGTCAATGGTCAATTGCCAGAGAAAAGAACCCGCCTTGTTGGACGGGTTCTTTTTTATTTGGCAATCCATAGGATATTTGATGAGGAAACAAGTATTCTTTGAAAAGGTTGGTATACCATATTCAAAAATTTGCTTTGGCAAATTTTATCATTTAGCCATTGACAATTGACTGTTGACAATTGACAAAAGAGGGCAAAGCCCTCTTTTTTATAGCTTTTTCCCCGCTGGTGTAGTATAATCTACCCATAATGTCAAGAGTGAAACATAAGGAGGATGCAGAGGATGCATAGTTTTAGCACGGATTTTGGAGGTCGGACCCTTACCATTGAAACGGGGAAGATTGCCAAACAGGCCAATGGCGCTGTTCTGGTCCGCTACGGCGAAACGGCTGTAGTGGTGGCTGTGACGGGTACCGATACCCCCAGGGAAGGGGTGGATTTCTTCCCGCTGACAGTGGATTTCGAAGAAAAGATGTACGCAGTGGGCAAGATCCCCGGCGGGTTCCTGCGGAGAGAAGGGCGGCCGGCAGAAACGGCCATCCTCACGTCCCGGCTCATCGACCGGCCCATTCGGCCTATGTTCCCGGACGGCTACCACAACGATGTACAGATCGTGTGCACGGCAGTTTCCGTGGATCCGGACAATGCCCCGGACATTCCGGCCATGATCGGCGCTTCCTGTGCCCTGTCCATTTCTGATATCCCCTTTGAAGGCCCCATCGCCGGGGTCCGGGTAGGCCTCATCGATGGCCAGTTCATTGTGGAACCCACTGTGGAACAGGCCAAGGTCAGCGAACTGAACCTGGCAGTGGCCGGTACCAAAGACGCCATCCTGATGGTGGAAGCCGGCGCCAAGGAAGTTTCTGAAGAAGTGATGCTGGATGCCATCTGGTTTGCGCACGGCGAAATCAAGAAACTGGTGGAATTCCAGGAAAAGATCCAGGCCGAAGTGGGCAAGCCCAAAATGGACTTCGAAGTCTACACTCCCCCCGCAGAACTGGCCCAGGAAATCGAAGCCTATGGGGAACCCAAGATCCACGATGCCCTGATGGATCCGGACAAGCTGCACCGGGACAAAATGGTCAGCGAAGCCAAGGAGGAAATCCTGGCCCACTTTACGGAACTGTATCCGGACAATGAAATCGATATTGCCCATGTGGTGGCCAAACTGGTGAAACGGGTGTTCCGGCACATCATCACCGTGGACAAGATCCGTCCGGACGGCCGTGCCCTGGATGAAGTCCGTCCCATCAGCTGTGAAGTGGGGCTCCTGGCCCGTCCTCACGGCTGCAGCCTGTTCACCCGGGGACAGACCCAGGTGCTCAACTGCCTGGCCCTGGCTCCGCTCCGGGAAGCCCAGAACCTGGAAACCCTGGCCGGGGACATCCAGAAACGGTACATCCACCATTACAACTTCCCGCCTTACAGTGTGGGCGAAACCAAACCTCTGCGCAGCCCGGGCCGTCGGGAAATCGGTCACGGGGCGCTGGCGGAACGGGCTCTCCTGCCGGTGATTCCTTCGGAAGAGGAATTCCCCTATACCATCCGGCTGGTTTCTGAAGTGCTGGAATCCAACGGTTCTTCCTCCATGGCCAGCACCTGTGCCAGCACCCTGTCCCTGATGGATGCCGGCGTGCCCATTAAAGCTCCGGTATCCGGGGTGGCCATGGGCCTGGTGAAGGAAGGAGAAAACTTCACCATCCTTACCGATATCCAGGGCCTGGAAGACGCCAACGGGGATATGGACTTCAAGGTAGCTGGTACCTCCAAGGGTATCACCGCCATCCAGATGGACATCAAGGTGGACGGCCTGACCAAAGACATCCTCCAGGCGGCCCTGGCCCAGGCCAAGAAAGGCCGTGCCTTCATCCTGGGCAAGATGCTGGAATGCATCTCCGAACCCCGGAAGCAGCTGAAGAAATACGCACCCAAGATCACCACCATTAAGGTGAACCCGGAGAAGATCAAAGACATCATCGGACCTGGGGGCAAGGTGATCAAGAAGATCGTGGAAGATACCGGTGCCCAGATCGACATCAACGATGACGGTACCGTGTACATTGCCGCCGCCGACAGCGCATCCGCCGATGCGGCCATCAAGACCATCCAGGACATCACGGCAGAACCGGAAGTGGGCAAGGTGTACACCGGCAAAGTCACCCGGATCATGAACTTCGGGGCCTTTGTGGAATTCATGCCCGGCCGGGAAGGGCTGGTGCACATTTCCCAGCTGGCCAAGGAACGGGTGGAAAAAGTGGAAGATGTAGTCAGCGTAGGCGACGAAATCGTCGTGAAGCTGGTGGAAATCGACTCCAAAGGACGGCTGAACCTGTCCCGGAAAGCCTGCTTGAAATAAGAAAAAAGGGTGCTGCTGTGCAGCACCCCTTTTTTCATGTTACAATAATATGGTACACACAGGAAACAAGGAGATCATACTATGGGATTGTTTTTCAGAAAGACGAAAGTGACCTTGCTGGCTCCTTTGACCGGGGAACTGGTGTCCCTGGATCAGGTGCCGGACAAGGCTTTTGCCCAGAAAATGCTGGGAGACGGGGTGGCGGTACGGCCGGAAGAAGGACGGCTGGCAGCCCCCTGTGACGGAACCATTTCCTATGTGCCGGATACGGCCCATGCCATTGCCCTCACGGAAGGCCACGGACTGGAAATCCTGCTCCATGTGGGACTCAATACGGTGGCCCAGAATGGGGCGGGCTTCAAGGCCCTGGTTAAAACCGGGGACAAGGTAAAGGCCGGCCAGCCTCTGATCGAATTCGACCGGGAGAAACTGGGAAGCTGCGGCTGCAATCTGACTACCCCCATGGTGATCACCAATGGGGATAAGGTGGGGAAGATGGAAAAGGCACAGTCAGGACCGGTGGCGGCCGGTAAGGACATTGTCCTGACCATTACCCTGAACTGAGGGGGAAGGAACCATGAAAGTAAACGGCAGCGGCGGAAGTTTTGTGGAACAGGTCTACAACCTGGCACCGGCAGTGGCCTGGGAACTGGGGCTTCAGGTATGCCGGGAAATGGAAGTGGAAATCGAAAAACAGGATGATGCCGGGATGCTGCTGAACGGCTCCCTGGTGTCGGAAGAAAAATCCTTCCTGTTCGGGAAACCCAAACGGAAGGAAATCGTTTTTGCCGTACAGCCTTTGGAACAGGGCTGCAATGTAATCGTGGACATCCACAAAAAACGCATGGAAGTGTACAGCCTGAAGCCCCAGAACCGGGAAACGGATAAATTTGTGGCCCTGTTCGAGGAAAAGGCCCAGGCTTACCTGGATCAGCGGATTTGTCCCCAGTGTCATGCAGCGCTGCCCAAAAACGTGGCCTTTTGCCCCTTCTGCGGGGCGAAGCTGTAGAGAGAAACAAAAAAGCTGGCTGCCGAAGCAGTCAGCTTTTTTATGTTGTAACCTATAGCTTAGATGGCGCGGGTTACCTTGCCGGAACGTAAGCAGCGAGTGCACACGTTGATGCTCTTCACTTCACCGTCTACCACCGCTTTAACCTTTTGAACGTTAGGTTTCCAAGAACGTTTTACATGTCTATTGGAATGGCTGACGTTGTTGCCGGACAGCTCACCTTTGTTGCAGATTTCACAGATGCATGCCATGGTCCCACCTCCTTCAAGTTATAAGGCAATGCTTTATTTTTAAAACTCAATGTAGCTATTTTAACACAAATTGGATTATAATTGCAAGTAGAAAACCATGAGAAAAGGAGAAAATGACCATGTGGTGGCAGGAACCTGTAAGCAAACTCAAAGGCATCGGGCCCAAAAAGGCCCTGGAATTCGCAAATATCAACGTAGAGACCATCGGCGACCTGCTGAATCATTTTCCCCGGCAGGGCTGCTATCTGGATTATTCCCACATCCGGACCATCGGAGAACTGACCACCGGTGGGGAAATGCAGCTGTTCCGGGGGACCATCGTCCGGCTGAACAACCGGCGGAGTGCCCGGAACATGAAATACGCCACCATTACCCTGGGGGACGGCACGGGCTTTGCGGAAATCGTCCTGTTCGGGGCACAGACCTACATGACCCGGGTGTACCATACCGGAGATGAGGTGCTGGTCATCGGCAAGGTGAACCTGGGCCGCACCGCCAAAAGTGTCACCAGCGCCAGTCTGTCCCATGTAAAGGATGAAAAGGCGGAGGCCCCCGGCATCCTGCCCACTTATGCCCTGACCGGCAGCCTGACCCAGAACCAGGTCCGGGGGGCGGTGCGCCAGGCTCTGGCCCTGGCCCGGAAGGAACTGCCGGAGTGCCTGCCGGAAAAGATCCTCCAGGCCAAGCATTTCCTGCCCCGGCTGGAAGCCCTGGAGAACATTCACTTTCCCAAAAGTCCGGAACTGCTGGAAAAGGCCCGGCAGCGGCTGATTTTTGAAGAGCTGTTCTTTCTCCAGTGCGGGCTGCTCCATCACCGGGTGGAAATCAAGAAGGACAGCCGGGGCATCAAGATGGCCCGGTCCGGAGAGCTGGTGCAGAAGGTACGGGAAGGTCTGGGCTTTGCGCTTACCGACAGCCAGAAAAAAGCCTGGCAGGAAATCGACGACGACATGCAGAGCCCGGAACCCATGAACCGGCTGGTCCAGGGGGATGTAGGCTCCGGGAAGACGGCCCTGGCCCTTCTGGCCCTGGCCAAAGCAGTGGAAAACGGCTACCAAGGCTGTCTCATGGCTCCTACAGAGATCCTGGCGGAACAGCATTACCAGGAAATGCAGAAGGTGCTGGAACCGGCCGGAATCCGGACGGCCCTTTTGACCGGAGGCCTGACTGCCAAAAAACGCCGTCAGGTGCTGGAAGGCCTGGCAGACGGCTCCATCCAGGCAGTGGTGGGGACCTACGCCCTGATCCAGGACAAGGTGGTGTTCCATTCCCTGGCCCTGGCCATTACGGACGAACAGCACCGGTTCGGGGTGGCCCAGCGGGCCAAACTCCAGGCCAAGAGCCAGTATGCGCCCCATGTGCTGGTGATGACCGCCACCCCGATTCCCCGGACTCTGGCTCTCACCGTGTACGGGGACCTGGACGTGTCCCTGATGAAAGGAATGCCCCCGGGACG
Organism: Acidaminococcus sp. HCP3S3_G9_1; assembly: GCF_052122455.1. Taxonomy (NCBI): domain Bacteria; kingdom Bacillati; phylum Bacillota; class Negativicutes; order Acidaminococcales; family Acidaminococcaceae; genus Acidaminococcus; species Acidaminococcus sp. HCP3S3_G9_1. Next base: position 40,685 of record NZ_JBQKCH010000004.1, on the reverse strand, counting down.
GAAACCGGTCCGGACCCTGTGCTACACCGAGGACAAACGGCCGGCAGTGTACCAGGGGATGGTCCATCAGATCCAGGAAGGCCACCAGGCCTATGTGGTGTGCCCCCTGATCGAGGAAAGCGAAGGGGTGGACGCCAAGGCGGCGGAAGAACTCTACGAGGAACTGACTTCCACCTATCTGAAGGGGATCCCCTGCGGGCTCCTCCACGGCCGTCTGAAGCCGGAAGAAAAGGATGCGGTGATGGAAAGTTTCGCCCGGAACGAAACCAAGGTGCTGATCACCACTACGGTGGTGGAAGTGGGGGTGAACGTGCCCAATGCCACACTGATGGTCATCGAGGGAGCGGACCGGTTCGGCCTGGCCCAGATGCACCAGCTCCGGGGCCGGGTAGGACGGGGCAGCGCCCAGTCCTACTGCGTGCTGCTTACCGCTTCCACCAATCCGGTGACCCTGGAACGGCTCCAGATCATGCGCAGCTGCAGCGACGGGTTCCTGCTGGCGGAAAAGGATCTGGAACTCCGGGGGGCCGGCCAGTTCTTCGGCCTGCGCCAGCACGGCCTCAGCGACCTGTACATAGCGGACATCCTCCGGGATACGGATACCCTGGTGGAAGCCCGGAAAGCGGCCCAGTGGGCCATGGGAGACCCGGACACGGCCCAGGAAGTGATCCGCGCCGCTGCCACCACCCAGTTCGACGGACGGTTCGAGAGGATATTCAATGCATAAGGTGGAGCTGCACGTTGCGTGCAGCTCCCCTCGCTGTCAGCGGCCCCCTTCTTTCACCTTTCTTTACATGCAGTTTTCATTTCTGTAACAAGTTCCGGCTATAATAAATAAAATCCACTATTGACCTTTCATTGATTTTGTCATAAGGAGCCGTATCATGGAAGCACCTGTACAATCACAACCGCAATATCCTGCCCAAGACCGCTGTTCGGAACGGACTTTCAAACTTCTGGCTTTTGCCGGGCTGTTGGGGGTCCTGGTCCTGATCCATTTTCTGGACCCCGGATTCTATCACCAGATCGTCCACCTGGCCCGGGGTGGGAACATCCAGGAAACCGTGGACTTTCTCCGCTCCTTCGGCCCCTGGGCCGTAGTCATCAGTTTCCTGCTGGATGTGTTCATCAACGCCGCCGGCTGTCTTCCCTCCATTTTCCTGTCTACGGCCAATGGGGTGGTGTTCGGGCTGCCGGTGGGGATCCTGGTATCCTGGTCCGCGGAAAGCGTGGGGGTGATTCTCAGTTTCCTCATTATGCGGTATTTCCTCCGGTCCACAGCGGAAACCGTCATTGCCAAAAGCAACAATCTCCAGAAACTGGACGAGATGAGCAGTGAAAACGGCCTGGTGGCCATGGCACTGGCACGGACCCTGCCCTATTTCCCTTCCGGGATCCTCACCTGCTTGGGAGCCATCAGCCGGATGAAGTTCCGGGACTATGTGATTGCCACCTTTATCGGGAAACTGCCCTCCACGGCCCTGGAAGTGGTGGTGGGCCACGACATCGTCCATTTCCGCCAGCATATGGACCGGCTGGCCATCCTGGTGACTCTGGTGCTCCTGGTCTACGGAACGCTGCTGTACAGCCGGTACCGGAAACGTCGGGCCTGAGAAAGAGCTGCAGAAGGAATGTGTATCTATCGTTACACATTCCTTTTTCTTTTGGGAGAATTTCAAAAGTTTTCTGTAAAAAGCAGGAAAAAGGCTGTCTTTCCCCGAAAAAGAGTACCATCAGACTTGTTGAGGACCCTGTTTCGGCAGCGGTACCTCCTGCACCATACGGAACAAAGGGGGCTGTACAGTGAAAGAGTATACAGGTGATAAAATCAGAAACGTGGCAATCGTAGGTCATGGAGGCGCAGGCACCACTTCCCTGACGGAAGCTCTGCTCTACCGCAGCGGGGCCATCAGCCGGATGTGCAAGGTGGAAGACGGCCAGACCACTACGGACTTTGAACCGGAAGAAATCAAAAGAGGGGTTTCTGTCAGCGCCACCCTGGCACCGGTGGAATGGCGGGATGTGAAGATCAACTTCATCGATACCCCGGGGTTTGCGGATTTCGTGGCGGAAGTGAAAGGGGCCTTCCGGGCGGTGGACAGCGTGCTGATCGTGGTCAGCGCCACCAGCGGGGTCCAGATCGGGACGGAACAGTGCTGGAAGCTGGCGGAAGAAGCAGGTCTGCCCCGGCTGATCTTCGTGAACAAAATGGATCGGGAAAACGCTGATTACGACAATATCCTGGACAATCTCCGGGCCAAGATCGGGAAACGGATCCTGCCTCTGGAACTGCCTTTGGGCAAGGAAGCGGATTTCTGCGGGGTCATCGACGTGTTCAACCAGAAGGCCTACCGGGGCAACGGCAACGGGGCCGACGAAATCGAGGTCCCTGCTGATCTGAAGGAATGGGTCCAGGATGCCCATGACAAAATGGTGGAAGCGGCGGTCGAAGCCGATGACGAAATCATGGAACGGTATCTGGAAGGGGAAACCATTTCCGATGAAGAAGTGATGAGCTGTCTGGTGAAGGGCATCCGGCAGGGAATCATCTTCCCGGTGCTCTGCGGCTCCGCCTTCAAGAACATCGGCCTGGGCCGGACCCTGTCCGCCATTGTGGACTATACCTTCCCGGCCATCCTGAACGAATACCATGTAACCAACCTGAAAACCGGAGAAGTGGAACGGCGGGATTCCAACGCACCGCTGGCCGCTCTGGTGTTCAAGACCACCTCCGATCCCTTTGTGGGACGGATGAGCTTCATCCGGGTGTTCTCCGGGGTTATCAACGCCGACAGCACTGTGTATAACGCCAGCCGGGATGAAATGGAAAAGGTGGGGGCCATCTGTACCCTCCGGGGCAAGAACCAGATCCCCATGAAGGCCATTACCGCCGGGGATATCGGGGTGATCTCCCGTCTCCAGTTCACCATGACCGGGGATACCCTGAGTGCCAAGGAGGCACCGGTGCAGTTTGCACCCATTGAATACCCTCTGCCCATGTACAGCCGGGCCATCGCTCCCAAAAAGAAAGGGGACGAGGACAAAATTGCGGCGGCTCTGAACAAGCTCATGGACGAAGATCCTACCTTTATCGTCAGCCGGAACCCGGTGACCAAGGAAACTCTGATCAGCGGCATGGGAGACCAGCATCTGGACATCCTGATGGAACGGATGAAACGGAAATTCGGGGTGGAAGCCGTTTTGAAACCGCCCATGGTGGAATACCGGGAAACCATCCGGGGTTCTGCAGAAGTGGAAGGCAAATACAAGAAACAGACCGGGGGCCACGGCCAGTACGGCCATGTGGTCATCAAAATGGAACCTCTGCCTCCGGGAAGCGGTTTTGAGTTCGTGGACAAGATTTTCGGAGGTGCCGTGCCCCGGCAGTACATCCCGGCGGTGGAAAAGGGCATGAAGGAATCCATGGAACACGGGATCCTGGCCGGATATCCGGTGGTGGATCTGAAGATCACCCTGCTGGATGGGTCCTATCATACGGTGGACTCTTCGGAAATGGCCTTCAAAGTGGCTTCCCACATGGCCTTCCAGAAAGCGGCGGAACAGTCCAAGCCTGTGCTGATGGAACCCTATTACAACCTGGATGTGTATTGTGACGAACGGATGACCGGGGACATTATTTCCGACCTGAACAGCAAACGGGGACGGATCCTGGGGATGCAGTCTGCAGAAGACGGCCGGGCTGTGGTAAAGGCCCAGGTGCCCTATGCGGAAATCCTGGATTACGCTGTGGATCTCCGGGCCCTGACCCAGGGGACCGGGACCTTCGAAATGAAGTTTGACCATTACGAAGACGTGCCTCCCAAGATGGCGGACAAGATCATTGCTGAAGCCAGAGCCAAGGCAGAAGCCGCCAAAAAGTAAAAATATGCGTTTACCGGACCTGCCGGCCATTGCCGGAGGTCCGGTTTTTGTGTAAACTGAAAGGGATCGATTGTACAAGGAGGAATGGATGTGACACTGACTACTGAAAAAAAGGGCATCCTGGCTTCCATCCTGGCGGCGGTGTTCTTTACCACCATGGATGTGGGAGCCAAGAAACTGCTCCACCTGGGCACCGGGGAAATCACCTTCTTCCGGGGACTGGTGGGGATGCTGTTCCTGCCCTTTATGGCCCGGATGGAAACCCTGCCGGTGTTTTCCGGGAAGGACCGGGGGCTGCTCCATCTCCGGGGCCTGTTCGGATGTGCCTGCCTGCTGTTCTTTTTTTACTGCCTCAATGGATTGAAACTGGGGGACGCGGAAATCCTCACTCAGCTCTCTGCCTTTTTCATGTGTCTCCTGTCCCCGATTTTCCTCCGGGGCAGTCTCCAGAAGCGGTCGGTGCCCTGGCTGGGGGTGATCGCCTTGGGAGCGGCCATCGTCCTTCAGGTGTGGAATTTCCACTCGTTCAACCTTTATGCCCTGTTTGGAATCCTGTCCGCCTTCTTTGCAGCCAGCGCTTACGTGTGCATCGGGAAGATGACGGAGCGGGGAGGCCACACCCAGACGGAACTGGTGCTGTATTTCCAACTGTACAGCACTCTGGGAGGACTGGTGCTCATGGGTATGGACCGGTGGACCCTGCCGACAGGGGCCGAATGGGGATGGATCCTGGAAATGGCCCTGTCCGCCCTGATGGGGCAGGTGTGTCTCACCTGGGGGTGCACCCACATCCATCCTACTATGGTGAACTTTCTCATGTATACCGGCATCCTGTTCCATATCCTGGCGGGAGCTCTGCTCTGGGGCGAAGTCCTGACTGGGTATTCCTGGGTGGGCGGCAGCCTGATTGTGCTGGGGAGCGTGCTGCTGCTGAGACAGTGAGAAGAAGGGCGGTTGACAGATGACCGTTGACAGTGCTGCTGTCCATGCAGCCCTAGTGTAAAATAGTTCTCGGTAAAATGAATAAACCCTTATAAACTTGCAAAAAGGAAGACCTTCATCATATAGTATAAGTCTCTACACCAACACTATAGATAGGAGAAGGTCTTCCATGGATTTCATTGTATCAGAATTCATCAACCTAATAAAGAGGTGTTCCAACGGGCTGGCTTTGGAAAAAGAGATCTGGCGGCGGGGAATCGAGCTCCAGTGCCGGGCTTTCGCCCAGGCTCTGGAGACTTACGATGCTGAGATGGCCAGGCAGTATGCGGGAAAACAGGAAGTACTGCGGATTGACCGGCGTACTGTGCTTTGCATGTTCGGGACGGTCACATTTTCCCGCCGTCTGGTCCGGCGCGAAGGCGGAAAGCCATTCTATCCTTTGGATAATATCCTGGGTCTGTCACCTTATCAACGGTATTCTCCGTTGCTCCTGTACTCAGTAACCAAAGTGGCAGCCGGCAGCGTCTATCGGGCTGCGACTGAGGCAGTGAATACCCTGACTCCGCTGGATATCAGCCATCAGACAGTAGGCAGGATAGTCAGGACGGTGGGAGACAAGTACGCCCAGCATGAAAAAGCCCAGGCCAATTCGGCTTTCTGCAGCGAGGAATCGTTGGAAAAGCCGAAATACCTGTTCATTGAAGGCGACGGTGTCCTGATGAAGGCACAGCCGAAAGGCAGTGTTGAAATGCACCGGTTCCAGGTGGCGACTGTGGTAAAGCAGATTGGCAAGAGGCGGATCCTGACAGGGTTCCGCGTTTTTGCCGGCTTTGACCGGAAGCATGTGCTGGAGCTGCTGGAGGCCTACCTGGGCAACCATTATGACCTGTCCCAATGTATTGTCTTGAGCAACAGCGATGGAGGCAGCGGGTACACAAAGGATGTGTTCGATGAGCTTGCGGCTGGCAGCCAGCGTCACGAGCATTTCCGGGATCAGTACCATGTGAACGAAAAAATCCGTCAGCGGCTTGGGTGGGTCAGAAAGCGGGGCATGGTGGACCGTCTGCATCACAAGGTTTGGAAACACAATCTGGAAGACGTCCGCTGCTGCCTGGACATGTTGGAAAGAGAAACCAGCAACGCCGACGAGGAAGAGAACGTCAGGAAACTGCGGGCTTACCTGGGGCGGAACTGGGAATACCTGACGTCCCTGGCAATGCGGGAAGGACTGGAAGAGTACCAGAAAGGTCTGGGAACATGTGAGAGCAACCATCGGACGTACACCTGCCAGATGAAGAAGCAGGGCCGGCGCTGGAGCAAAGACGGCGGTCTGGCGATGGTCAAGGTGATCAGTGGTTTGAAGAACGGAGACCTGGAGCAGGCCCTGGCAGGGGACTTGTACGGTATGTTGCTGAAAAACCGGAAAGAGTACCGGAATGCTGTGCGGGAAGCCCTGAAAAAACCGCTCTTTGTCCCTCACGTAGGTGTCCACCAGTGCTGCATTGCCAATTACGGACCCAGCAGCAGTCCCATGGGATATTTGGCCGCAGTACTGAACTGGTGATAAGAACGGTCCCAAAGTCCGCCCTGTGAGGGGCGGGGGACCATCCGCAAGGATGGTGGTGGGGGCATCGGCGACAGCCGATACTTCGCAGGACCGGCAGACAACAATGGAGTGTACGGATAAGAGCAAGGCCTCAGGGTTTGCAGTTTCCGTTGTTGTATCCCTGGAAAGTGTGACCGTACCCCCGCCAAGGTATTCGGTCCTTTCAGGACCTCATGCCCCCACCACCGGGCAAGCCCGGTCCCCCGCCCCTGCAGGGCGGACTTGGTCTCCGGCCTTGCTGGTACTTTGTACGAGTATACATCGATTCTCCGGGAGCCGGGAGGGCAGGCCCAGGAGGAGTCGGCGGGACAACATCGGGTGTTGTCGCTCCTGGGGTGGAGCACGCGGGCGATAGGGTCCGGCTTCCTGGTCCGTAGCCGCTGCCTTTGACCGTTAGGGCAAGGCGATAGGCTGTGAGCCTCCCGACAGGGACGAACGGGTCTGCCCTCCCGGCGGAGAGCCCTCGCGGGTGTAGGGTATAGAAGTTTTTGCCCTCTGGGCGGCCGGGACGGGTTTGCCTGCGGCGAAACCCCTACGTCGTCGACCTCAAAGCAACGATAAAAAATTTTTGACCCCATTTCTGAATAACTATACGGCGATGAAGGATTCACCGAGAACTTGTTGACACATACCATGCAGCAGCACCCCTTGCGTTACCCCCTCAAATGGCCTATAATCAGAATGAATGACTGTGTATACCACTTTTTTACATCCGCTATGGAGGGATTTTTTTCATGCAAAATATTGATACTGAAAGCATCAACACCCTGCGTTTTTTGTCCATCGATGAGGTGCAGGCGGCCAATTCCGGTCACCCGGGCCTTCCTCTGGGAACCGCGCCCCTGATGTACACCATTTGGGACCGGTTCATGAAATACAATCCTGAAAACCCCAACTGGTTCGACCGGGACCGTTTCGTCCTGTCCCCGGGCCACGGCAGCGCCCTGCTCTATGCCATGCTCCATGTGGCCGGCTATGATCTGTCCCTGGAAGATCTGAAGAACTTCCGTCAGTGGGGCAGCAAGACTCCGGGCCATCCGGAATACGGTGTGACCCCCGGGGTGGATGTGTCCACCGGTCCTCTGGGCCACGGCTTTGCCATGGCAGTGGGACTGGCCATGGCGGAAGAAATGATGGCCGCCCGGTACAACAAGGAAGGCTACAAGGTGGTGGACCATTACACCTACGGCATCACCTCCGACGGGGACCAGATGGAAGGGGTGGCTTCTGAGGCCGCTTCTCTGGCCGGTACCCTGGGTCTGGGAAAACTGATCTTCCTCTATGATGACAACAAGATCACCATCGAAGGCAGCACGGACATTGCCTTCCGGGAAGATGTGGGAGCCCGGTTCAAAGCCTATGGCTGGCAGGTGCTGCGGGTGGCTTCTTCTGAAGATGTGGAAGCTTTGGTCAAAGCCATCGAAGCCGCCAAGAAGGAAACCCGGAAACCGTCCCTGATCATCGTGAAGACCCATATCGGCTTCGGCAGCCCCCGGCAGGATATGGCCAGTGCCCACGGGGAACCCCTGGGGGCGGAAAACGTGGCCAAGACCAAGGAAGCCGCCGGCTGGGACGGCAGCCAGTCCTTTGTGGTGCCGGAAGCCGTGAAGAAACATTTTGCGGACAAACTGCCCCAGTGCCGGAAAAACGAAGAAGACTGGAACAAACTGCTGGAAGACTACGGCCGGGCTTATCCGGAACTGGCCCAGGAACTGGCCGACCGGCTGGACGGGAAAATGGATCTGGATGTGAAAGACCTGATGGCTGCCTTCAAGGATACGGACAGTGTGGCCACCCGGGCCGCCTCCGGTTCCGTACTCCAGCTGCTGGCTGACAAGATTCCTGCTCTTACCGGGGGCAGCGCTGACCTGGGGCCCTCCAACAAAACGGAAATGAAGGGCAAAGGCTTCTTCTCCGCCGAAGACCGGACCGGCCGGAACATCCACTTCGGCATCCGGGAACATGCCATGGGCTGCATCGTCAACGGTCTGTGCCTCCATGGCGGTATCCTGCCTTTCGGGGCCACCTTCCTGGTGTTCGCCGACTTCATGCGGCCGGCTGTGCGGATGGCGGCTCTCATGGGCATCGGCAGCGTGTTCGTCTACACCCATGACAGCGTGTTCGTAGGGGAAGACGGGCCCACCCATGAACCCATCGAACAGACCATGAGCCTGCGGCTGATCCCCAACGTATCCGTGTTCCGCCCGGCGGACGCCCTGGAAACGGCTGTGGCCTGGAAAGCCGCCTGCGAAAACCGGAAGCAGCCCACCTGCCTGCTGCTCACCCGTCAGGGTCTGCCGGTGCTCCATGGGTATGAAAAGACCATTGCCAAGGGTGCGGCCAAAGGGGCCTATGTGCTGAGCCTCTCCGCCAAAGACAAGGTGAAGGCTGTGATCATTGCCACCGGCAGTGAAGTCCATCTGGCTCTGGATGCCCAGAAAGCCCTGGAAGAAAAAGGCATTGGGGTCAATGTGGTGTCCATGCCCAGCTGGGATGTGTTCGAACAGCAGAGCAGTGCCTACAAGAAGAAAGTCCTGCCCAAGGATGTGCCTGCCATCGCCCTGGAAGCCGGAGTACGCACCGGCTGGGCCCGGTACACCGGCAGCGAGGACAGAGTCCTGGGCATCGACCGGTTCGGTGCTTCCGCTCCCGGCAAGACCGTCTACAAGGAATTCGGCTTCACCGTGGACCATGTGGTGGAAATGGTGAAGAAACTGAAGTGATTGGATGAAAAAGGCTGTCGCTCAGGCGGCAGCCTTTTTCAGAAAGAAGGAGAAAACATGTTCCATCTGTTGACCATTGCCGGGTCGGATTCTTCCGGCGGAGCCGGCATCCAGGCTGACCTGAAGACTTTTGCCGCTCATGGCTGCTACGGCATGAGCGTGATCACTGCCGTGACTGCCCAGAACACCACCGGGGTCACCGCCATCCAGAACATCGACCCGGAAGTGGTGGAAGCCCAGATCGATGCCGTATTCCAGGATATCCGGGTGGACGGGGTCAAGGTAGGGATGGTGTCCAATTCCGCTTTGATCCGGGCCATTGCCCGGAAAATGGAGGAGTACGCTCCCAAAGTGCTGGTGGTGGATCCGGTGATGGTGGCCACTTCCGGCAGCTATCTCCTGGAAAAAGAGGCCCGGAAGGACCTTCAGGAAAAACTGCTGCCTCTGGCCACCCTGATCACTCCCAACATGCAGGAAGGAGAAGTATTGTCCGGCCTTTCCATCCGCAGCCAGGATGACATGGAAAAGGCCGCGGCGGTGATCTGCCAGAAAGGGGCCAGGGCCGTGCTGCTGAAAGGCGGCCATCTGGCGGATACGGCCGATGACTACCTTCTGTATCCCGGGGAAGGGGACTGGCTGAAGGGAAAATGGTTCCCGGGCCAGCGGTTCGACAACCCCAATACCCATGGCACCGGCTGCAGCCTGTCTTCTGCCCTGGCCGCGGAACTGGCCGCCGGTCAGCCACTTCCGGAAGCCGTGGAAAAGGCCAAGGCCTATGTGGCCCTGGGCATCCAGAACGGTCTGGCGGTGGGCAAGGGCCACGGGCCCATCCACCATTTCGTGGATCTGTACCGGCATGCCGGCTGGGAGTGATGCATCATGAAAAAATTTGATCTGAGCCTGTACCTGGTCACTGACCGGAACTGTCTCCAGGGCAGGGATTTTTATGAAGCGGTGGAGGAAGCCCTCCGGGCCGGGGTGACCCTGCTCCAGCTCCGGGAAAAGCATCTGGGCCTGGAAGACCTGGTGGCGGAAGGGAAAAAGGTAAAGGCCCTGTGCCGGAAGTACCAGGTGCCCTTCCTGGTGGACGACAATGTGGAAGCGGCCAAAATCCTGGAAGCAGACGGTGTCCATCTGGGCCAGGAAGACGAGGCCATCCAGAAGGCCCGGGCGGCTCTGGGGCCGGACGCCATCATCGGCATTTCCGCTCACAATCTGGAGGAAGCCCTGGAAGCCCAGGCCCAGGGGGCCGATTACCTGGGAGTGGGGGCCCTGTATCCCACCGGGAGCAAAAAGGATGCCTCCCTGCTGCCTGCCGGGATGCTGGAAAAAATCGTCCAGGCGGTCCGAATCCCGGTTGCAGGCATCGGAGGCATCCAGGAAGACCGGATGGAGGAAGTACTGGACCAGGGTGCCGCCGGCTGTGCCATGATCAGCGCCATTCTGGGAGCTCCTGACATCACCGCTGCCGTCAGCCGGATGAAGGCCCTAATCCAGGCCCGGCAGCAGTGACGGGAGGCAGCCATGGCAAGCGACCTGAAAACGGAAAAACTGGGGAAGAAGCTCCTGTCCCGGTTCACCCGGCAGCTGACGGACCAGGTGTTCCTGTTCCTCCAGCAGGACCCGGAGCTTTATGAGGAATACCAGGCCCTGGTCCGGGACAGCAGCCCCAACGGTGTGAATTCCGTCCTGGGCCGGATGATCACCGAAGCCTATGATCTGGTGAACCTGAACAAGGAAACCCATCCTCAGTCCCCTCTTTTGAAAAAATACACCCGCCATGCAGTCCGGTGGGAAAAGGAGGACCTGGAAGTCCAGAAAAAAGTCCTTTACGGGGACCGGGACCTGTTTACGCCCCAGCCGGCCAAATCCGGTGAGGAACGGAAAGCCCCCAAAAAGAAGGGACCGGACCAGGAAAGTCTCTTCTGAGAAAAAAACTTTGCCTGTCAAGGAAAAATCCTTGACAGGTTTTTCTCTTTATAGTACAATAGCACCCGGTGATATTCATGCAGGATGAAGGCTTTGAAAAAAGGATTCGGTTCGGTCAGCTCTATGCCATCTACGGCGGGCTGCTCACGGAGAAACAGCAGAAAATCATGGAAGAGTATTTCTACGATGACCTGTCATTGGGAGAAATCGCGGAAAATACCCAGACCAGCCGTCAGGCGGTCTATGATCTGCTGCGGCGTGTGGAACAGACCCTGGAAAAGTACGAAAACAGACTTCACCTGCTGCACCAGGATCAGGAACGGCAGTTCAAGCTCCGGGGAGCGGTAAAACTCCTGGAAGCCTGCCGGATCAGTGACAGCACCGATCCCCGTTTGGGGAAGGTGGAAGATATCCTGAAAAGCATCATTGACGAAAGCAGGTAACTATGGCTTTTGAAATCCTAACCGACAAACTGACGGCAGCCATCCAGAAGCTCCGGGGACAGAAGACGGTTTCCGAACAGGATCTGAAAGAGACCCTCCGGGAAGTCCGGCTGGCCCTGCTGGATGCGGATGTGAACTTCAAGGTCGTCAAAGAATTTACCGCCAAGATCAAGGAGCGGGCCATGGGGCAGCAGGTTGACCCCAATCTCACTCCAGGCCAATATATTGTGAAAATCGTCCATGAGGAGCTCATCGAGCTCCTGGGGGGCACCCAGAGCAAGCTGAACCAGGCGGCCAATCCGCCTACGGTAATCATGCTGGTGGGGCTCCAGGGCGCCGGCAAGACCACCACTCTGGGCAAGCTGGCCAACTACCTGCGGAAAAACGGGAAGAAGCCGCTGATGGTGGCCGGGGACGTGTACCGTCCTGCCGCCATTACCCAGCTGGAAGTCATCGGCAAACAGCTGGATATGCCGGTGTTCTCTCTGGGAGACCAGGTTTCTCCGGTGGAAATCGCCAAAGAATCCCTGAAGCGGGCCAATGCCCTCCTGTGCGATACCGTGCTCATCGATACCGCCGGCCGTCTCCATGTGGACGAGACCCTGATGAATGAGCTGAAAGACATGAAAGCCGCGGTCCATCCGGACGAAATCTTGCTGGTGGTGGATGCCATGACCGGCCAGGACGCCGTTACGGTGGCCGATTCCTTCAACAAAGCCCTGGGCATTACAGGGCTGATTGTGACCAAGCTGGACGGCGACGCCCGTGGGGGCGCCGTACTCAGCGTCAAGGCAGTGACCAACTGCCCGGTGAAGTTTGTGGGGATGGGAGAAAAACTGGATGCCCTCCAGCCCTTCTATCCTGACCGTATGGCTTCCCGGATCCTGGGCATGGGGGACGTGCTCTCCCTGATCGAAAAGGCTCAGGAAGCCATCGATGTGGATTCGGCTAAAAAAATGGCGGAATCTCTGAAGAAGAATGAATTCACCCTGGACATGTTCCTGGACCAGATGAAACAGGTCAAGAAACTGGGGTCCCTGGAATCCATTCTCAGCATGATCCCCGGCATGGGTAAATTTGCCAAGCAGCTGGAAGGGGTGGATCTGGACGGCAAGGAAGTCCGCCGGCTGGAAGCCATCATCTATTCCATGACGCCTCAGGAGCGGCAGAATCCCCGGATCATCAACGGGTCCCGGCGCAAGCGCATTGCAGCCGGCTGCGGCCAGCGGGTCCAGGATGTGAACCGGCTGCTGAAGCAGTTCGAAGAGAGCAAGAAGCTCATGAAGACCATGCAGGGTATGAACAAGTATGCACGGAAAGGCAGATTCAAACTGCCTTTCATGCAATAAAACCAATCTGGTAAGGAGGTGAATGTTGTGGCAGTTAAAATCCGTCTGAAACGTATGGGTGCCAAAAAGAGCCCCTTCTATCGTATCGTCGTTGCTGACGAACGGGCTCCCCGTGACGGCCGTTTCATCGAAACCGTAGGTACCTACGATTCCACTGTTGATCCCGCCGTGGTTACCATCGACGAAGAAAAAGCTCTGTCCTGGATGAAAAAGGGCGCACAGCCGACTGATACGGTTCGTTCCATGTTCAGCAAACAGGGTCTGATGGCGAAACTGGCTGGCGAAAAAGCAGCCAAATAAGGAGGATGACTATGAAAGAGATAGTTGAAGTGATTGCTAAGGCTATCGTGAATAATCCCTCCGAGGTCCAGGTGGAGGAAGAAAGGACCGGATCTTCCGTGATCCTGAAACTCCACGTGGCGCCTGAAGATATGGGTAAAGTGATCGGCAAACAAGGCCGCATTGCCAAGGCCATCCGTCTGGTGATGAAAGCAGCTGCTACCCGCGAAAACGTGAAAGTCATCGTTGATATCGACTAAAGGTGGTTACCATGGATAAAATGATCGTTCGGGTGCCTGTAGTCATCAAGGCCAAGGTCACTGAAGACCTGAAAGCCAAGATCATTGCAGATATGAAGCGTCAGGTCCAGGCGGCAGAACTGGATTTCGAACAGTTCCAGTTCAATGCCAAGCGGGCGCTGAATGAACAGTCCGCTGCCGGTCCGGAGGCTGTCCGGGGGCTCCAGGAGCAGATCCAGTATGAAAAGACCCAGCGGGGCCATGCTCTCCAGGAACTGAAAGACAAGCTGGAACGGGCTGAAAACCTGGAAATCGGCAGTGAAGTCGGTCATGGTACACTGGAACGTTCTGTAGAAATCGCTGTAGGCAGCGACCTGGAAGCCCTTATGGGGGCGGAAATCGTCGTGGAAGACGGCAAAGTCGTCGGCTTCAGAGAATAAGCCTATGGAACAGCATATCGTGATTGGCAAAATTGTCGCCCCGCATGGCGTGCGGGGCGAATTTCGCATTATGCCGCAGACGGATCATCCGGAGCGGTACGCCAAAATGAAGAAGATCACCCTGGACAACGGCCGGGACTACACGGTCCAAAGCCTCCGTCAGCACAAGAATGTGTACCTGATGAAGGTGGAGGGCATTGAGACCATGAACGATGCGGAGACCCTCCGGGGCCGGACCATCGTCCTGCGGCCGGAAGAACTGCCTCCTCTGCCGGAAGGCCAGTTCTATGTCCGGGACATCATCGGCTTTGCCGCCGTGACTCCGGAAGGGGAAACGGTGGGGATGCTGAAGGATGTGATCAGCCCCGGTTCCACCGATGTGTTCGTCATTGCTCCGCCCCAGGGGGAAGATATCCTGGTAGCGGCCATTGCGGACAATATCCGGAACATCGACTGGGAAAAGAAGCAGATCACTGTGGTGCTGCCGGAGTGGATCTGAGATGAAATTCGTATTTGTCACTCTTTTCCCGGAGATGATCCGGAGCGCCTGCAGCTGGAGCATCCTGGGCCGGGCGGCTCAGGAAGGGCTCCTGTCCGTGGACTGTGTGGATCCCCGGGACTATGCCACCGACCGGCACCGGAGCGTGGACGATACCACCTGCGGCGGCGGAGCAGGGATGGTGCTGAAGCCCCAGACTTATCTGGCGGCCCTGGAACGGGCCCGGGAGCTGGCACCGGGAGCCCTGGTGGCGGCCCTGACACCGGTGGGAGAATCCCTCCGGCAGGAACGGGTGTGTGAACTGGCCCGGAGCGGGCAGGATCTGATCCTGCTCTGCGGCCATTATGAAGGCTTTGACGAACGGATCCTGGAGGAAGCTGATCTCCGGCTTTCCATCGGGGATTTTGTGCTGACCGGAGGAGAACTGCCGGCCCTGTGCATCATGGATGCAGTGGCCCGGTTCATTCCCGGGGTGCTGGGCAAGCAGGTAAGCGCCGAGGAAGATTCCTTCCATGACAGCCTGCTGGAATACCCCCAGTACACCCGTCCGGTGGAGTACAGGGGCAAAGCCGTGCCGGAAGTCCTGCTTTCCGGCGACCACGGTAAAATCGGCCAGTGGCGGAGAAAGGAGAGCCTGCGGGCCACCTTCCTCCACCGCCCGGAACTGCTGCGGACCATGCAGTGGCAGAAGGGGGACGGGAGACTGTTCCTGGCCATGGAAGAAGAAGAAAAAGAGAAGTCCCGGACGGCCGGGAAAAGCAGGGAATCCTGACTTTTTCGGTTGCACCGGGAGCCGGCTGTATGGTATAATACAGCGTATGCATTAACGGGCGGTCCGCTGTTAGCACGTGGCTAGACATGAACGTCTTGGATTCTGAGGAGGAAATTAATAATGAACGTTATTGAAGCAATTGAAAAGGAACAGCTGCGTTCCGACATTCCCGAATTCCGTCCTGGCGATACCCTGAAGGTATATGTGAAGGTTGTGGAAGGCACCCGTGAACGGGTTCAGCTGTTTGAAGGCGTATGCATTGCCCGGAGCGGTTCCGGTGCCCGGGAAATGTTCACTGTTCGCCGCGTTGCTTCCGGCGTTGGTGTGGAAAGAATGTTCCCTGTCCATTCCCCGCGTCTGGAAAAAATCGTTGTATCCCACAGAGGTGTGGTACGCAGAGCAAAACTGTACTATCTGCGTAAACTGACCGGTAAAGCCGCTCGTATCAGAGAACGTCGGTAATCGGATCAATGAGGCAGTTGCTCCGGCAACTGCCTTTTTTATTGCAAAGGAGAAGGCATGAGCGAAGAAAAGAAATCCGGCTCCTGGCAGGATACGGTCAGTGACTGGCTGATTTCCATCATTGTGGCCGTGGTGCTGGCTTTTGGGATCCGTACCTTCCTGGTGGAACCCTATATGGTCTCTGGACCTTCCATGATGAACACCCTCCAGGACCAGGAACGGCTGCTGGTGAACAAGCTGGTCTATTACACCCGCCAGCCCAAACGGGGAGAAATCATCGTGTTCAAGTATCCCAGTGACACCCGGCGGGACTTCATCAAACGGGTCATCGCCGTGGGCGGGGACACCATCGAGATCCGGGACGGGAAGACCTATGTGAACGGGGAAGCCCTGGATGAAAGCTATATCCGGGAACCCTTCCACACCAACCTGCCCAAGACCACCGTCCCTGCCGGCCATATCTTTGTTATGGGGGACAACCGGAACAACTCCGAAGACAGCCGGTTCCGGGATGTGGGCTTTGTGGATCTGAGCCTGGTGAAAGGCAAAGCCAGCCTGATCTTCTGGCCCCTGGGACAGATACGGGCACTGCCTTGAAAAAAAGGGGCTGTGAAAAAATGAAAGATCATTTTTTCACAGCCCCTTTACTGCACCAAATTCCCGTTAATGCCCCGCTTTTTCCACAATTCGCTTCTGAATGGGAAGCATGGTATAATGGGGCCTATGCATATTGACAGGCGTTGCCTGTTTGGATAAGAAAGGATGTACCCATGGAAAATACAATCGGCGGAAAGAAATTCCATATCCAGTGGTTCCCCGGCCATATGACCAAGGCCAAACGGATGATGGAAGCCAACCTGAAACTGGTGGATGTGGTGGTGGAACTGCTGGACGCCAGGATTCCCCGGTCCAGTGCCAACCCCATGCTCCAGCAGCTGATCGGCAGCAAGCAGAAAATCGTGGTGCTGAACAAGACGGACATGGCAGATCCGGACCGGACCCGGGACTGGCTGGCCTATTTTAAGAAGCACAGCTTTACGGCCCTGGAGGTGGACTGTCAGAAAGGCAAGGGAGTCAAGGCCCTGGTGAATGCCATCCAGAAAGCCGGAGAACCCACCCTGGAAAAATGGCGGAAAAAGGGCGTACGGAACCGGTCCATCCGGGTGATGATCGTAGGAATCCCCAATGTGGGGAAATCCACCCTGATCAACCGGCTGCTGGGGAAGAACAAAGCCGCAGCCCAGAACAAGCCGGGGGTGACCCGGGGGCCTCAGTGGGTGATCCTGGGGAAGGGGCTGGAACTGCTGGATACCCCCGGTGTCCTGTGGCCCAAATTCGACAATCCGGAAACCGGGTTCTGCCTGGCGGTGACCGGTGCCATCCGGGAAGAGGTCTTTGATCAGGAAACCGCCGTCCATATCCTGGTCCAACGGCTGATGAAGCTGTATCCCCAGGAATTGTCCGCCAGTTACCGGATCGAACTGACACCGGAAGATACCGTGGAAGCGGCGGAGGAAAAAATCGCCCGGGCCCGGGGCTGCCTGAAAGCCGGCGGAGTCTTGGATATGAACAAAACAATCCAGATGATTCTCCGTGACTTCAAGGCCGGGAAACTGGGATCCTTCTCCCTGGAAGCCGCTCCCCGGGACGAGGCCTGACATGGAAAAAAAAGAGAGCATCCAGGTAATCCGGGAACAGCTGAAACTGGGGCCGGAAGAAGCAGAACTGGAACGCTGGCGGAAGGATGGGCGGACCGGTGTCCGGAAACTGCTGGAAGCCTATGACCGGAAACAGGCAGCCCGGAAACTGGAACGGGAACGGCTGGAACGGCTCCAGGATCTGGAACGGGAATTTTGGGAACGGGGTATGGATCAGGTGGCCGGCTGCGACGAAGCGGGCCGGGGGCCGCTGGCCGGACCTTTGGTGACGGCGGCAGTGATCCTGCCTCACGGAATCTGGCTGCCCGGTCTTACCGATTCCAAAAAGGTCACTCCTGCCCGGCGGGAAACCCTGTATGGAGAGATCCTGGAACAGGCGGTTAGCGTTACCGTCAGCATCCTGGGACCCAGGGAAATCGATCGGCTGAACATCTACCAGGCGGCCAAAACCGCCATGACCCTGTGTCTGACCCATATGAAGGTGCACCCTCAGGGGGCCATTACCGATGCCATGCCCCTGGAAATCCCGGGGATCCCTGTGGAGGATATGGTTCGGGGGGACAGCAAAAGTGCAGCGGTGGCGGCCGCTTCCATCATCGCCAAGGTCACAAGGGACCATATCATGGAAGACCTGGACCGGGACTATCCCCAGTACGGATTTGCCAAACACAAGGGATACGGTACGGCCCGGCACATCCAGGCCATCCTGGACTGCGGCCCCAGCCCCTGGCACCGGAGAAGCTTCGAACCCCTGAAGTCCATGGATCTGAAAGAACCCGCCGTCAGTGAAAACAAACTGCTGAAGTTGAAATAGGGGGCTGTTGCCAGGGCAACAGCCCGGTCAGCGGTCAGCTGTCAACGGCTTAAGGAAGTCAGCAAAGCTGACATTGAACAAAAAAGGAGGGAATCAGTATGGTCCACCAACGCCGCCGGTTCGGGAACTGGGGGGAGGAGGCGGCCGTCCGCTATCTGGAAAAACAGGGATATGAGATCCTGGACCGGAACTACCGGAGCAGTTGGGGAGAAATCGACATCATTGCCCGGCACTGGGGAGTGCTGGCCTTTGTGGAAGTAAAGACCCGGCACAGTCTGAAATTCGGCCGCCCTGCCGCCGCCGTGACCCGGGACAAACAGATCCGCCTCCGGAAAACCGCCTGGTGCTACCTGCGGGAGAATCCGGTGCTCCGGTACCGGAGCCGGTTCGATATTATCGAGATCCTGGATCTGTATGGGAAAATTTCTCTGAATCATTTGAAGAATTGCTTTTAAATATAAAATCTGTCAATGGTCAACTGCCGATGGATGCCAGCGTGGCTGGCTTTGGATGAAGAAATCGGTGGTTTCTCCAATCACGGCAAACGACACACGATGAACGACTCACGATACACGACAAAGGAGCTGATTCCATGTACGCACGGACCTGGGGGGAGACCACCCGCGGGATCAACGGAGAAATGGTTACAGTGGAGGTGGATGTGACCAACGGCATGCCTGCCTTTGAAATGGTGGGGCTGCCGGATACGGCAGTGAAGGAGGCACGGGAGCGGGTGAAGGCTGCGGTGAAGAATTCCGGCTTCCGGTTCCCGGACACCCACATAACTGTGAACCTGGCTCCGGCGGACTTGAAAAAGGATGGGGCCGGACTGGATCTGCCCATTGCCCTGGGGGTGCTGGCTGCCAAGAAGTATGTGAAACTGCCGGACCCCATGCCTGTGTTCGCCGGAGAGCTGGCCTTGGACGGATCCCTGCGCCCGGTGAACGGGATCCTGCCCATGATCCTCCGGGCCCGGGACGAAGGGCTGCCGGCCATTTTCATCCCTTCCGGCAACGCTACCGAAGGGGAACTGGTGGACGGGATCCAGGTGTATACCGCGGACAACCTGGGGCAGATCGTGGACCATTTCCAGGGAAAGCAGCCTCTGGAGCCTCTGGCCAAAAAGGTGTTGGAACTGGAGAAACCCCTGGAGGATACCGTGGACTTTGCAGATGTCCAGGGCCAGAAAGTGGCCAAGCGGGCCCTGGAGATCGCTGCGGCGGGAGGCCACAATGTGCTGATGGTGGGGGCTCCCGGAGCCGGGAAGACCATGCTGGCCCGGCGGCTGCCTTCCATCCTGCCGCCCATGACCGAGGAAGAAGCCCTGGAAGTGACCAAGATCTACAGCATCTCCGGCCTTTTGAAAGGCCACCACGGCATTATGGTGGAACGGCCTTTCCGGAGCCCCCACCACACGGTTTCCCAGTCGGCACTCATCGGAGGGGGCAGCATCCCCCATCCCGGAGAGGTGACCCTCAGCCATCACGGAGTCCTGTTTCTGGACGAGCTGCCGGAATTTTCCCGGAGCGCCCTGGAAGTGCTCCGGCAGCCCCTGGAAGACGGGATGGTCACCATCAGCCGAGTCCAGGCCTCTCTCACCTATCCCGCCCGGTTCATCCTGGTGGCGGCCCAGAATCCCTGTCCCTGCGGGTTCTGGGGAGAAGAGGACAACCTTCACCAGTGCACCTGCCGGCCCGGGGACATCGCCCGGTATCAGAAGAAGATTTCCGGGCCCCTCCTGGACCGGATCGACATCCAGATCCACGTGCCCCGGCTCCAGTACCAGGAAATGAAAAGCAGAAAGAAGGGGGAAAGCTCCGCGGCCATCCGGGAACGGGTGGTGGCAGCCCGTCAGGTCCAGCGGGAACGGCTGAAAGGGACCCACCTGTTCTGCAACGCCAGTATGGGCCGGCGGGAGGTCAAGGCCTTCTGTCCTCTGACACCTCAGGCGGAAGCCCTGCTGGAAAAATATTTCGTCAGCCTGGGCCTCAGTGCCCGGAGCCATGACCGGATCATCAAAGTGGCCCGGACCATTGCGGATCTGGCCGGCAGTGAGGACATCACGGCGCTCCATCTGGGCGAAGCCATCCAGCTGCGGACCAGCATCCAGGGATAGGAGGGCGGAACCATGATTTCTCTTCCATGGCTGTCTTTGCTCATTTCCTTTTTCTGGTTCGCCCTGGGCTCCTGTCTGGGCAGCTTCCTGAATCTGTGTGCCAACCGGCTCCGGCGGGAAGAATCCATTATCTGGGGCCGGTCCCATTGTGACAGCTGCGGCCATATCCTGGGGCCGGGAGAACTGATCCCTCTGGTCAGTTATCTGCGCCAGAAGGGAAAATGCCGGCACTGCGGCAAAGAACTGACCGTATCCCTGTTCTGGCGGGAAGCGGAAGCCGGAGCCCTGTTCCTGCTCCTTTCCCGGATGCCCGGGCCTCCGGCGGTACTGGCTCTGAGGCTGGCTTGTGTGAGCCTACTGCTCCTTATGGCTTGGACGGACAGGGACGAAATGCAGCTGTACGAAGTTTTTTTCCTTCCCCTGGTACTGTTGTTCCTGCTTCTCCACGGACTGACGGACGGAGATTTTTTGTCTCCTCTGACAGGGGCCGGACTGCTGGGGGGACTGCTCCAGCTGATCCACTGGCGGTATCCCCAGGGCATGGGAGCCGGGGATCCCAAACTGGCAGCGGTGATGGGTCTGTGGCTGGGACCCTGGACAGGGCTCCAGGGCCTTTTCCTGGCTGCCGGCCTTGCTTTTGTTTCCGTCTGTCTGTTTGCCTTTAATCCGGAAAACAACGGATGGGACAAGGCACCAGTACAGGTGCCCCTGGCTCCCTATTTCGTCCTGGCCGGACTGCTGCTCCGGTTCCGTTCTGTCTTTGGGCTGATGGAACCGGACAGGATGCTGCTGTGTGTCCTTGGGCTTGCAGGACCGGGGCTGGAAGAAGGAAAAGCCCGGCTGGGCCAGGCTGCAGGGTGGCTCCGGCGCCGGCTGTCTCCCTGGCCCCGGCAGCTGCTGGGTGTTCAAATCAGCGGAGACCGGGTGACTCTGGTTCAGGTCCGGAAAAAGAAGAAAGCCTGGGAAGTGGAACGGTACCAGGAACTGGCCTGGCCGGAACGGATCCGGCTGGCCCTGTACCGGCAGCAGGGGGAGGAACCGGCCCTGTGGCTCCAGGAAGTCTGTGCCAAACGGGGGGTTACAGCCCAATCTATCCTGTGGCTCCTGGGGCCGGATCTGTTGGAATTCCGGAATCTGTCCCTGCCCGGTCTGTCCCGGAAGGAACAGATCCAGGCGGCATCCTGGGAGATCCTACAGCAGATCCCCTATCCCCCGGGTTCTTTTGCCCTGGGGACGGAACCCTGTCCGGACCGGAAGGAAGAAATCCTGGCGGGAGCCGTGCCCCTGGCCCTGCTGGATACCGTAGGGGTCATCAGCCGGCAGCTGGATTGGGAAATCCTGCAGGTGGAAGGGGCTCCGGCGGCCTGGGGATGGTGGCTGGAAAAAGAGGAGGCGGGATTTCTCCTGATCCTGGGAGAAGAAGGCCTCCAGGGGGCCTGGTATGCCCGGGGCCGTCTCCTGGCCTGTCGGAACCTGCCGGGATCCGGTCGGGGAGAACCTTTCCGGGACCAGCGGGACGAGGCGGTGGAAACCCTGTGGGAACATCTGTCTCCCGGGGTCCGGGACCGGTTCCAGGACGGGCCGTCCGGTCTGTATCTGGCCGGCGGTACGGAACAGGAACAGGCTGCCTGGCTGGAATTCTTCCGGCAGCAGTGGGAATGCCCTGCTCAGGTCCTGGAACTGGAACCCCGCTTCCAATGGGCTCCCTATTATGAAGAGAAAAAGCAGGCGGTTCTTACAGCTGGCCTGTGGGGTGTTTTGGGAGGGATCCTGGGGGCCGGACGGGAGAGTGGTTTCTGCTTTTCCCTGTTCCGGCAGGGAACGGGAAGGCTGTCCCGGATCTCCTGGTCGGCCCTGGGAAAGAAACTGGCGGCGGTTTCCCTGATCCTTTGTCTATGGCTGGCCGGATGCCTTTTCCTGGCCCGGAAGGAACAGGAACGGTGCATCTTACAGCTGCAGCAGGTCTCCGGCTGGGAAACCTTCTGGCAGGCACAGCAGCAGCGGCGGAAACAGCTGGCCCGGCAGCAGAAAGAAAAAAAGCAGCGGATCCGGCAGCAGGTGAACTGGGGGGATTTCCTGACTCTCCTGGGGAACCAGGTGCCGTCAGACTGCTGGCTTACCCGGGTGGAACAGCAGAAGGAGGGAAAGGTCCTGCATCTGGAAGGCCGGAGCCTGAAAAGGAATGGGGCTCTCCAGCTGGTAAAACGCCTCCAGCAGCGGCCGGAAGTGATCCAGGTGAAACTGGACCGGCTGGAACAGGAAGAAAGGGAATCAGATCTGACCGGTTTTGCCCTCCAGATCCGTCTGAAAGAGGAGGAAACTCATGGATGAAAAGAAACCGCTGGTTTCCCGGCTCCGGGAGGATCCGTTCCAGGGAGCCCTGCTAGGCCTGGGCGTACTGTGCCTGTGGACCTGGCTGGTGCTCCCTCTGGGCCGGGAACTGCTGACTGTGAAAAGACAGAATGAGGTCCGGAAGGAGAAACTGGAGCAGCTGGCCCTTTTTGCAGCCCGGTGGGATCCGGAACAGGAGGCCCGGGAAAAAAGTCTGCTGGAACAGGGAAAACGGGAGAATCCCTCCCTGCCTCCGGAAGCCTGGCTGGGGGCCCTGGAAGCTGCCGCTGCCCGGAACGGGCTCCAGGTGATCCGACTGGCTCCCCTGACTCCGAAAGGAAAAAAGGATCCGGCTGGCCTGGAAGCGGAACTGGAAGGCTCCTATCCCCGGCTGGTGACTTTTTTCCGCTGGTGGGAAGCCCGGTATCCCGGGGTGTGGACCCGGGAGGGGCGGCTGGAGGCCCGGGAAAAAGGGGAAAAAGTGCTGTTTCACGGAAAATTCATAACAGGCCCTGTGAAAAGTTCCAAATCGGGAGAAATACACACTTCTTATTGACCGATTTCGTTAATAATGAGATAATAGAATGTACAACGATTATTCTCGTTTTAAAAACGTTCGCTTTTTACTGAGGGGAGGACCTATTATTATGATGAACAGCTGTGTTGCACCACATGCCCAGAAGAAGACCAAGCCGTCCAAGGACCGTATTTTTGGAGCCAGCGAAGCGGCCCAGAAACGGATCAGCGAAATCGGCGCAGATGCGGTGATCAATGCCACCATCGGCTGCATCCTGGACAATGATGAAAACTTTGTGGTGCTGCCCACAGTCAGCAAAGTATACCGGAGCCTGAAAGACGCGGAATATTTTAAATATGCCCCCATCATGGGCCTGCCGGAATATCTGGAACTGGTTCAGAACGCCTGCTTCAGCCAGTCCCGTCCGGAAGGGTTTACGGCAGCCATTGCCACCGCCGGAGGCACCGGGGCCATCCATCATGCTGTCTGGAATTATGCGGAAGCCGGAGATACCGTTCTGACCTCTGCCTGGTACTGGGGAGCCTACAACCAGATCTGCGAGGATATGGACCGTCACCTGGCCACTTATCCCATGACCACCCCGGAACACAAGTTCAACCTGGCCGGCTGTGAAGCCAAAGTCCGGGAAATCCTGGCCCAACAGGACCGGATCCTGCTGATTATCAATACTCCGGCCCACAATCCCACCGGGTTCAGCCTGACTCCGGAAGACATTGAAAATGTGGTGAAGATGCTGGAAGCCGCCATTGCCGGTACCGACAAAACCGCCGCTCTGTGCCTGGATGTGGCTTACATCGACTATGCCGGGGAACGGGAAGAAGTCCGGAAAATCTTCCGGAAGCTGTCCAACCTGCCCAAAAACATCTTTGGCCTGATCGCCTACAGCCTGTCCAAGAGTTTCACCATGTACGGCCAGCGCTGCGGAGCTCTTATCGGGGTCACCAGTGATGAAAAACAGATCCTGGAATTCATCAACGCCAACAAATACACCAGCCGGGCCTGCTGGTCCAACTGCAACCGGGGTGCCATGGATACCCTGGACACCATCTACAGTGATCCGGAACTGCTGGAAACCATCCAGAAGGAACGGGCCCATTACTACAGCATGATCCAGGAACGGGGAGACATCTTTACGGATGAAGCCAAAAAGTGCGGCCTGAAGATGCTGCCCTACATTTCCGGTTTCTTCCTGTCCATTCCCGCCAAGGATCCGGAAGCGGTCTGCGACCGGCTCCATGAAGACAATATTTTCTGCGTGCCTCTGGCAGCCGGGGTCCGGGTAGCCGTATGCGGAGTGCCCAAGCATAAAGTCTACGGCATGGCAGCCAAAATCAAAGCAGCCATGGACGAAGTGGGAGAAGACTAAAAAACAAAAGGAGCCGGAAAGCAGCACAGGCAGCCTGCGGGCTGACAGATCCAGAAAACAGAAAAGGGGAGCGGAACAGATGCAGATTACAGGACCAGACGGAAAACCAAAAGCATTTCAGGACGGGACGCCTCTCGGAGTCATCGCCCAATCCTACAAACAGCTCTACAGCAGTCCCGTGGCGCTGGGGGTGGTGAACGGCCAGCCCCAGCCGCTGCAGCTGTGTCCTCAGGACGGGGATCATGTGACCTTCTATCCCCTGGACAGTGAGCAGGGATACCGGTCCTACATTGCCACCTTCCAGTTTGCCCTGATTGCCGCCATGAACCGGAGACGGCCGGAAATCCAGCTGGAAGTGGAAAACACCTTTGGTCATGGCCTTTTCTGTTCGGTCAAGAACAAGATCTTCCTGAGCAAATATGATCTGGAAGATGTGACCCACTGCATGGAAGAGATGATCCGGGATCAGGAACCGGTCCAGATCCGGCAGCTGAGCCGGGATGAAGCCCGGTCCTATGTGAAGCCCCAGTTCTTCCAGGATGAGGCTCCTTTGCTGGATGCCCTGCCGGAGGATTACCGGATCAACCTTTACGGGGTGGGGGACCGGTTTGCCTATTCGGTGATGCCCCTGCTGCCCAATCTGGGCTGCCTGAAGGCCTTTGAACTGGTGTGGATGGGGTCCGGGATCCTGCTCCGGTACGGCCGCCAGGACCAGCTGGACCGTCTGGAACCCTATGTGGAACGGAAAAAGCTGGCGGCAGTCTATGCCCAGTCGGAAAAAATGGGCCAGGTGATGCACTGTCCTACGGTGGCAGCCCTGAACCAGTACATCCGGGAAGGGAACAGCCGGGGCATCATCCAGATGTGCGAAGCCTACCATGAAAAATCCATTGCCCGGATCGCTGATGAAATCGACGCGGATGGACGGAATGTACGGCTGGTGCTGATCGCCGGCCCCTCTTCCTCCGGGAAGACCACCTTTTCCCAGCGGCTGGCAGTGCAGATGCGGGTGAACGGCCTGCGGCCCATTCCCATTTCCCTGGACAATTATTTCAAGGAGCGGGAGCAGACCCCTCGTCTGCCGGATGGCAGCTACGATTTTGAATCCATTGAAGCCCTGGATACAGAATTGTTCAATGAGCATATGGAACGGCTGCTCCGGGACGAAACCGTGGAAATCCCTTACTTCAATTTCAAGACCGGCCACCGGGAATATCGGGGCCAGAAGGTGTATCTGGGGGATGACGGAGTCCTGGTAGTGGAAGGCATCCATGGGATGAACGAGAAGCTTTCCGCCCGGGTCCGGCGCAGGAACAAGCTGAAGATCTACATCAGCGCCCTGACGCCTCTTTCTTTTGATGATTACAACCGGATTCCCACCACCGATATGCGGCTGCTCCGCCGGATGGTCCGGGATTCCCAGTTCCGCTCCCATGATGCCCGCCAGACTATCCAGAACTGGCACAAGGTGCGTCAGGGAGAAGAACGGAACATTTTTCCCTTCAGCGAAGAAGCGGACATTATGTTCAATACCACCCTCATTTATGAGCTGGCCGTATTCAAAAAATATGCCTGCCCCCTGCTGGAACAGATTCCCCGGGATGCAGCAGAATATCCGGTTGCCCGCAATTTCCTGGATATGCTGCAGATCGTAGAATCCATAGACGACAAGGCCATTCCCAACAACTCCATTATCCGGGAATTCATTGGCCATTCGATTTTTGGAGATTTACTGTAAGGAGGAACAAGAACCATGCACATTTCCCAACGGACGCTGCACATTCCCACATCCCCCATCCGGAAACTGGCGCCTATTGCCAACCGGGTGGAAAAGACCAAAAAGATCTATCATCTGAATATCGGACAGCCGGATATCCCCACCCCGGAAAGTTTCTTTGAAGGGGTGGCCTCCTACCATCCCAAAGTGGTGGCCTATGGAAAATCCCAGGGGGATGCCAAACTGCTGAAAGCCATCCAGGGATATTATGAATCCTGGGATATGGACTATGCCCTGGACGATATTTTTGTCACCAACGGGGGCAGTGAAGCCATTTCCTTTGCCATTATGACCACCTGTGACCCGGGGGACAATGTGCTCATGTTCGAGCCCTTCTACGCCAACTACAAGAGCTTTACCGGGGCCTACAATGTGGAAATCAACGGGGTTCCCACCTCTCCGGACACCGGCTACCATCTGCCGGATCAGGAAACTGTGGAAAAATACATCAATGACAAGACCCGGGCCATCCTGATTTCCAACCCGGGGAATCCCACCGGGGTAATCTACACCCGGGAAGAAATGGACATGCTGTCCCGGATCGTCCGGAAATATGATCTGGCTCTCATTGCCGATGAAGTGTACCGGGAATTCGTCTATGATGGACAATACACCAGCTTCGGACGGCTCCGGGAACTGGATGACAACCTGGTGCTCATCGATTCCGTCTCCAAACGGTACAGCGCCTGCGGCGCCCGGAGCGGCTGCGTGATCACCCGGAACAAGGCTCTCCAGCAGGAACTGCTGAAATGCTGCCAGGCCCGGCTTTCCTGTCCGGAGATTGTGCAGCTGGGAGCTGCGGCTCTGTACACCACCCCCAAATCTTACTGGGAAGATGTGAAGAAAGAATATACCAAACGCAGGGATACCATCAAAGGATTCCTGGCCCAGATGCCCGGGGTGATTGCCTCTGATCCCAAAGGGGCCTTCTATGTCATGGTGAAAATGCCCATCGACGATACGGAAAAATTTGCCAAGTGGCTGTTGGAAGACTTTGACATCGACGGGGAAACTGTGATGATCACCCCGGGCAACGGGTTCTATGCTTCTGATGTAACCAGAGGACAGGACGAAGCCCGTCTGGCCTACGTACTGAACGTAAAAGACCTGGAAAAAGCCATGCACATCCTGGCAGAAGGATTGAAGCAGTATCCGGGGAGAAAATAAAAAAAACCGCTGCCCAGGCAGCGGTTCTTTTTTTATTTGCAAATGGAATCGATCCAGGCAAACAATTCTTCCAGATCGTAGTCTCCCGCGTGGCCTTTGCCCCAGGCGGTTGACGGATTTTCCCTCCAGATAGGCGGAAGGAATGAAAATGTTCATCTTTTCATAGTCTGCATTTTTGGGATGGGATACATACACCAGATCCCGCCAGGCATAGTAGGAAACCTGCCGGGCTTTGAGATGTCAGCGTTGTTCGATACAGCAGCAGGCCAGATTTGCTTATTGCGGGCCAAGCTGATAGCTGACTTCTGATAGACCCACAAGATACGGTCTGATTTCTTCTTACTCGCCGCCCCATCCCCCTTTTTCCTTCCCTTCCTCCGGTTTTTACGCTATAATAAAGGGTACGATTGAAAAATGAGAGGAGATGATTCCATGGCGGCAGGTTTTGCCCAGCTGAAAGTGGACGAGGCGATGGTGGAGAAGCTCCATCGGACGGGGAAGGACATCCCCACCCCTGTACAGGAGCGTGCCATCCCGGCCCTTCTGAACGGCCGGGACGTAATCGCCCGTGCCCAGACCGGGGTAGGGAAGACACTGTCCTTTGTGATCCCCCTGTTTGATAAAGTGGACCCGAAGAAGGAATTTGTCCAGGCCCTGATCCTTTCCCCCACCCGGGAACTGGCTCAGCAGACGGCCGGGGAAATCCGGAAACTGGACGGGGATACGGGAATCCATACCCTGACGGTCAGCGGCGGACGGGATTTTGAAGAGGAAAAACGGAAAATCGGGCACAGGGCCCAGGTGCTGGTGGGAACTCCCGGCCGGCTGCTGGATCACCTGCGGAAGGGGAACACCAGCCTGGGCGGGGTGAAATACCTGGTGCTGGACGAAGTGGATGAAATGCTCCGCCAGGGCTTCGGGGAGGATATCGAAACCCTCCTGAGCCTGATGCCCCAGCCCCACCAGACCATGATGTGTTCCGCCACATTGGATGAGGAAGTCCGGAAACTGGGCCGGCAGCTGACCACCAATCCCCTGGTCATCGACATTGCCCCCAGGGAAGCCACTGCTTCCACTATCCATCAGATCTGCATCAAGGTCAGCGAAGACCACAAGGCAGAGGCCCTGGCTTCCCTGATCCGCCGGTACAACCCCTTCCTGATGCTGGTGTTCTGCTGCAGCAAGGAACGGGCCATCGAACTCAGCGACTGGCTCTATGGGGAAGGTTTCAATGTGGATGTGCTCCACGGGGACATGTCCCAGACCAAGCGGCGCCAGGTGATGGAAAACTTCCGGAAGGCCAAGCTCCAGATCCTGGTGGCCAGCGACATTGCCGCCCGGGGCCTGGATGTGGAAGGTATCACCCAGGTGGTGAACTACGACATTCCCCACGATCCGGACTGGTATGTCCACCGGATCGGACGGACGGGCCGGGCCGGCAGCGAAGGCACGGCCATCACCTTCTATACGGCGGATGAGACCCGCTGGCTCCAGAACCTGGAGAAGAAGCTGAACATCACCCTGGAACGGCAGAATCTGGCCGGGGAGAAGGTCCGCCGGACGGTGAAGCCGGTGCGTCCCAAGAAGAAACGGGTGCCCAAACGGGGCAAAAGCGCTGTAGGTCCCAACAAACGGGGAACCAAATATGCGGAAGCGTCCCGGAAACAGAAACCCAAAGAAAAATAATCAATCATTGAAATGGAGAGGTGCTAACCATGAGTGAAGTACGTGTACGTTTTGCTCCCAGTCCCACTGGGTATCTGCACATCGGCGGGGCCCGGACGGCTCTGTTCAACTGGCTGTTTGCCCGGAGCCAGGGGGGGAAGATGGTCCTGCGGATCGAAGATACCGACCGGGACCGGCTGAAGGAAGATTCCGTCTCCCAGATCATTACCAGCCTGAAATGGCTGGGCCTGGACTGGGATGAAGGACCGGAAGTGGGCGGGGACCATGGCCCCTACTACCAGTCTGAACGGCTGGACCTGTACCGGAAATACTGCCAGCAGCTGGTGGATGAGGGCAAGGCCTACTACTGCTTCTGCTCCGCCGCCGATCTGGAAGCCCAGCGGGAAGAACAGCGGAAGAAAAAGCAGCCTTTCCATTATGCAGGCACCTGCCGGGACCTGGATCCGGCGGAAGCCAAGAAACGGGTGGAAGCGGGAGAAGCCCATTCCATCCGGATCAAACTGCCCAAAGAAGGCACCATCACCGTCCATGACATGATCCACGGGGACGTGACCTTCAACTGGAACCAGTTCGATGATTTCGTCATTATGAAAACCAACGGGATCCCCACCTACAACTTTGCCGTAGTGGTGGACGACCATCTCATGGGCATGACCCATGTGCTCCGGGCGGAAGAACACCTGACCAATACCCCGAAACAGCTGGTAATCTACGATGCCCTGGGCTGGAGGGCACCGGAATTCGGCCATATGCCCATGATCCTGGCACCGGACCGGAGCAAACTGAGCAAACGGCATGGAGCCACCTCTGTGGAAGAATTCCGGGACAAAGGGTACCTGCCGGAAGCCATTATCAACTACTTGACCCTGCTGGGCTGGGCACCCGGCAATGACCAGGAAATCTTCACCTTGGAAGACACGGTGAAAGCTTTTGACTTCAGCAAAATGTCCAAAAAGGCTGCCGTATACGATGTGAAAAAGCTCACCTGGCTCAACGGACAGTATCTGTCCGACCTGCCTCTGCGGAAAATCGCCGATGCCGCCGTGCCTTTCTTCAAGAAAGCCGGACTCATCGATGACAGCTATCTGCCGGCTCATCAGGAATACTTCGACCACCTGGTGGATGTGGTCCGGGTGCGGGTAAAGACCCTGGAAGAACTGGCGGATGGTGCCAGCTATTTCTTCAAGGATTTTGACAGCTACGATCCCAAAGGCGTGGCCAAGTCCTTCAAGCCGGAAGCCGCTGACCTGCTCCAGAAAGCCCATGATGCCCTGGCAGCCCTGCCGGTGTTCGATCTGAAGACTACGGAGGAATGCTACAACAAGCTGGCGGAAGAACTGGGCCTGTCCCTGGGCAAAGTGATCCATCCCACCCGTCTGGCCCTGACCGGCCGGACCTTCAGCCCGGGCATGTTCGACGTGATGGTGCTCCTGGGCCGGGAAAAGACCCTGGAACGGCTGGAAAAAGCCATCGCCTTCATCAAGACACAGGGCTGAACCCATGGATAAATACATCTGCCTGGATATTGGGGGCACCGCTATCAAATACGGCCTGGCAGACAGCAGAGGGAGACTGTTCAACAAGGACAGTCTCCCCAATGTTATTGCCAAAGACGGAGTGGACGCCTTCCTGGACCAGGTGCTGGGGCTGATCGGCTCCTACCAGAAATACTTCAAGATCCAGGGGGCCGCCATTTCCATGGCTGGCATGATCAATCCCCAGACCGGGGAAGTGCTCCATGCGGCTCCGCATTTTCCCGGGCTCACCGGCACCAATCTGGTCCAACTGGTATCCCGGAAGCTCCAGCTGCCCTGCCGGGTGGAAAATGACGTGAACTCTGCAGCCCTGGGGGAATACTGGCTGGGGAACGGCCGGGGAGCCAAAAGCCTGTTCTGCATCACCATCGGCACCGGCATCGGGGGCGCCTTTGTACTGGACGGCAAACTCTGGCCCGGGAATTCCTTCACTGCCGGGGAAGTGGGACAGGCCAAACTGGGTGGCCGGAACCACTGGGAGGACGCCGCTTCCGTCACTGCCCTGGTCCAGAAAGCCGCCCGGCTGAAAGGAGTGGATCCGGAAACCCTCAACGGAAAGATCCTCTGTGAAATGGTCCGCCACGGGGACAAACCTCTTCACAGGCTGCTCCGGGAAACCGTCCACCAGTGGGCCACAGGCATTGCGGCCATCTGCTACATGATGAATCCCCAGCGGGTAATCCTGGGGGGCGGCATCATGGCCCAGCAGGACCTGCTGGAACCCATGCTCCAGGACAGCCTGAAAAAGGAACTGCTGCCGGTGGTACTGGACAAGACCACCGTGGCCTTTGCGGGCCTGGGCAATGATGCAGGGCTGATCGGCGCCCTGTACAACTTCCTGGCCAGAGAAAAGAAAAGAAGTTGACATTAGCTGTAATATACTGTACAATATTACGGTATCACTTTGAGCATGCGCCGTTAGCCCCGGCCCGTACCCAAAGACTCATCACTGGATACAGTTCAAGATTGAGTTTTTATTAGGAGGAATAAGGATGAAAACATACATGGCCACCCCGGCTACCATTGAACGCAAATGGTATGTAGTGGATGCCGCTGACAAGACTCTGGGCCGTCTGGCTGCAGAAGTTGCCAAAGTGCTCCGCGGTAAAAATAAACCGACTTTTACCCCGCATATGGATACCGGTGATCACGTGATCATCATCAACGCTGCTCAGGTGAAACTGACCGGCAAAAAACTGGTGCAGAAGGTTTACTTCCGTCATTCCGGGTATCTGGGCGGCGACAAATACACCAAAGCAGGGGATATGCTGAAGAACAACCCTGTAAGAATGGTGGAACTGGCTGTTCGGGGTATGGTTCCCCACAACCGTCTGGGCAATCAGATCATCAAGAAACTGCATGTATACGCTGGTTCTGAACATCCTCATGCTGCACAAAAGCCTGAAGTTCTGACCATCGATATTCGCTAAGAGGAGAGGAGAACTAGAAAATGGCAAAAGTTACGTATGATGCAACTGGCAGCCGCAAAAGCTCCGTTGCCCGTGTTCGCCTTGTTCCGGGCGAAGGCAAAATCGTTGTAAACGGCCGTGAACTGAGTGAATACTTCGGCCTGAAGACCCTGGAACTGGTTGTTCGGCAGCCGCTGGACACCACCGAAACCCTGGGCAAATATGATGTACTGGCCAACGTTGTTGGCGGCGGCATCTCCGGCCAGGCTGGCGCAATCCGTCATGGTATTGCCCGCGCCCTGCTGAAAGTTGACGCTGATTTCCGTCCTCTGCTGAAGAAAGCCGGTCTCCTGACCCGCGATCCTCGGGAAAAGGAACGCCGCAAGTACGGTCTGAAAAAAGCAAGAAAGGCTTCCCAGTTCTCCAAACGGTAATTTTCCGTTCCGGATCATGGAAACCTCAAACGAGGGTGTTGCACATTCTGTGCAATACCCTCGTTTTTTGCATATCCAACGAATCCTTTCCTTCAGCCATTGACAATTGACCATTGACATAAAAAAACAGGGGCCATCCAGGCCCCTGTTTTTTATTTGCTCTTCTTCGCCTTGACTTCGTCCATGTATTCGTTCATGATCTTCACGGCGCAGTAGTCTCCGCACATGGAGCAGTATTCTTCGCTGCTCTTGTTCTTGGCAGACCGGATGGCTCTGGCTTTTTCCGGATCGATGGCCAGGCTCAGTTGTTTGTCCCAATCCAGGACTTTCCTGGCTTTGGCCATGGCCAGGTCCTGGGCTACCGCAGAGGGCAGGCCTTTGGCCACGTCGGCGGCATGGCCGGCAATCCGGGCGGCTACCACCCCTTCCCGGACGTCGTTGATGTCCGGCAGGCCCAGGTGTTCGGCCGGAGTCACATAGCACAGGAAGTTGGCGCCGGTAAAGGCGGCCAGGGTACCGCCGATGGCGGAAGTGATGTGGTCGTAGCCGGGAGCGATATCGGTGACCAGGGGCCCCAGCACATAGAAGGGAGCACCGTGGCAGATCCGTTTCTGGAGCTGCATGTTGGTGGCGATCTGGTTGTAGGGAACATGTCCCGGGCCTTCCACCATCACCTGTACCCCTTTGGCCCAGGCACGCTGGGTCAGTTCGCCCAGGTTCAGCAGTTCCTGGATCTGGGTCCGGTCGGTGGCGTCTGCCAGGCAGCCGGGCCGGCAGCCGTCGCCCAGGCTGATGGTTACATCATATTTGGCGCAGATGTCCAGGATTTCATCGTAGAATTCGTAGAAGGGATTTTCCTTCTCGTTGTGGAGCATCCAGCCGGACAGGAAAGAGCCGCCCCGGCTGACAATGTCCATTTCCCGGCCTTCGTTGATCAGGTTGTGGAGGCATTGGCGGGTGAGGCCGCAGTGCATGGTCATGAAGTCAGCCCCGTCCTTGGCCTGCTGTTCCACTACGGTGAAAATGTCGTTCTTGTCCATTTCCGTCACTTTGCCATGGGCCTTGATGGCCTGGACCGTGGCCTGATAAATGGGTACGGTGCCCACCATGACGGTGGAATGTTCAATGATGGCCTTCCGGGAGGCGTCGATGTTGTTGCCGGTGGACAGATCCATCACCGCATCAGCTCCGGCGTCGATGGCTGCTTTCAGTTTGTCCAGTTCCGGAGCGGGATCCGGAAAAGCGGAAGAAGTCCCGATGTTGGCGTTCACCTTGGTGGAAAGGCCTTCGCCCACACCCCGGGGAACCAGGTTCTTGTGGTTGATGTTGGCAGGGATGCAGATGGTGCCTTTGGCCACTCCGTCCCGGATGAATTCCGGGGTGACTCCTTCCTGGCGGGCCACTTCCGCCATCTGGTCAGTGATTTTACCCTGCAGCGCAGCTTGTCTTTGGGTCAGCATAAAACAAATCCTCCTTCATGGATACAAAAAGGGCCGCTTTCCTGACATAAAAGGAAAGCGGCCCGACAAAACAGCCTCACCACTTTCCTTCGGCGGTATTAACCGCATCAGGTTCAAAGGGTCGACCGTCAGGTCTCTCAGCGATAGCGCCCCTAGTGATGCTTCAACTTTAACAAAAAATGGAAAAGAATGCAACAGGAAAAATTCAAATTGCCACCTTCTGAGTAGTTAGACAATTCGCAATAAATTGTCTACAAATAAGAAAAAATTTATTTGAGATTCTGTTCATTTTGATATATAATTATAGGCGACTAGGGGGACTATGGAAGTCTTACTATCGTAGTCAGTATCTCTTAGAAAGAGGGGCTATTTAAATGAAAAAAATGAAGACAATGGATGGCAACACCGCGGCCGCATATGCTTCTTATGCGTTTACGGAAGTTGCAGCGATCTACCCGATCACTCCTTCTTCTCCTATGGCAGAAGCAAGTGATGAATGGGCTTCTCATGGCAAGAAGAACATTTTCGATCGCCCGGTACAGATCATGGAAATGCAGTCTGAAGCAGGTGCTGCCGGTGCTGTGCACGGCTCTCTGGCTTCCGGTGCTCTGACCACGACCTACACCGCATCCCAGGGGTTGCTGCTGATGATCCCGAACATGTACAAAATCGCTGGCGAACTGCTGCCCGCCGTATTCGACGTTGCAGCCAGAGCTTTGGCTACCAGCTCTCTGAACATCTTCGGTGACCACAGTGACGTTATGGCCTGCCGTCAGACCGGCTTTGCCATGCTGGCAGAAAGCGGCGTTCAGGAAGTTATGGACCTGACCGCAGTTGCTCACCTGTCCGCCATCAAAGGCCATGTGCCTTTCCTGAACTTCTTCGATGGGTTCCGTACTTCTCACGAAATCCAGAAGATCGAACTGCTGGACTATGATGAACTGAAAAAACTGGTTGACTACGATGAACTGAAGAAATTCCGTGAAAATGCGCTGAACCCGGATCATCCTGTAATCCGTGGTACCAACCAAAACCCGGATATCTACTTCCAGACCCGTGAAGCTGTAAACAAATACTACGAAGCCCTGCCGGAAATCGTAGAAGATTACATGAACAAGATCAGCAAGCTGACCGGCCGTGACTACAAGCTGTTCAACTACACCGGTGCTCCCGATGCTGAAAACGTTGTAGTAATCATGGGCTCCGGCGCTCAGACCGTGGAAGAAGTTGCCAAGATCCTGAACGCTCAGGGCGAAAAAGTCGGCGTGCTGAACGTACATCTGTATCGTCCGTTCTCCGCCAAACATTTCTTCCAGGCCATGCCTGCAACCGTAAAACGGATTGCTGTTCTGGACCGGACCAAGGAAGCTGGCTCCAACGGCGAACCTCTGTACCTGGATGTCCGGGACATCTACTACAACAAGGCTGACCGTCCTCTGATCATCGGCGGCCGTTACGGCATGGGTTCCAAGGAATTCTATCCTGGCGATGCTCTGGCTGTGTTCGACAACCTGAAGGCTGCTGAACCCAAAGACCACTTCACCGTAGGCATTGTGGATGATGTGACCAACACCTCCCTGCCGAAGGAAAAGACCCTGGACATCACCCCGAAAGGCACCATCTCCTGCAAGTTCTGGGGCCTGGGTTCCGATGGTACCGTTGGTGCCAACAAGAGCGCCATCAAGATCATCGGCGACAAGACCGACATGTACGCACAGGGCTACTTCGCTTACGACTCCAAGAAGTCCGGCGGTATCACCGTATCCCACCTGCGTTTCGGTCATACTCCGATCCATATGCCGTTCCTGATCAACTTCGCTGACTATGTTGCTGTACACAATCCTTCTTATGTACATCGTTACAACGTAGCCTCCGGCCTGAAAAAAGGCGGCGTGTTCCTGCTGAACTGCCCCTGGAACGCTGAAGAACTGGACAAGGAACTGCCTGGCCAGCTGAAACGCTACCTGGCAACCAACGACATTCAGTTCTACACCATTGACGCTGTGAAGATCGCTTCTGAAATCGGTCTGGGCGGCCGTATCAACATGATCATGCAGGCTGCATTCTTCAAACTGACCGGCGTAATCCCTGTGGATGATGCTGTGAAGTATCTGAAGGAATCCATTGTTACTTCCTATGGCAAGAAAGGCCAGAAGGTCGTTGACATGAACAATGCCGCTGTTGATCAGGGTGTCAATGCCATCAACAAAGTGGAAATCCCCGCTGCATGGGCTGATGCAAAAGACGAAGACCTGTACAAGAAGACTGGCAACGCCTTCGTTGACAACATCATGATCCCCATGAACGAACAGGAAGGCGACAAGCTGCCGGTCAGCGCTCTGATGGGCCAGGCCGATGGTACCTTCCCCTCCGGTACTGCTGCTTATGAAAAACGCGGTATCGCCATCAACGTTCCTGAATGGAACATTGAAAACTGCATCCAGTGCAACCAGTGCGCCATCATGTGCCCGCACGCTGCCATCCGTCCGTTCCTGCTGACTGACGAAGAAGTGAAGAACGCTCCGGAAGGCCTGAAGACCAAACCGGCTCTGGGTGCAAAAGGCCTGAACTTCTGCATCACCGTGAGCCCCATGGACTGCCAGGGTTGCTCCAACTGCGTGGATGCCTGCCCGGGCATGAAAGGCAACAAGGCTCTGGCCATGAAACCTTTCGCTACTCAGGAAGGCCGCGCTCCTATCTGGGATTATGTGGTGAACAAGGTTGCTCCGAAAGCCAACCCGATGACCACTGCTACTGTAAAGGGCTCTCAGTTCGAACAGCCCCTGCTGGAATTCTCCGGTGCCTGCGCTGGCTGCGGCGAAACCCCGTATGCCAAACTGGTTACCCAGCTGGTTGGTGACCGCATGATGATCGCCAACGCTACCGGCTGCTCCTCCATTTGGGCTGCTGCTGCTCCTTCCATGCCTTACACCACCAACCACAAGGGCCATGGTCCTGCCTGGGCCAACTCCCTGTTCGAAGACAACGCTGAATACGGTCTGGGTATGTACCTGGGCGTAAAGGCTGTCCGGGATCGTCTGGTTGACGAAATGAAGGCTGCTGAAGCTGTTGCTTCCGCTGACCTGAAGGCTGCCATGGAAGACTGGATTGCCAACAAGGACGAAGGCGAAGGCTCTCGTGCCCGTGCTGAAAAACTGGTTGAACTGCTGGAAGCTGAAAAAGCCGGCAAACCGGAACTGGAAGCTCTGTACGAAAACAAACAGTTCTTCGTGAAACGTTCTCAGTGGATCTTCGGCGGCGACGGCTGGTCCTATGATATCGGTTACGGCGGACTGGACCATGTACTGGCATCCGGCGACGATGTAAACGTAATGGTATTCGATACCGAAGTTTACTCCAACACCGGCGGACAGTCCTCCAAGTCCACTCCTGAAGCTGCTGTTGCTCAGTTTGCCGCTTCCGGTAAACGGACCAAGAAGAAGGATCTGGGCATGATGGCCATGACCTATGGCTATGTATACGTAGCTCAGATCAACCTGGGCGCTGACAAGAACCAGGCTCTGAAGGCCATCCGGGAAGCTGAAGCTTACCATGGTCCTTCCCTGATCATCTGCTACAGCCCCTGCATCAACCACGGCATCAAGAGAGGCATGAACCACTCCTTCCTGGAAGCCAAGGCTGCTGTTGACTGCGGTTACTGGAGCTGCTTCCGGTACAACCCGACTCTGAAGGCTGAAGGCAAGAAGTCCTTCTTCTTGGACAGCACCAAGACTCCGAACTTCGATGAATTCGAAAACTTCCTGAAGGGCGAAGTACGGTATGCATCCCTGGCCAAAGGGTTCCCTGACATTGCAGAAGATCTGTATGCCAAGACCAAGAAAGACGCTGAAGAACGTCTGGCCGGCTATGTAAAACTGGACGCTGAATAAGTCTCGATTCTTCAAAATCTCCTGTCACGAAAGTGACAGGAGATTTTTTTTAATAATGTTCAGAATGTTGCATATTTCCATTATGAACTGGTGTAAACAGGAGATATGTGGTAAAATTTAGTCATATCGCTATTCCACCAATCTATAAGTACAATTGAAAACGCAAACTGCGGAGGAGATTATTTTGGTTCAGCTATTCTTGTTTTTAGGCGGCATTTCTCTTTTCCTGTACGGTATGCAGCTGATGGGCGACGGCCTGCAGCAGGCGGCTGGGGCCAAGCTCCAGAAAATCCTGGGGCAGCTGACAAAGAAGACCATCTACGGGGTGGCTCTGGGGGCCGGGGTTACGGCAGTACTCCAGTCTTCCAGTGCCACCACGGTTATGACCGTGGGGCTGGTCAACGCAGGACTGATGAACCTGGAACAGGCCTTCGGCATCGTCATGGGGGCCAACATCGGGACCACCATGACCGCACAGCTCATTGCCTTCAATCTGACCGACTACATCACCCTGATCATTGCCATTGGCTTTGTGATGCAGATCATCTGCAAAAAACGGACCCTGAAGAACCTGGGTTCCGTGCTCCTGGGCTTTGGTATCCTGATGCTGGGCATGAGCATGATGAGCAATTCCGTCATTCCCCTGCGCCAGGATCCCCGGATCGTGGATATCCTGGGAAGATTCTCCACCCATCCCATTATGGGGCTCCTTACCGGTCTGGGCATGACCCTGGTAATCCAGTCCTCCTCCGCAACCATCGGTATCCTGATGGCTATGGCCAGCCAGGGACTGATCCCTCTGGAAGGGGCCATTCCCGTAATCCTGGGTGATAACATCGGTACCTGTATCACCGCTGTCATCGCCACCCTCCAAAGCGGTCTCAACGCCAAGCGGGTAGCCTGTTCCCATGTCATGTTCAATCTGTGCGGCAGTATCATTGCTCTGCTTCTGCTGCCCTTCTTCATTTCTTTTGTAAAGGATATTTCTCCGGCTGGGAATATCGGCCGACAGATCGCCAACGCCCACACTACCTTCAACGTGGTGAACACCTGTATTTTCCTGCCTCTGGCACCATATTTCACCCGGTTCATCAAAAAGATCATGCCTGGGGAAGACAATGATATTTCCTATCAGCCCAAGTATCTGGACAAGAACGTGCTGAACACTCCGGCGGTCGCTCTGGGACTGGCTACTAAGGAAGTGGTCCGGATGGGGGACCTGGCTCTGGAAAATATCCGGAAATCCTTTACCTGTGTGGATAACTACAATAAAAAGGACGTGGAATTCGTTCTGGAACATGAACCGGTCATCGACAGCCTGGAAGAGGCCATTACCGTGTATCTCACCAAGATGAGCGAAAAGAACATGACCAAGGAAATGTCCAACCTGCACACCGGTCTGATCCATGCCTGCAACGATATTGAACGGATCGGGGATCATGCGGAAATCATCGCCAAACGGGTCCGGAACATGAGAGAAGACGGAACCACCTTCTCACCGGAAGCCAACCGGGAAATGAAGGAGCTGGAAGTGCTGGTGGTAGCCGCTGCCACCAAGGCCATCAAGGCCCTGGAAACCAATGACAAAGATCTGGCCCGGGAATCCCTGGATTTCTCCCATCAGGTGAAGCTGAAACAGAAAGCCATGCGGAAGAGCCATGTGGAACGGCTGAACGAAGGGGTCTGCACCCCGGAAACCGGTTTTGTGATGCTGGAACTGCTGATCAACATGAAACGGGTCAGCGACCACAGCAAGAATATTTCTCAGCTTGTACTGGGGGATTTCTGAGAATTGATTGTCAATGGTCAATTGTCAATGGCCGATGGCTGAAGGATAGGAGCTGCATGGAGCAGCTCCTTTTTTATGAAAAGGAGAGGAAATGAACATCACTGTTTATCTGGGAGCCAATCCGGGGAACCGTCCGGAATATGCCCGTTATGCGTATGAACTGGGACAATGGATTGCCGGTCATGGCCATACTTTGATCTACGGAGGCAGCCGTACCGGACTTATGGGGAAACTGGCCGACGGCGCTCTGGAGCAGGGCGGACGGGTGATCGGGGTGGAACCCCGGTTCTTTATGGAAAAAGAACTCCAGCATCAGGGACTGACAGAACTGATCGTCACCGAAAACATGGCCCAGCGAAAAAAGAAGATGCTGGAACTGGGGGACCTGTTCCTGGCCTTCCCGGGCGGCATCGGGACCCTGGAAGAAATCAGCGAAATCATGAGCCTGAACAAATTGGACATGGTGCCCAAACCTTTTGCCTTTTTGGACTACGAAGGCTACTGGCAGCCCATGAAGGCCCTCCTGGACCGGATGGCGGAAGAAGGGTTTGTGTG
This sequence comes from Acidaminococcus sp. HCP3S3_G9_1, assembly GCF_052122455.1. NCBI lineage: Bacteria > Bacillati > Bacillota > Negativicutes > Acidaminococcales > Acidaminococcaceae > Acidaminococcus > Acidaminococcus sp. HCP3S3_G9_1. The sequence goes on along the minus strand of NZ_JBQKCH010000004.1, from coordinate 595 downwards.
GAAAGAATGGGTGGAAAGAGTTCCGTTCATCAGGGATCTGGAAGAACTGGAACGGTACTGCAACGGAATGAAACAGTGAAAATCAGCTCCAAGGGATTCCTGCCGACTTACACGGTACCGCAGGGCGCACGCCGGGCGGCCCGCCGGCCCTGGTCAGCCGGGTCGTCGACTTACACGGTACCGTAGGGGCCGCACGCCGGGCGGCCCGCAAAAAGGTTCTTTCCCTTGACATAAGCTAAATACTGTAATATACTATACAAGTAATCCATTTGCGGAAGTAGCTCAGTGGTAGAGCATCACCTTGCCAAGGTGGGGGTCGCGAGTTCGAATCTCGTTTTCCGCTCCATACGGAATCAAAGGGCTGTTGCTGAGGCAACGGCCCTTGTTTTGTTTCAGGCCGGCAGAAAGCCGGCTTCCTTCGGCTGGAGACTGGTGACTGCCTCTGGTCAGAAAATCCACCTTGCCGTCTTGCCTTTCCCGTATCTTTAGGTTCTATAATAAATGTTGGGGTCTTGTGGACACTCCTGTTCACAAGACCCCTTGTCTTACGATAAAATAAAGACATATCTAAGCTACATTTCACCTCAACCACCAC
>NZ_JBQKCH010000003.1:0-201948 GCF_052122455.1 Acidaminococcus sp. HCP3S3_G9_1 | reverse complement strand
TTTTACTGCTTTCGATGGTGAAATTAAAATAAAAACAGACGTGAGCAAAAATCGCTCACGTCCGTGTGTGGTAGATGAATTGGAGCTTACCCCAACATTTGACAAAGAACCCTTTTTCTCCTGGAAGCCATGCCCCTGTGGCACGGGGCCCTGTTCCGGAAGATCCGGGAGCTGGTACCGGCCCTGGGGCCCATCCGGCTGGTCCAGGGAAACTATTCCCAGTATTCCAGCCGGTATGACCGGTATCGTAAGGGGGAAGTGCTCCCTGCCTTCGACCCGGCACTGGCAGGAGGGGCCCTGTATGACCTGAACGTGTACAACATCGCCTGGACCGCCGGGCTCTGGGGCCTGCCGGAAAAGGTCCTGTATGCCCCCAACCGGGGGTGGAACGGCGTGGATACCTCCGGAGTGCTGCTCCTGGGATACCCCGGGTTCCAGGCATCCCTCTCCGCCGCCAAAGATTCTGACAGCCCCTCCGGGTTCCTGGTCCAGGGAGAAAAAGGCTGGCTGAAAGTGGAAGGGAAGCCCATCCACCCGGAAAAACTGGAGTGGACCCTGATTCAGGGCCCGGACCAGGACCAGTTCAGCACCGCCGCTGTGAAAAAAGCCCAGAACACAAAAACCTGGACCCCGCCGGAACGGGAAAACCGGATGGTGGAAGAGTTCGAGGATTTCACTCGGATCGTGGACGGGAAGAAGAAAGAAGAGGCAGAGAAATTTTTACAGATGACTCTCGCCGCCAGTAAAGTGCTGGAAAGAGCAGCTGGTCATACGATTTGACCGTCCCTGTGGATAGGAAATTTCCGAAAGTTGATGAACGAGTGCCCGACTCCAACGTTGTAGGGGCAGGCCAAAGGCCCCCCCTTCCCGGCCTGCACCTTTTCACCCTTTGTATGGCGGGCGGTCCTGCGGAGCCTTATCGAAAGGTCCGTTTAACCACTGTCCCTTAGTGTAAAGAAGCAGGGACGCCGCTGGAGTTATAGAGGCGGTCGGGCGATGGTCAAGGTGATCAGTGGCCTGAAGAACGCAGACCTGGAGCAGGCCCTGGCAGGAGATTTGTGCGTTATGCCGCTGAAAACCCGGAAAGAGTACCGGAATGCGGTGAGAGAAGTTCTGAAAAGCCGGTATTCGTCCCTCACCTAGATACCCATTCAGTGCAGAATTGCCAATTACGGTCCCAGCAGCAGCCCCATAGGACAGTTGGCAGCAGCACTGAACTGGTGATAAGGATGGTCCCAAAGTCCGCCCTGTGAGGGGCGGGGGACCGTGCGGAGCACGGTGGTGGGGGCATCGGCGACAGCCGATATTTTGCAGGACCGGCCGAAAACAAGGGAGTGTCTGGCAGAAGTAGAAATATGATGAACGCAGTATCCATTGCTGTCTCCTAGGTAGATAGTTTCCATACCACCGTCAAGGTATTCGGTCCTTTCAGAACCTCATGCCCCCACCACCGGGCAAGCCCGGTCCCCCGCCCCTGCAGGGCGGACTTGGCCTTCGGCTTTGCTGGTATTCTGTGCGGGTATACATCGATTTTTCGGGAGCTGGGAGGGCCTTCGCGGGTATATGGGTATAGAAGTTTTGCCCTCTGGGCGGTCGGGACGGGTTTGCCTGCGGCGAACCCCTACATCGTTGGGGTCAGAGACTCGTACATCTGGCGGGCGGCCGGGCCTGCCGCTCCTACGGTTGGTGCACCCAGCCACTTAACCACTATCCCCCGCTCCTTGACCATTTCCCCAACCAATGCTAAAATATAAGAATCTGATATGTGGAGGGAATACCTGTGGCTTTAGATATATTGATGGTTCTTGATGTGATCGTGAGCGTCCTGCTGATCGGGTCCATCCTGCTCCAGTCTGGCAAAAGTGCCGGGTTCAGCGGTCTGGGCGGGGGAGAATCCCTGTTTGGGGGCAAACCCACGGACATGGATGAGGCGCTGGCACGGATCACCGTTGTGCTGGGGCTGATTTTCGCTGTTATCAACGTGGCAATTGCCCGCCTGCAGTAAGCAATTAAAGAACGTTCACACATTTCACAGTGGCATTGCCTGGCAGGGTAATGCCATTTTTGCTATGGGGAAGGAGGCGATGGGGATGCTCCAGGGCGCGGAACCGTATTTCTGGCAGGGGCAAAACGGCAAAGGGGTGCTGCTGGTCCACGGCTTTACCGGCAGCCCTTCGGAACTCCGGGAACTGGGGGAGGACCTGCACCGGAAGGGGTATACGGTGGAAGGGCTTCTCCTGGCAGGCCACGGCACGGATCCCCATGATCTGCTGGAGGTAACGGCGGAACAGTGGGAAGCCCAGGTGCGGCAGGGAGTGGCCCATCTTCGGGAAATCTGCGCCCAGGTAACGGTCATCGGCCTTTCCATGGGCGGGCTGCTGACCCTGTATCCCGGAGCAGAGACAAAAGCGGACAAGCTGGTGGTGCTCTCCACCCCCATCTATCTCTACGACTGGCGGGTGTACTTCCTCTGGCTGGCGGACCGGCTGCCCTACTGGGCCATTCCCAAAAATCCCCGGACCATCGACGCTCCTGCCCGGTACAATGTGGCCTACCGGTGCATGCCCATCAAAGCGGTCCACCAGCTGGTGCGGCTGCTGAAGGCGGTGAAGGGAAAATACCTGCCCAAGGTCCGGCAGCCCCTTCTGATCATCCAGTCCCAAACGGACCACACGGTGCGCCCGGAAAGTGCCCTGTACATCCAGGAACATGCCGCCTCAGACCAGAAACAGCTGCTGTGGGTAAAACAGGCCCGGCATGTGATGACATTATACAAAGGCCGGCAGGCCATTTATGCTGCCATCGAGGCCTTTTTGGAGGAATAGAAAATGGAAAATGACAGAGATACCATGTGTTTCGGCTGTGGGAAGGACAACCCGATGGGGCTCCATCTCCACTTCCGCACCGACGAAAACGGCTGCTACACCAGTTTTGTGCCCCAGCCGGTGCACCAGAGCTATGACGGCCGGATGCACGGGGGACTGATCTCCACCCTGCTGGACGAAACCATGGGGAATTACCCTTATATGTATGAACACAAAGTTGCCTATACGGCCCGGCTGGAAGTCCGCTTCCGGCAGCCGGTACGGATTGGGGAACGGATCCATGTGATCACCAAAGTAAAAAGACGAAAGGGACAGCTGCTGGAAATGACCGGCCAGGTAATCCGGGAAGACGGAACCGTGGCGGCCGAAGCGGACGGCAAGCTGATGTATGAGGAGAGAGAATGATCAATACAGAAATGGAAACAAAGATCCTGGGGTACATGAAGGACCATCCCACCGCCCCGCTTTCCGCCGATGAACTGATCCAGGCGCTGGCCTTGAAGGGCGCGGACCTGAAGCTGTTCTGGACGGTGATGGAAGAACTGGAAACCCGGGGCCAGGTGGTGAAGACCCGGTTCAACACCTACGGGCTGCCGGCGGCCATGGGCCTGGTGGTGGGCCGGTGCCAGGTGACCAGCAAGGGCTTTGCCTTTGTGATCCCGGAAGAAAAAACGGAAGACGGGGACCTGTTGATCCCGGCCAGCAGCCTCAGCGGGGCCATGGACGGGGATACGGTCATGGCCCGGGTGATGAAAAGTGTCTTTGACGACCGGCAGGAAGGGAAAATCATCCGGATCCTGAACCGGGCCCATCACAAACTGGTGGGAACCTTCAGCAAATCCGGGGAATTCGGCTTCGTGATCCCGGACAACAAACGGGTGGGCCGGGACATTTACGTGCGCCGGAAGGACTTCAACGGAGCCCGGGACAAGGAAAAGGTGGTGGTGGAAATCACCACCTGGCCGGACGAACGGCGGAACGCGGAAGGAAAAATCGTGGAGATCCTGGGGAAACCCGGGGATATCGGCCTGGAAATCCTTTCCATCATCAAAGACAACGACCTGCCCACCAAATTCCCTGCTCCTGTCCAGGAAGCGGCAGAAAAAGTGGAGCAGAAGATCAAAAAGAAGGAAATCCAGAACCGGCTGGACCGGCGGGACTGGAACATCATCACCATCGACGGGGTGGATTCCAAGGACTTGGACGATGCTGTGTATGTGGAAAAACAGGGGGACAACTACTTCCTGGGGGTCTATATCGCCGATGTAAGCTATTATGTGCAGCCCCACTCCCTGCTGGACCAGGAAGCCTATGAACGGGGCACCAGCGTGTACCTGGTGGACCGGGTGCTGCCCATGCTGCCGGTGGAACTGAGCAACGGCATCTGCAGCCTGAACGAAGGGGAAGACCGGCTGACCATGGCCTGCGAAATGCTCCTTGACGGGAAAACCGGCCGGACCATTTCCTTCACCATTGCGCCCAGTGTGATCAACAACCACCACCGGATGAACTATCCGGATGTACGGGCCATCCTGGTGGACCAGGACGAAGCCCTGCGGAAGAAATATGTGGATATCGTCCCCATGCTGGAAGATATGGGACGGCTCCAGCAGGTACTCCACAAGAAACGGGAACGCCGGGGCGCCATCAACTTTGAACTGCCGGAACAGAAGGTGCTGCTGGATGAGCAGAAGCATCCGGTGGCCATTGTGAAGCGGGAACGGTCCGTGGCGGAAATGATGATCGAAGAATTCATGCTGGCGGCCAACGAAACGGTGGCCGGGTTCATGGCCAAGCACAAACGGCCCTTCATCTATCGGGTCCACGACCTGCCGGATCCGGAAAAGATCCAGAACCTGGCCAAGCTCATGGCTCTCTTCGGAGTCACCCTGAAGGTGGAAGAAAAAATGCGCCCCAAGGATCTCCAGCGGGCCCTGGACAAGGTGGCCGGCAAGCCGGAAGAAAAGCTGATTTCTACAGTGGCTCTCCGGAGCATGCGCCAGGCGGTGTACCAGACGGAAAACATCGGCCATTTTGGCCTGGCAGCCCACTTCTACACCCACTTTACCTCTCCCATCCGCCGGTATCCGGATCTGATGGTCCACCGGCTCCTGCGCCGGCAGCTGGACGGGGAACGGCTGACCCGGCAGCAGGCGGAAGAGCGGACCCAGCGGCTGAGCCTGGTGGCTTCCCACTGTTCCATCCGGGAACGGGGGGCCATCGATGCGGAACGGCAGACGGTGGATCTGAAAATGGCCGAATACATGCTCCAGTTTGTGGGTCAGGAATTCACCGGGACCATTTCCGGGGTGTCCTCCTTCGGGTTCTTTGTGGAACTGGACAACGGGGTGGAAGGCCTGGTCCATGTATCCAGCCTGACGGACGACTATTATGACTATATCGAGGGTCAGTACGCCCTGATCGGCCAGCATCTGGGGAACCGGTACCGTCTGGGCGACCAGGTGAAGATCCAGGTGCTCCAGGTGGATGTGGCGGAACGGAAAATCGACTTCGTCCTGGCCGGCCTGAGCCCGGAGGCGGCGGACCAGATGCGCCGGGAACTGGGACGGCAGAAAAAGACCAAGACCGGTATCGCTACCGGGAAGCTTCGGAATGACACCACCGGCCGGAAATCCGGAGACCGGAAGGAATTCGGAAAGAAGAACAGCCGCAGCCGGAACCGGAAAAAGAAAAAGAACACGGCCCAAAAAGGCCAAGAAACCTCTTTGAGTCAGCTGGTGCCCCAGGGCACGGAAAATGCTGGGAACAGCAGCTCCACCAAAAAGAAAAACAACCGCCGGCGGCGGAGAAGAAGGGATCGGAAACATGGAAAAGCCAGTGAAGGTAATCGCAGAAAACCGGAAAGCCAGGCATGACTACAACATCCACGAAACCTATGAAACCGGCATCGTGCTCACCGGCACGGAGGTGAAATCCCTCCGTCAGGGCAAGGCCAACCTGAAGGATTCCTATGCGGCAGTGACCAAAACCAGCGAGGTGTACCTGTACAACCTCCACATCAGTCCCTATGAACACGGGAACCGGTTCAACGTGGATCCTCTCCGGGACCGGAAGCTGCTGATGCACAAACGGGAAATCCAGAAACTGATCGGGAAGACCAAGGAAAAGGGCTTTACCCTGGTGCCTTTGCAGTTGTATTTCAGCCACGGGCTGGTAAAGTGCAAGCTGGCCCTGGCCACCGGGAAGAAGCTCTATGACAAGCGCCAGGCCATGGCCGACCGGGCTGCCAAACGGGATATCGACCGGGCTATGAAGGAAAGGAACCGGTGATAAGGGGCTGCGGAGGCAGCCCCGTCAACGGTCAGCGGCCGAAGGAATGAACCCGCCTTTACAAGACGGGTTCGTTAGAGACGAATACGACGCAGAAAATCTGGCAGTATGGGGCCTACCTTTCTCAGACGGATTACCGCATTGGCAGGAATCTGCAGAAAAAGTGGCAGGTGAATGTGGGAGTAAATTATCAGTTTTAAGGGAAAAGTAACGGGCAGGAGGCTGCTGCAGAAGCAGCAGCCTTTTTGTTTCCACAAAATATTCACGCAATTTGTATACAAAATACGAAAAACATTGGAAAATTTTTTTTTCCATGCTACAATGTAATCAGCGGGCAGACGGAACCATTCCGGGTTGCCCAAATTGTGTGTTTCCCATTATAGGAGGTATTGATATGAAGGTTTTATGTTATGGTGTAAGAGATGTAGAACTGCCGATTTTTGAGGCCTGCAACAAGGAATTCGGTTACGACATCAAATGTGTCCCTGATTATCTGAATACGAAAGAAACTGCCGAAATGGCTGCTGGCTTTGACGCAGTAATCCTGCGGGGCAACTGCTTCGCCAATAAACAGAACCTGGACATCTACAAGAAACTGGGCGTAAAATACATCCTGACCCGTACCGCCGGCACGGATCATATCGATAAGGAATATGCCAAGGAACTGGGCTTCCCCATGGCTTTCGTTCCCCGTTATTCCCCCAACGCCATTGCTGAACTGGCTGTAACCCAGGCTATGATGCTGCTGCGTCATACCGCTTACACCACTTCCCGTACTTCCAAGAAGAACTTCAAGGTCGATGCCTTCATGTTCTCCAAAGAAGTCCGGAACTGCACCGTGGGTGTTGTTGGCCTGGGCCGGATTGGCCGTGTGGCTGCTCAGATCTTCCACGGCATGGGCGCTACCGTTATCGGGGAAGACGTTTTCGAAATCAAAGGGATCGAAGACTACTGCACCCAGGTTTCCCTGGATGAAGTCCTGGAGAAATCCGACATCATCACCATCCATGCTCCGTACATCAAAGAAAACGGCGCTGTGGTTACCCGCGACTTCCTGAAGAAGATGAAAGACGGCGCCATCCTGGTCAACTGTGCACGCGGCCAGCTGGTGGATACCGAAGCTGTCATCGAAGCTGTGGAAAGCGGCAAACTGGGCGGCTACGGCTGCGACGTTCTGGATGGGGAAGCCAGCGTATTCGGGAAAGACCTGGAAGGCCAGAAACTGGAAAACCCGCTGTTCGAAAAGCTGGTTGACCTGTATCCCAGAGTCCTGATTACTCCGCATCTGGGCTCCTACACCGATGAAGCCGTAAAGAACATGGTGGAAGTTTCCTACCAGAACCTGAAGGATCTGGCTGAAACCGGCGACTGCCCCAACAAGATCAAATAATTTTGCTTCTTCCCAAGGGTGCTGCAATCTGTTGCAGCACCCTTTTCGTGTTATAATAAGGGAAATATGGAATTTCGGGAAAGAAGGGGTCCCTATGCTGGACAAAATCGATCTGAAAACGAAAATTTCCAAAGAAGCATACGCAGAAAAAATAGCAGAGGAAGAAAACCGTCTGGGATTCCTCCAGCGGACAGTCCGGGATGCCAAGATCCCGGTGATCGTGCTGTTTGAAGGGTTCCGGGCCTCCTGGCGGAGCCAGCTGATCAGCAAGGTGATCCATGCCCTGGACCCCCGGGGGTTCCGGGTGTATTCTGCCTCCAAGACCACGGAAAAACAGAAGGAGAGCCCGTTCTTCCTCCAGTTCTGGAAGGAGCTGCCACCGGCCGGGCAGATCTGCATCCATCACCGGGCCTGGTATTTCCTGCGGAACGAACATGCAGTGGGGGATCCGGACGAGGCTTCCGAATGGTACAATGTAAGTTTTGACGAAATCAACAGTTTCGAAAAGGAACTGGTCCAGGGGGGCTATGTGCTGGTGAAGATCTTCACCCACATTTCCAAGAAAAAACAGAAGGAAAACATGGAAAAGGGCCAGGAAACCATGGGCAGCCGGTGGGAAAAACTGGCACCGGGAGGCATCGAAGGAGTCGACTACGACAAATACCGGGATGTGTACGAAGACATGCTGGCGGCCACCAATACGGATCTGGCCCCCTGGCACATCGTCCCCATGGAAGACAAACGGACCGGTACGGAAGCGGTCTTCCGGGTGCTGATCACCGCCCTGGAAGAAGCCCTGAAGGACCGGGAGCGTCCGGTGGATCCGGAAAAAGGCCCGGCCAGGGAACTGACCATTCCGGATATCCTGTCCGGGTACACGCCCTACCAGCCCATGGAACAGGAAGAATACAGCAAAAAGCTGAAAAAATACCAGAAACGGCTGGGGGAACTCCAGTTTGAACTGGCCAAACGGAAAATCAGTACCATTGTGGCCTTTGAAGGCCAGGATGCCGGGGGCAAAGGGGGCGCCATCAAACGGCTGTCCGAATCCTTCGACCCTCTGGGCTACCGGGTGAACCCGGTGAGTGCACCCAACGAATGGGAAAAGCAGTTCCATTATCTCTGGCGGTTCTGGACCAGACTGCCGGCTCCGGGAGAAATTGCCATTTTCGACCGGACCTGGTACGGCCGGGTGTTGGTGGAACGGGTGGAAGGCTTTGCCAAAATCAGCGAATGGCGCCGGGCTTATGAAGAAATCAACGATATGGAAGCCCAGTGGGTGAAGCAGGGGATCATCGTCCAGAAGTTCTGGATGCAGATCGATTCGGAAGAACAGCTGAAACGGTTCCAGGCCCGAGAGAACGACCCCAACAAAACCTGGAAGATCACCCCGGAAGACTGGCGGAACCGGGACAAATGGGATGCCTATGTGGATGCGGTGAACGAAATGCTCTATCGGACCGATACCAAAGGCGCACCCTGGACTGTGGTGGAAGCCAACAATAAACTGTTTGCCCGGCTGAAAGTCCTGGAAACCATGATCCAAAGGATGGAAGCTGTGCTTTAACGTTTACAAACCAGTAAAAAAACAGTACAATGAGGGTTGCTGGAAGTTCTTTCCAGGGTTTCCTGCTGTGCAGGAAAAATTTGACCAATGAGGTGGGAAAGATGGCTGATTTTGCCTTTGCAGAAGCGAAAGGTGTGGAATGGGGCTGTTTTCCTGCCTGGAAACAGTGGGGTGTGGTCCACGGATTCCTTTGCCGGACAGGGGGCTGCAGTTCCCTGTTCCCAGGTGGACTGAACCTGAGTTACAACGTGGGAGATGACCGGGAGAAGGTACTGGCCAACCGGCAGAAAATGGCGGCGGCCCTGGATTTTCCCCTGGAACGGGCAGTGGCCTGTCAGCAGGTCCACAGCACCCATGTGGCGGTGGTGACGGAACAGGATGCAGGGAAAGGCACCCTGACTCTGGCTGATGCCATCCCGGAAACCGACGGGATGGTCACGGACTGTCACCGGCTGCCTCTGTTGATTTCCTATGCGGACTGTGTGCCCATTTTGCTGGCGGATACCCGGACCGGGGCGGTGGGAGCCGTCCACGGCGGTTGGCGGGGCAGTGTAGGGAAAATCGTCCCCCATGCCCTGAATGTGATGAAAGAAGCCTTTGGCACAGAGCCTGGGGATGTGGTGGCGGGCATCGGCCCTTCCATCGGTCCCTGCTGCTATGAAGTGGGCCAGGAAGTGGCGGACCGGGCGGCGGAATATCCCTCCTGCCTGACCCCTCACGGACCCGGCCACTACATGCTGGATCTGTGGCAGCTGAACACCCTGGAACTGCTGGAAGCAGGGGTGCCCCGGGAACAGATTTACCGGGCGGACTGCTGCACCAGCTGTCACAAGGACCGGTTCTTCTCCTACCGGGCGGAAAAGGGGAAAACAGGCCGCCTGTATGCGGTGATCTATCGAAAATAAAGGAGATGGGGATACCCATGTTGAAGGATAATATTGCGGCCGTGGAAGCCAGGATCCAGGAAGCTCTGGGCAAGCGGACAGAACCCAAGGCCACCGGGGACAAAGTGACCATCCTGGCGGTGACCAAGAACCATCCGGCGGAAATCGTCACGGAAACCCTGGCAGCCGGTCTTACGGAGATCGGGGAAAACCGGGTCCAGGAAGCCATGCACAAACAGGCGGTACTGCCGCCGGGGGGCAACTGGCACCTGATCGGCCATCTCCAGACCAACAAGGCCAAACACGCGGTGGAGCATTTCTGCCTCATTGAAAGCGTGGACAGCCTGAAGCTGCTGAACCATCTGGAAAAAGCGGCGGCGGAACTGGACAAGATCCAGGATGTGCTGCTCCAGATCAACGAAGCGGGAGAAGAACAGAAAAGCGGCTTTGCCCCGGAAGATTTCCGGGCGGCGGTGCCGGAACTGAAGAATTACCCTCACATCCGCATCCGGGGGGTCATGGTGATCGCCCAGGCCACGGACCAGGTGGAAGAGACCCGTCCGGTGTTTGCTGCCGGTTACCGGGATTTCCTGTTCCTGAAGGATGCCCTGCCGGATTCTCCGGTGGATATCCTGTCCATGGGCATGACCCACGACTACTGGATCGCCGTGGAAGAAGGGGCCAACGAAGTACGGGTGGGTTCCGCTCTCTTTGGAGCCAGGGACTACTCTTTAAAATTTTAAACAGAAATGGTGGATCGTATGAAAAAAATCAGCAAGCTCTTGGAATATTTCGGCCTGGTCAACGGAGAAGACAAGCAGGAAACGGACGAAACCATGGAAAACCAGCAGCAGGATGAGGGGAAAGTGGTCCCCATGTTCGGCAGCGGCTCGGCAGGCACCTGGCGGGACAAAAGTTCCGACCGGGAGTACGACAAATATGACAGACCCTACGAAAAGACCTATGAAAAACCTTACGACAAAGTGTTCGACAAGGACTACGACGGCACGGCGGACTCTTCCCGGGAGGAAACGTCTTCCAGCCGGACCGGGGACAAGGTGCTGTCCATGCCGGTGAACCGGAATCCGGTGAGCGTGGTGGTCATCGAGCCCATCGACTTCAATGATTCCCAGAAAATGGCGGACTACCTGTGCAAGAACCAGCCGGTGGTGATCAATTTCGAGGATACGGATGCGGACGTGCGGAAACGGATCATCGACTTTATCAGCGGCACCATCTATGCGTTGGACGGGACCCTGCGGAAAATCGGCCGGAATCTGCTGGTATGCGCGCCTCCCAATGTGGATATCGACACGGAAAACACCAATTTTGGATCGGAAGGGAGCAATGATCCATGGCAACGATAAACGGTATCAGTAAAATCACTTTCATCGGCTGCGGCGCTATGGGGGAAGCCATCCTGAAGGGCATCCTCCAGGGAGGCCTGGTCCGGAAGGAACAGGTGACCGCTGCTGTGCCTACTGCCAAACGGCAGGCTTATCTGAAAGAAACCTACGGGATCCCGGTAACCGGGGACAACAGTGCCGCGGCTGCAGATGCGGATCTGGTGATTTTGGCGGTGAAGCCCCAGATGGCCAAAGAAGCAGTGACTGCTGACCTGGTGGCAGCCCTGCCGGAGAAGGCCACCATCCTGTCCATTATGGGCAGCTATGACCTGGCCATGCTCCACGCCCTGGTGCCCGGCCATCCGGTGATCCGTTCCATGCCCAACACCCCTCTGTCTGTAGGGATGGGGATGACGGCCCTGACGGCGGACGGAAAGGTGGCTCCGGAAGTGATGGACGCTGCGGAAGCCATTTTCCAGTCCTGTGGGGAAACGGTCCGGGTGGACGAAAAGGCCATGGAAGCCATTACCGCCATCAGCGGCTGCGGCCCCGGGTATTTCTTTGTGGTCATGGATGCCCTGGCAGATGCCGGTGTCATGGCTGGCCTGCCCCGGGCACTTGCCATCAAACTGGCGGCCCAGACCATGGCCGGCAGCGGCGTCATGGGCCTGAAGACCGGGCTCCATCCTGCCCAGCTCCGGGACCAGGTGACCAGCCCCGGAGGCACTACCATTGCAGGGATCAAGGCCCTGGAAAACCACGGAGTGAGAGGAGCGTTTTACGATGCGGTGCAGGCGGTCCTGGACCGGAGTGCCGCATTGAAGAAATAACATGGCAAACACCACACAACAACGGGAAACAGTATTACGGTATTTCAAGGCCAGCGGGGATGCAGAACTGGCAGCCCAGCTGCTGGATCTTGCGGAAGGGGCCCGGAAAAGCCGGCGGGCCAGGGTATCCGGGTTCCTGGATCCCCACGGCCAGAATGTGGCGGAAATCGTTGCCGCCAACTATCCCCAGGTACGGTATGAAATGAACGGAGGCTTCCAGAATGCCGAACGGCAGAAGGTGGCCTTCATTGCGGACGAATTCTACGGCCAGCCGGATTTTGCCATTACGGCCCTGGAAATCCTCTGGGACAAACGGTATTATGACATCGGCCACCGGGATGTGCTGGGGGCCTTCATGGGCCTGGGCTGCAAACGGGAAATCCTGGGGGACATTGTGTTCATCGACGAAGGGGCCCAGCTGGTGGTGGATACCCCCATGGTGGATTTCATCCTGAGCAACCTGACCAAAATCGGGGCAGCCACGGTGGAAGTGAAAGAGATTCCCCTGACGGACCTGAAGGAAAAGGAACAGAAGATCAAACTGATTTCCGCCACGGTGGCGGCCCTGCGGCTGGATGCGGTGGCGGCCAGCGGCTATGGGGTATCCCGGAGCCGGATGGCGGATGAGATCAAGGGCCAGAACGTGAAGCTGAACTGGCAGGACGCCAAAAGTCCTTCCCAGACGGTGAAGGAGGGGGATGTGATCTCCTTCCGGTCCCGGGGCCGGGTGGAACTGGCGGAAGTCCGGGGGACCACCAAAAAGGGACGGTATGCCATTACCCTGAAACGGTACATCTAAGGAAGGATGTCATTATGATTTTACTGATTCGGCACGGGGAAGCGGATCATCATGTGAAGGAACTGACCGGGGGCTGGACGGATTCGGCTCTCACAGTGCTGGGACAGAAACAGTTCCAGCAGCTGGCGGACTGCCTGGCCTGGGATTTTTCCGGCCGCAGCCTGCCCCGGATCGTATCCAGCGACCTGCAGCGGGCCCGGACGGGAGCGGAAATCATTGCCCGGAAGCTGGGAGCAGAACCGGTGGAATGTTTTTCCTTCCTCCGGGAAAAGAACAACGGAAAGGCAGCGGGACTGAACAAAAAAGAGGCCCTGGCCTTTTACCACCCGCCGGAAACCGGCCGGGAGCTGGACCATGTGAACTATGACGGAGGAGAGACCCGGCGGACCTTCTATGAACGGACCATTCAGGGGTTCCGGGAACTGGAAAAGGAGGGCCGGGACCTGATCATCGTGTCCCACAAGGGAACCATCCAGAACATCCTGTTTGCCTGGCTGGGGCTGAGCATCGAAGAAGTGGCGGAAAAACAGATATCCTTCGACATCCGGCCCGCTTCGTTGACAGTGCTGGGCATGAACAAGTGGGGAGAGCATGCGGTATTCGCCCTGAACGACACCTCATACCAGTGGAAAAAAGGACCTATAGGGATTTTCAATTTCCCCTTTGGGGCATAAATAAGGGGATGCTGCACGTGAAAAATATGCGTGCAACATCCCCTTTTTTATGCTTCCTCCACTTCTGCTTCTTCCATTCCCGGATACTGGTTCATGGCGTCGATCCGTTCCCGGTATTCCTGGTCAGCGGCGTAGCGCTTGTTTTTGGCCCGGCCGATGGTCAGGAAGGGGACGATGATGATGGCAATGGCCAGGTAGCCGCAGTAGCCATACCCGTATTTGATGATGTTGGTCAGACCCACCATGGAAACCGTCATGGACAGGCAGATAATGAACAGGGTCACCAGAGCGGACCGCTTTACGGCGCTGCCGGTGATCTTTTTCAGGCAGTCCATTTCAGAGAAACGGGCGGTGAATCCGAACACCGTGGTCACCCCGGTGGAGATCAGGCAGAGCATGAGGGTTACGGAATAGAGAAGGGTCAGCCAGGGCATGCCCATGGCTCTCAGGCTCATGAGAGTGGGCAGGGGCGTCCTGCCGTAGACCCCGGTCCAGCCCAGGAGCATGCACACGGCCATGGTGAGGGCGGTGGCGTTCATGGCAAAGGACATCCACATGGAATCTGCACAGTTCTTCCGGGTCACCAGGGGAGTGCCCACCACGATCATGGTGGGGATCACCACGCACTGGAAACCGGAATAGGTGAAAGCGTGGAGAATGGCGGTGGGCAGTTTGGCCAAGCCGTTAACGGCAAAATCCTGAGCCATGGCATCCAGGAAGAACCGGGTGCCTTCCACCTGGCCGCCCATGGCGATGCCCACGGAGAAAATGGTAATGGCCATGGCCAGGATGGCAATGCCCATGTAGGTGGTGGCCCGGCGGACCAGGTCAGCCCCGAAAATGGTCAGTACAAAGATTACGGCGCCCACCACACCGATGCCGGTATAGTAGTTGAGCCCCGTCTGGGCGGCCAGGGCGGAGGCGGCCCCGGAAATGGTGGCGGATACGGCCATGAGCACCATGATGTAGAAGAACCCTTCAAAAAGGAATTCAATGCCGGGTACCGGCCGGTACAGATTCTGGAAAAGCTGCCGGTAGCTGGTGAGGCGCCGGCTGTTGTACATGTTCATGGCCTCTTTGATGGTGAGGGTGAACAGGAGCATGGTTACAATGGCGGTAATGGGGCCCAGCCAGCCCAGGCTGATGAAGTAGACGTTTTCCTGGTTGCCGGTGGCGAACCCGCCTCCCGCGTGAGAGCTGAACAGCACCGCTCCCACCGAAAAGCACAGGGAGAGGGAGGCCCCTTTGATGGCAGATGTTCCGTTGATCATGATTGTTTCCTCCTTGGAATGACAGTTTCCAGAGAAACGAAAACGCCTTCCGTCTCTCTGCATTGGCAGCAAAGAGACGAAAGGCGTTGGATCCTTCCGCGGTACCACTCTGTTTCGTCCTGGGGACGCGCTCTCGGATACGGCCGGTGGCGATATCCATGCTCTGTAACGGGAGTTCCCGGAGGGACCTACTGCAGGTTCGGTCCAGCCGCTCAGCAGGCAGTTCGGCCCGTCCCATCCACTGCCTCGCAGCAACCGGCAGCTCTCTGGAGCAGGGATTCAGGCGTACTAGTCTGCGTCATCACGTTTCGGCGTTTGTTGACTATGGATGAAATGATACCACGGATACAGTATACTGTCAATGGGGTTACGAAAGAAAATTTATATCAATCCTTTTCGCATATTATTGTTATCAGCGTTCCTTTTCACATAATCACTTAGCCACTTAGTCTCTTGCCCCCTTAAAAGTGTTATAATATATGGTAAACAATGAATATTTCCATATTGCAGAAGGGAGTCCTGTTGTCATGCTGCTTCATAAAATGATGGATCATTTTCTCCTTTATTATCTGGGGCATTTTGACAAGCACTGTTTCAATGTCCAAATCCATGGGGAGGAGTATACCATTGGTGAGGGGAAGCCGGAATTCACCCTGATCATCCACAAAGACATTCCCAAAAAGGCCCTGCTGGAGTCCACGGAACTGGCTCTGGGGGAGGCCTACATGCGGGGAGACATCGAAGTGAAGGGGGACCTGTTCCACATGCTCTGTACCCTGCTGGAACAGGCGGACCGTTTCTCCCTGGACCGGAACAGTCTCCGGAACATCCTGTACATGTCGGAAAAGAAACAGGACCAGGCCAAAGAAGTGTCCTCCCACTACGATCTGGGGAATGACTTCTACAAACTGTGGCTGGATCCCACCATGAGCTATTCCTGCGCCTATTTCAAGTCCGACAAAGACACCCTGGAACAGGCCCAGCGGAACAAGGTGGACTACATCCTCCAGAAGCTGTACCTGAAGCCGGGGATGACCCTGCTGGACATTGGCTGCGGCTGGGGCTTCCTGCTGCTGGAGGCGGCCAAAAAGTACGGAGTGAAGGGCTATGGCTGCACCCTCAGCAAAGAACAGTGGAAAAAGAGCCAGGAACGGATCAAGGCCCTGGGCCTGGAAGG
The DNA here is from genome assembly GCF_052122455.1 of Acidaminococcus sp. HCP3S3_G9_1. NCBI lineage: Bacteria > Bacillati > Bacillota > Negativicutes > Acidaminococcales > Acidaminococcaceae > Acidaminococcus > Acidaminococcus sp. HCP3S3_G9_1. The sequence continues at coordinate 185,894 of NZ_JBQKCH010000003.1, read as the reverse complement.
CCAGGTGACCATCGAACTGACGGACTACCGGGACCTGGAAGCCAAGGATCTCCAGTTCGACCGGGTGGTCAGCGTGGGGATGATGGAACATGTGGGCCGTTCCAACTATTCCACCTATATGGAAACAGTGAACCATCTGCTGAAACAGGGAGGAATCTTCCTGCTCCATACCATTACCGGCCACGATGAAGTGGTGTCCGATCCCTGGATCCGGAAATACATCTTCCCGGGGGGCACCCTGCCTTCCCTCCGGGAACTGATCCACCATGCCTATGATGCGGATTTCCGGGTGCTGGATGTGGAAAGTCTCCGCCGCCATTACTGCAGGACCCTTCTGTGCTGGTACAAGAACTTCTGCAAGGTCCACGAACAGGTGGCCCGGTGGAAGGATCCTTCCTTTGTACGGATGTGGGATCTGTACCTGTGCGGCTGTGCAGCGGCCTTTCAGATTGGCTACATCGACATCCACCAGGTGCTCATGACCAAAGGGAACAACAACAGCCTGCCCATGACCCGGTGGTACTGAATCAATAATAATTATCAGTTGCGATAACTTCGAATTCATAGTATAATCACTATAGACTGATAAAACAATATTTTTTTCATAAAGGAGGCTGCATTATGAATATCGCTGTATTGGTGAAACAGGTACCTGCCGTTTCGGATATCCAGCTGTCCGGGGACAACAACCTGGTCCGTGTGGGGGCACCTTCCATGCTGAACCCTGTTGACCTCCACGCCATCGAGGCGGCCCTGGCCCTGAAGGACCAGGAAGGGGGCACGGTAACCCTTGTGACCATGGGCACTGCCCTGGCCAGTGACATCCTCCGGGAAGGGATCGCTCTGGGGGCGGACAAGGGGATCCTGCTGTCCGATGAACGGATGGCCGGGTCCGATACCTTGGCTACCGGCCAGATCCTGGCAGCGGCCCTGGCCAAACTGGGACCGTTGGACCTGGTGCTGGCCGGGAAGCGTTCCACGGACGGGGACACCGGGCAAATCCCTCCGGCCCTGGCCCAGCGGCTTGGCATGACCCTGCTTTCTTATGCAGATGAACTGGAAGTAAAGGACGGCCAGGCCACCATCCGCCGGCTGAACCGGGGCGGGGTGGAAACCCTCCAGGCGGCTCTGCCGGCAGTGATCTCCGTAACGGAAAAATGCGGGAATCCCCGGACTCCCGGCATCCGGGGCAAAATGGCCGCGAAAAAGGCCGTGTTCCCGGTATGGCGTCTGGAAGACATCGACCTGGCTCCGGAAAAAGCCGGGAAGGCCGGCTCCGCCACCAAGGTTACGGAACTGTTCGCTCCGGAACCTCAGCCGGTGGGCACCATGATCCAGGGAGCCACCCCGGTGGAAGCTACCGCCAATCTGGTGGACGAACTGCGGAAGAAGAACCTGCTGTAAGGAGGCGTTATCATGGAATGGAAAAACAATATCGGAGTCTATCTGGAAACCTCTGACGGCAGGCTCACCTCCCTCAGTGTGGAACTTTTGGGGAAAGCCCGCCAGCTGGCGGCCGCCCGTCCCAATCAGGTGCTGGGCATCCTGGCCGGGGACAATCTGGAAGAAGCGGCCCGGGAAGCCATTGCCTACGGAGCCGATGGGGTGGCCCTGCTCCAGGCCCCCAGTCTGGCCGCCTTTGATGGAGCCCTTTATACGGAAGCGGTGGCCAAAGCCCTGAGCCTGTATACTCCCAGTGTGCTGTTCATCGGTGCATCCCCCAATGGCCGTGACTTGGGTGGCCGGCTGTCTGCCCGGCTGGAGGCAGGGCTGGTGGCGGACTGCATCGATGTGCGGTACGAAGGGGAGGATGATACCCTCACCTGGATCCGTCCCGCCTACACCGGCAAACTGTTCGTGAAGATCCAGACCACCACCCGGCCCCAGCTGGGTACGGTCAGCGACAAGATCTTCCACGGCAACCCCAAGGATGAAACCCGGAAAGGGGAAATCTTCCCGGTTCCCCTGGACAATGCTGAAGCCAGTCCCGCTGTGAAGGTGCTGGATTTCACGTCTCTGGAACAGCTGAAGGAAGTGCTGGACCTGGATACGGCGGATATGGTGGTAGGGGCTGGCCGGGGCGTCCAGAACGAAGAAGGGATGCGGGAAGTCCAGGCCTTTGCCAAACGGATCGGCGCCGCTTTCGGGGTTTCCAAACCGCTGGTGGACGCAGGCTGGGCACCCTATGAATGGCAGGTGGGGGTCACTGGCAAGAAAATCGCCCCCAAGATCTACATCGCCCTGGGGATTTCCGGGGCCATCCAGCACAAACTGGGGATCCAGGACGCCGGGCTGATCATTGCCGTAAACAAGAGTCCTGATGCCCCTATTTTCCAGTTTGCCCATTATGGCATTGTGGGGGATCTGTTCGACGTGATGCCGGAACTGGAAAAACTGCTGAAAAAGGACTGACCCTTGACAAATCCTACAAAACTTCTATAATTAACCCTGCGGAATACCCATACGAGGTATAGGGTATTCCGCAGGAGGTCTATTATGGTAAAAATGATTGTTGGTGTCGAAGGCATGGCCTGCGGCATGTGTGAATCCCATATCAACGAAGCCATCCGGAATGCGTTCCCGGTGGATTCCGTCTCTTCCTCCCGTTCCAAAAAGGAAACGGATATTGTGGCCAAAGACCTTATTCCGGAAGAAAAGATCCGGAAGGTCATCGACCAGACCGGCTATCAGGTCACCAGCTACCGGGTGGAACCGTACGAAAAGAAAAAGGGATTCCTGGCCCGGCTCTTCGGCTGATGCAGGAGACCTATGAGAAAAAAGGAAAATTTTGCCGGCACGCTGCCCGGCACCGGGAAGAGTCTGGTGGCTTTTCCCGAAACCTATGTGGTATTGGATCTGGAGACCACCGGCCTGGATCCGGAACGGGACCAGATTATTGAAATCGGTGCCCTGGAAGTGGTCCGGGGGAAGCGGGGGAGGACTTTTTCCACCCTGATCCAGCCCCGGACTCCTTTGTCCGGCCATTACGTTTCTCCCTTCATCACCCAGCTTACCGGCATTACTGACGATATGCTGGCAGCTGCGCCCCAGCCCCGGCAGGCCCTGGAAGCCTTTGGAAAATTCCTGGGCAGCCGGGTGACGGTGGGCTACAATGTGGGCTTTGACATGGGGTTTCTCCAGCAGCAGTTCCAGACCCAACTGTACCGGCCTCTGGCCAATGACTGGGTGGATGTGCTGCCCATGGCCCAGACCCTGTTCCCCCTGTGGGACCATCACCGGCTGAACAATCTGGCCGCCTGGTACAAGGTGGAGAACAAGGAAGCCCACCGGGCTCTCAGCGACGTGGAGACCACGGAAACCTGTTTCCGGAAACTGAAAGAAGACGCTGCCCGCCAGTATCCCTCCCTGGAGGCGTTCCTGGAAAAGGTGCGGCAGAAAATGGAAGGAAAGAACGAAGGCCAGCAGCTGAGCCTGTGGTAAAGCTGCAGTACAAGGAGGAAACCATGGATCAGGGAATCGAAGAACTGGCTTGGGAAATGTCCAAGGACTGGAAGGAAAAAGGCTACAAAGACCGGGAAACCTGCGCCGCCGACATGGTGCAGATCATCGAAGAGGAACAGGACCGGTTCAACCATCGGGAAGCCCAGGAAGAATATTAAAATTTCCTTGACAAACTTTTCCCCGGTGGTATAATGTAAACAATTTCAAAAAGCCAATGGCAATGACGAGGACAACCTGTCAGGGCAACAGTACAGAGAAGCCCGGAAGCTGAGAAGGGCGCGGAAACAAATGACAGTCAACCACCTGGGAGCCATCTGCTGAACAAAGTAGGCAAGATCGTATATTCTGCGTTAAAGGATGCCGAGTGGAACTGGCCACGGTCAGTTCAATAAGGGTGGAACCGCGAGCTTATGGCCCGTCCCTGTGAGGGACGGGTCTTTTTGTATGTCCGTCCTGATCTTGCTGGTAATATCAAGGAGGAAATTAATATGTCAAACATTAAAGTAAGCCTGCCGGATGGCAGCGTTAAAGAATTCGAAGCCGGCAGTTCCCTGCTGTCCATCGCCAAGAGCCTGAACCAGAAACTGGGGAAGACCGCTCTCCTGGCCAAGGTGGATGGGGAAAACAAGGACCTGAGCGATACCCTGGATCATGATGCCAAGGTGGAATTCATTACCCCGGACAGTGAAGAAGGGCTCCATGCCATCCGTCACACCGCTTCCCATGTAATGGCCCAGGCCATCCAGCACCTGTTCCCGGGCACCAAGTTCGCCATCGGTCCTGCCATTGAAAAAGGTTTCTATTACGACTTGGACAGTGAGCATGTATTCACTCCCGATGACCTGCGTGCCATTGAAAAGGAAATGAGCAAGATCATCAAAGCCAACTATCCTCTGGTCCGGAACGAACTGCCCAGAGCGGAAGCCCTGGCCAAATTCAAGGCCGAAGATGAACCCTACAAAGTGGAACTGATCGAAGACCTGCCGGAAGATGCCGTGATCAGCACCTATACCCAGGGTGATTTCACCGACCTGTGTGCCGGCCCTCACTGCCCTTCCACCGGCCGGGTAAAAGCCTTCAAGCTCATGAGCATTGCCGGTGCCTACTGGCGTGGGGATGAACACAACAAGATGCTCCAGCGGATCTACGGCACGGCTTTTGCCAGCAAGGAAGATCTGGAAGCCTACCTGCACATGATGGAAGAAGCTGAAAAGCGTGACCACCGGAAACTGGGCAAACAACTGGGTCTGTTCATGCTCAGCGAGTACGGCCCTGGGTTCCCCTTCTTCCTGCCCAACGGCATGATCATCCGGAACACCCTGATCGACTACTGGAGAGAAGTGCACCGCAAATACGGCTATCAGGAAGTCATGACCCCCATGATCATGAACCGGCAGCTGTGGGAAACCTCCGGCCACTGGGATCATTACAAGGAAAACATGTACTTCACCAAGATCGATGGGGAAGACTACGCCATTAAACCCATGAACTGCCCGGGCGGCATGCTGGTCTATGCCAACGAACCTCATTCCTACAAGGAACTGCCTCTGCGGGTAGGCGAACTGGGCCTGGTGCACCGGCATGAACTGTCCGGCGCTCTCCACGGTCTGTTCCGTGTACGCTGCTTCACTCAGGACGATGCCCACATCTTCATGATGCCCAACCAGATCGAAGACGTGATCCAGGAAACCATCCGTCTGTTCGACGAAGTGTACGCCACCTTCGGCCTGACCTACCACGCCGAACTGTCCACCCGTCCGGACAACTCCATGGGTGACGACGCCACCTGGGAAATGACCACCAATGCCCTGCGGAAAGCCATGGATGACTTCGGCCTGAAGTATTCCATCAACGAAGGGGACGGCGCCTTCTACGGCCCGAAGATCGACTTCCATCTGAAGGATTCCATCGGCCGTACCTGGCAGTGCGGCACCATCCAGCTGGATATGCTGCTGCCGGAAAAATTCAACCTGACCTACACCGGGGAAGACGGCCAGAAACACCGTCCTGTTATGATCCACCGGGTGGTGTACGGATCCATTGAACGGTTCATCGGTATCCTGATCGAAAACTACGCTGGTGCCTTCCCGGCCTGGCTGGCTCCGGAACAGGTACGGGTAATGCCCATTACCGACAAGTTCAACGAATACGCCAAACAGATCGTGGACAAACTGGAAAGCCAGAAGATCCGGGCCCATCTGGACGACCGGAACGAAAAAGTCGGCTACAAGATCCGGGAAGCCCAGGTCAAGAAAGTGCCGTATATGCTGATTGTGGGCGAAAAGGAACTGGAAAGCGGTACTGTTTCCGTCCGCAGCCGGGACAACGGCGAACAGGGAGCCATGGCCGTGGACGAATTCATCGCCAAGCTCCAGGACGAAATCAAGAACAGGAAGTAAGCATAAAAAAAGAGGGTTGCTGCAAAAAAAACAAGCAGCAGCCTTCTTTTTTTGTCAGTGGTCAACGGTCATCATCCGGATGAAAATGGGTGGTATCACGGAACTTCCGTCCCAGTGGGGATGGAAGTTCTTTTTTAGTTTAAGGAGGCGAGCAATTTTTTACAGCATATGGGCCCGCAGGTACCCGCCGTCTTCCGGCATCAGATAGGCCGGAGCCACGTCGAATACCGTAAGGCAGCCGGTACGGCCTTCCTGGTGGAGCCGGTGGGCGGCCCGGGCGTAGGCTACCAGTACGCTGGTGGTGAATTCCGGATTGGAATCCAGTTTCAGGCTGAATTCGATTACATGCTTGTGTTCATCCTGGTGCCCGGTGACCCCGCTGCGGATCACAAAGCCCCCGTGTGCCAGACCGCTGTGGTTCTTCTTCAGTTCTTCCTCACTGATGAAGTGGACGGTGGTGTCATAATCAGAGAAATAGTTGGGCATGGTCACAATGGCCTGTTCCACCGCCTTGGGGTCGGCCCCTTCTTCCAGCACCACATAACATTCCCGGGTGTGCTTCTGCCGGGTGGTCAGTTCCGGCTGGCTGCCGCTGCGCACCGCTTCCAGGGCTGCTTCCACCGGCACCGTATACTGCTTGGCGTCTTTGACACCGGGAATCCGGCGGATGGCGTCACTGTGGCCCTGGCTGACCCCTTTGCCCCAGAAGGTATAATCCTTTCCTTCAGGCAGGATGGCGTTGCTGTACAGCCGGGCCAGGGAAAACAGGCCGGGATCCCAGCCTACGGAAATAATTCCCAGGTGTCCGGAAGCTTTGGCCGCCTTGTCCACCGCCGCAAAATGTTCCGGAATCCGGGCATGGGTGTCGAAGCTGTCGATCACGTTGAACATTCCGGCCATTTCCGGAGTCTGCACCGGCAGATCCGTAGCGCTGCCGCCGCAGAGGATCAGCACATCGATGCTGTTCTTCCAGTCTGCCATGTCTTTCACATTCACTACAGGCACATGGGCCGAGGCAATCTTCACCTGGGCAGGATTCCGGCGGGTGAATACCGCTGCCAGTTCCATATCCGTCGCTTTTTCCAGGGCACATTCCACCCCTCGTCCAAGGTTTCCGTAGCCTAAAATCCCAATGCGAATGGTCATAACCAATTTCTCCCCTCATGGTATACACAAAATAAATGTATACAGTATTTGATAAAATTGCTGATATTCAGCTGTAATATGTTTCATATTCTATCATAAAAGGAGGGCAGTTGTAAATACAAAAGAACCGAAAAGACCTATGGCCGCAGATAGCGGCAGTTATTCTTCTTCCTGATCCGCTTTCTGCTCCTGTTCCCGGGCCATCTTGATTTTGGCCATGATTCCGTCCCACTGTTCCGTTATGGCTCTGGCCATAAGCCGCTTGCCCCGAAAATTCAGGTGCAGGCCGTCCAGGGCGTATCGGGTGGGCAGGTCCTGGTTTTCGTCGAACTGGGTTCCCAGGTCGATGAACCAGGGCAGGCTCCGGATCCACTGGTTCACCTTGGCCATTTCCGCCCTCCAGCCTTCCGCCGTGGGTTCATCGAAGGCCCGTTTGATGTTGGCCGGGTTCACCGGAGGCAGGGTCATGAAAATGGGGGTGATCCCGTTGTCCTCGCATTTTTCCCGGATGCCCTTCAGATCGCTGATCACGCTTTCTCCGCTGACCCAGCCCCGGAGGCTGTTGCTGCCGGTCATGATAATCAGGTATCTGGGATGGAAGGGGACCACGTCCTTGTCGAACCGGGCCAGGGTGGCTTCGCTGGTGTCCCCGCTTTCCGCCAGGTTGATGGTGTCAAAGGGCAGATAATACTGATAGCTGTAGGTGAAATCACTGGGAGAATAGGACAGATCGCCTCCCCCGTGGGATATGCTGTCCCCCAGGGTCCCCACCTGCCAGCTGTCCTCCGGATTCACGGTCATGGGCTGGGGCGGGCAGAACTGGCCCACCGGGTTCCCGGCTTCGTCCACACCCCGTACCCGCCAGTACATGGTGTAGGGCGCATAGTGGGATTCGTCATCGTACCAGTCGAAACCGGTGGATCTGCCCCGTTCCAGCAGCTGCTCCGGTGCGGCTTCCCGGGTGGGGGAAACGGAGCTGGTGTTCAGCACTTCCACCTGATAGTTCCGCACCCCGTGGAGGGGCACCCAGTTGTACACCGGGTACAGCAGGGTGGTGCCGTTGCCGCTGTTGAACCGGCTGATGGGTTCCGGATACAGGGCGGTTTTCTTCTCCGGATCCACATGGACCTTTTCCACAGGCGACAGGGTGGAAACCGGCTTTTCGTCCAGGTTGAAGGACTGGATCTTCACGGAAACATCCCCCCGGGTGCCCGCCGGCAGGGACAGGTTGTATCCGGCCACATAGGTCCGGTCATCGGGCAGGGCTGTGCCGTTGGGCAGGGTTACCGATACATTGTAGTACACCGTCCCCAGAATGGGTTTCCAGCGGAGGGTGGGGTGGAGAGAAGCGGGATGGGCCGCCGTATAGTGGGTGGTGAACTGGGGCACCGGCTGCCGGCGCAGAACGGGAACCGCCGTTTTGGCTGCAGCCACCGGTTTCCGGACGGGAGGCAAGGCAGCCGCCCGGGCCGGAAGTGTCAAAAATCCGGCCCCCAGGCATCCAAGGAGCACCGCACGGCAAAGAGTATGGGAAAACGTATGCATAGGAAACAAGACCTCATTTCATATTGTAGTTACAGGGAATATTGTAGCATATTTGGAGGGGTGAGGGGGAGGTGAACGAGTGGTTGAGTGGTTAAGTGGTCGGGGATTGGGTGCACAGCCTGCAGGGTCACTTTTCCCGATTCGCCTGAAAGCTGTTTCTTTGGTATAATGGACACAGAACTGCTTGTTTCAGACCGTAGACCTGTTCCAGGTGATTTTATAGAAAGAGAGGGTATGGGAGATGCAGTGGACAATGCAGTGGACAATGCCCATTGGAATCGATTATTTTGGTAAACTTCGAAAAGAACAGTACTATTTTGTGGATAAGACAGATTTTATCCGGCAGTTGATCGATGGACACAGCGCAGTAACCCTGCTGACCCGCCCCAGACGGTTTGGCAAAACGCTCACTTTGAGCATGTTGGACTGGTTCTTTTCCATCCGGTTCTTTATCTCTTCTTCTCCAGTTGTTGTACCGGCATTATAGAAGACAGGTTATCCTTCTCCTGGACGAATACGATGCTCCCATCCAGCAGGCTTGGGAAAACGGCTTTTACCGGGAATGCATTTCCTTCTGGCCGTTCCAAACAGGGAAGTGGAGGACATCTACCGGTTCGAGATCCTGGATCAAATGCGGGCGGGATTTTCCGTATCCCGTCTGGAATCCCTGCTGGACCATCTCCTGCAGGGAAATGCAAAGGCGTTTGCCGACGGAATGGAAAAATACCTCGAGTAGACAAATACATGCAATCAGGGGGGAAGTCTTTTGCAGCAGCTGCAGCTTGTTTTCAAAAAGAAATGTGTCCATTTTTCAGCTTTCATGAAAAACCGGGGAAAAGATCGTTTGGGTTCTACTCTTTTTTTGCTCCTGGTACTTTACAGTTTTGCTTTTTTGTCGATATTCGGTGTATCCAGACAAATTCCTGTTGCTTTCCAGGATTATTTGCCCCTTGGTAAATCCCTGGCCGTGGTTTTTGGCCTGGTTTATTTCCTTACCGGCATTTTCCCTTTGAAAGAATTCCGTTCCAAAGCAAGGGCGGCCTTGTTGGCCATACTCAGCTGGCTGGCTGGATACAGCTGGATTTTTTTCCATCTGGTCCACAATCCGTACAACATCACCATGTATACCAGACTGTATGTCCGGTATTACCGCAGCGGCATCATGTTCTTCCTGTTTCTGCTGATGGTGGAACTTCTGCTGGCCAATCAGAAGAAAAACAGGTTGCTGCTGTGGATCCAGCAGGGGGCCGCTTTTTTTCTCACATTCTTCCTACAGCTCTGTCCTTTGGTTTATGTTGGATATTTTATGAAATACCGCAGCCTTTTTGACGATATCTCGCTTCTTTCCATTCTGGCCACCAATGTTAAGGAAGCCGGAGAATACCTGCGTTCCATGTTTTCCGGAGGCCAGCTGGCCATTTTCGCCTGTGGGCTGTTGCTTCTTCTAGCAATCAGCTGGAAATTCAGCATACGGGAACCTCGGAGGAAAATCCTCTACACCAAACTCCAGCAGGCCGTCCTTGTGTTTTTTGTCTTTGTCATGTTTTTCACCGTTGCCCATAAAGGCAGTGCCTATTTCCCTCTGGATGTGTATGTGGGGCTGCATAAACTGGAGGGGGGCCCCATGCACGCATTCGATGCTCTGAAGAAAAACATCCGGAAGAATCAACAACAGATTTCTTTAGACAAAGAGAAAGCCCTGCCCATGAAGTTGCAGGGAACAGTGATCCTGGTGGTGGGAGAAACTGCCTGTCGGGATTATATGGCTGCCTTCAACCCAGAATACCCCTTGGAAACCACCCCTTGGGAATCCAGCATACGGCGAACCGATGGTTTTTTCTTCTTCCCCCAGGCCTATTCCAACTTTTCCAATACGGTGATGGCCCTCAGTCAGTCCCTTACCAGCTCCAATCAGTACAACAACATGCCTTTGGGAGAATCCGTGGATCTGGTCAGTTTGGCCAGAAAAGCCGGTTACCATACCTACTGGTTTTCCACTCAAGGAAAGGGCGAAGTGTGGGATGCGGCCATTACCACACTGGCCAATCAGGCGGATACCCGGAAATGGATGCCCTGGAAGCATGATGGCCAGCTGTTGGAACTGTTGAAAATGGTACCGGCCGATCAGAACAATTTCATCGTCCTCCATTTGAATGGAAGTCACTATCGGTATCGGGACCGGGTGCCCAAAAAGTTTGCCCAGGACCACACCTTCTCTCAAGTCCCGAAGGAAGAGGGAGAGTTCGACACCTCTCTGGCCTATACGGATGAAGTGCTTCAGCAGGTGTATCAGTACAGCCAGAAACATCTGAACCTTCAGGTGATGGTGTATTTTTCCGATCATGGAGAAAACATGAAATACAAGCATGTTTCCCATCCGTTTACCTTCGATATGGTGCGGATCCCTATGTGGATTTATCTTTCCCCGGCGTACCGGAGAGCCTATCCTGCCACAGGAAAGGCTCTTCAAGCCCATGAAAACACCGTGTTCACCAACGACCTGATTTTTGAAACCGTATGCGGGCTGATCCAGGCTCCGTCCAACCATTACAATCCTCAGTATGACCTTTCCCATCCTGCCTATGCCATTACCAAAGACACCGCAAAAACCATGAGAGGGGAATACAGCATACAGGAAGATCCGATTTGGGAAAAGAAAACAGGAGAGGAAGACTGATTGCGCACCAGATGCAGGAGCCGCAGGCCGGTTGGCCCGTTTCTGCACGGGTGTACGATGTTTTGCGGGCTGCCCTGCGTGCAGCCCCTACGATTTCGGTGGACGCATGGTGGTATTGGATTTCTTACCGGATCCGCCCCTGGTTTCGCTGGGCGATGATTTCCTCCTGCCGATTGTACTGGTCCAATGCCCACTGGGCCGGGTTGTTGCGGATATATTGAGACATCCGGATATACTCTTCCCGGGTGCGGATTATATGTTCGTAATATCCCCTCTGCCAAACGGGGTATCCGGCTTTCCTGGAAACACGTCCTTTATACAGATTCACAAACCGTCCAACAGACAAGGGGCAATGATTGCCTGTCTGCTGGATCTGAACGATAAAATGGATGTGGTTGGGCATGATGATCTTTTCGGGAATGGCAATATCTTCGAAAAAACGGCCCAGCACGGAAAGTTCGTTGTCTGCCGTCCCGCCAAGAAAGGACAATTCCAGCTGTCCTGCTGAAATACTGCCCAGCAGCATTTTTCGTTTCTCTGTACACAGGGTAATGAAATAGCAACCATTTTGGGAATAATCATAGTGGGACAAATGGGGATTTTTACGGGTGGGGAGCATGGGGTGGACCGTCCTTTCCTATAATATGTTCTGGATATTGTAACAATATTTAGAATAAAAAGCAAATTCAGTATAACAGGTATCCATAAACAATCCGCAGGGGCCGGTGGACCCATGATGGTTTGGATCTGCCTTCTTTTATTTTCCCCCTTGCTTTTCCTCAAAAACCTGCTATAATTAAGGCTGTAAGAAGTTTTTAATAAAAATTATTAAAAAGTAGACTTATCGGATTAACAGTCCGATGGACACAGTTTCAAGGGGAGGCTTTTCTTATGAAAAAATTCATTTGCAGAGTGTGCGGTTATGTGTATGAAGGCGAAGAAGCTCCGGAAAAATGCCCGCAGTGCGGCGCTCCGAAAGATAAATTCGATGAACTGAAGGAAGGCGTCAAGGAATACGCTGACGAACACGTGGTCGGCGTTGCCAAGGGCGTGGATGAACGGGTTCTGGAAGGGCTGCGTCAGCACTTCACCGGTGAATGCTCCGAAGTGGGCATGTATCTGGCCATGAGCCGTGTGGCAGACCGGGAAGGGTATCCGGAAGTGGCGGAAGCCTACAAACGGATCGCTTTCGAAGAAGCGGAACACGCTGCCAAATTCGCTGAACTGCTGGGTGAAGTGGTCACCGACAGCACCAAGAAGAACCTGGAAATGCGGGCTGCCGCTGAACAGGGTGCCTGCGCCGGCAAGAAGGAAATCGCCACCCTGGCCAAACAGCTGGGCTACGATGCCATCCATGACACCGTCCATGAAATGGCCAAGGACGAAGCCCGTCACGGCCGTGTATTCGATGGTCTGCTGGCCCGTTACTTCGCAAAATAATCCGGTTTGCAGCCGGTAAGGCTGCATCCTGAAGTCCCGCTGGGGAGGGACCGGGGCCTGTTGGCGCCCTGCCTTCCCGGCGGGATTTTTTCTGCTGTCTGTGGCTCCTGGAGGTGCACCCATGTATTTATCCAGTATGCGTATCCAGAATTACCGAAATTTCAAAGACATCACCATGACCTTCCATCCCCTGGCCAATTATCTGGTGGGGGAGAACGACATCGGCAAAAGCGGGTTCCTCCGGCTCCTGTCCTATATGGCCAACGCCTGGACCCTGCCGGAAAACGACTATGACGATCCCAAACAGCCCATCCGGATCACCCTGGATCTCCATCTGCTCCAGAGCCCGAATGAATACTTTGCCGACACCCCCCAGGACCATCCGGAAAAAATCCGGGTACGGCTGGAAATGAAGGTGACGGATATCTGTCCCCATCTCTATGATGGGGAGACCGGACAGGAAATGCCCCTGGAAACCATCCGCCGGCTCCGCTACATCAGCTATTCCGCCATCAGCCAGGAGGACCAGGCGGTGCGGCCCCAGGTGTACCGGGCTCTGGAAAAGTGTCTGGCCCAGTGGGAAGCCAGCCACTGCGGTCCCCTGCCGGAGGAGGAACGGCAGTTTATCCAGCACGAAGTGAATGTGGGGTATTTCGATTCTTCCTATTATGAATGCATTTTCTACCTGTCCCGGATTCTCTGCCGGAGCAACCGGCATCGGGCGGACAATCTGAAGTTCATTTCCCTGGCGGCTCTCCGGATCATTACCCAGGTGTACCAGATGGCCCACAGCCGGGCGGTGCCCCTGGAGCATACCATCATTGTGGATGGCAAGGGCAAACGGTATCTGCCCCTGATCATTTCCATCGATGAGCCGGAGATCCACCTGCACCCCTATATGCAGCGGTCCATTCTCCAGTATTACCAGCAACTGCTGAACAACGAGGATCCCCAGTTCTGCGCCCTGCTGAAGGACCTGTTCGGGCTGGACGGGCTCCGTGGCCAATTGTTTGTGGTGACCCATTCCACGGATTCCCTGATCGACGACTACCGGAACATCCTCCGGCTGTACCATGACCGCAGGGGTCTGGTCAAAGCGGCCTGCGGGGCCAGTTTCCATGTCAACCGGGAAATCGAGAAGCATCTGATTATGCATTTTCCGGAAGTGAAGGAGGCACTTTACGCCCGGAGTGTGATCCTGGTGGAAGGGGAGACGGAGTACGGCTGCTTCCAGCTGTTCGGACGGACGGTGGGGGTTCCTTTCGATTATTACGGCATTTGTCTCATCAACGCCCGGGGCGAAAGTTCCATTGCCAAGATCAAGAAGCTGCTGGAATATTTCCGGCTGCCGGTGGTGGCTTTGTACGATGCGGACGTGAAGGAGGCCCACAAGCGGGAAAAAGGGGTGTACTTCACCGACGGAGTCTGTTTTGAAATGGACCTGTCCCAGACCATGCTCCAGCGTGGAAAGCGCCAGGCTCTGGACCGGATCATCGACGTGGCATGCGGCGGCACGGGCCGGACCAGCTACGACATGGTGAAAAAGGCCTGTCACAAGCTCCAGCTGGATCCCCGGGACTTTCCGCCCGGTCCCCTGTACAAGGCCAAACCCCATCAGGGACCGGTATGGGTGTATTATTTTGCCTGGCTCTACAGCAACAAGGGGGTCATCCTGGGACGGCTCATCGGCCAGTCCCTCCAGAAGGAAGAAGTGCCTCCGGCTTTCGTACGGGTGATCCAGGCCGCCGGGCGTCTGGCTACGGTGCCGGAAAGGGCATAATTATTGATGAATTTTGAAAAATATGGTACCCTTAGAAAGGAATGTTGTATATCTTTGCACTGAGGGGGAGCCTTATGGAAAATTTCTGGATTGCGGCAGGGGCGGTGCTGCCTCTGATGATCTACATGGCCATCGGTCTTCTGGCCCGGCGGAAGTATCACTTCAATGAAAGTCATATTTCCAACTTCAACAAAATCGTCTTTGGTGTGTTCCTGCCCACCAACATGTTCTATTCGGTGTATTTCACCGACATTGGCAAGGTGATGCGGCCCGGGTTCGTGCTGTTTGCGGTGGGAGCCCTGCTGACGGTGTTTGTAACGGGCTGGGTGCTGGTGACCGCCCTGGTGAAGGACAACAAAAAGCGGGGGGCCATGATCCAGGCCTTTTACCGGAGCAATTTCATCCTGCTGGGGGTGCCCCTGGTGGAAAATCTCTACGGAACGGAAGCGGCGGCTGTGCCTCTGATGCTCTGCGCCATCATCATCCCCATCTACAATGTACTGGCGGTGTTCACCCTGGAAACTTTCCGGGGCGGCACCTTCAATCCGCTCCATATCCTGGCCGGGGTAGCCCGGAATCCCATGATCATGGGAGCGGTGGCCGGGCTTCTGTGCAAGCTGCTTCCCTTTCCGCTGCCCGTGGCCCTGCTGAAATGCATCAAGGCCATTGCCGGCAGCACCACTCCCTTTGCCCTGATCGTTCTGGGTGCTTCCTTTACCCTCCAGGGGGCCATCAGTGAAATCCGGGAACTGGCCTTTACCGTGGCCGGCCGTCTGGTGATTGCGCCTCTTATTGTAATCGGGGGTGCGGTGGCGCTGGGATACCGGCAGGTGGACCTGGCGGCGCTCATGGCTATGTCCGCCACTCCCTGTGCGGTGGCGTCTTTTGCCATGGCTCAGCAGATGGACAGTGACGGAGAACTGGCCGGAAACTGCGTAATTTTCAGCTCGGCTCTTTCCTGCATCACCATGTTCCTCTGGGTGTTCATTACGAAAAATCTGGGACTGTTATGATCAAATTGAAAAATACACTCCAAAAATGATATACTATCTGTAAAGACAGTCTAAACAGGGAGGTCCCCAAAGATATGGTAAAAATCAATGCATCTTTATCCAAAGAAAAACGGATCCTGAAAGCTGCGGAACAGGTGTTTTCCCACAAGGGATACACCCAGGCAACCCTGGATGAGATCATCCAGATCGCGGATACCGGAAAGGGGACTGTCTACAAATATTACAAGAACAAGGAAAATCTGTTCTATACCCTGGTGGAGGCCAAAAACCGGAAGCTGATGAAGGCCATGGAAACGGCCGTGGAGGAAGGGGAAACTTTTTCCGATCAGTTCCGGGGCTATGTGGAAGCGTTCCTGCATTTTTTGGAGAAGAATGAGACCCTGTGGTCGGTGATCCTGTTCGAACTGCTGAACCAGCAGGCCGGCTGGCGGCTTCTCTGGGATGAAAAGAAACAGGACTGGCGGCTGGATGTCCGGTGGGGCAAAAAGCCGGAAGAAAAGGATGTGGCCATGAAACGGCGGTATGCGGAGCTGATTTATGGGGAAATCCAGCTGCTCCAGGGCATTTTCCAGAAAGCCATCGACAGGCAGTATCTGAAGCCTCTTACCGATTTGCAGCTGATGAGCCAGAATTTCTATTTCAGTATTTTCATGCTCAGCAACCAGGGAGCCTTTACCAAAGAAAACCGGGAAAGGGTCGTGGATGGCATGATCGACCGGTTCCTGTACGGACACAAAGAAAAAACTGCCGCCCGGTAAGGGAGGCAGTTTTTTTGTGGCAGAATGGCGGGCGGCCGGGTGTGTCGCCCTGCGGACCCGATGAATATCATATCCACGGTCCCGTAGGGGCCGCACGCCGGGCGGCCCGGAATCCCGCACTTTCTTACAGACGGTGGGAGGAATTCAGCACATCCCGCATCTTGTGGGCCACCATCATCTTGATGGCTTCCCGGCCCTTGCCCAGATAGGAGCGGGGATCAAAATCTTCCGGATGTTCATACAGGTACTTCCGGATGGAGGCGGTCATGGCCAGACGCAGGTCGGTATCGATGTTGATCTTGCAGACCCCGTAGGTTCCGGCCTTTTTCAGCATGTCTTCCGGACAGCCCTGGGCACCGGCCAGTTTGCCGCCGTATTTGTTGCATTCTGCCACGAATTCCGGGATAACGGTGGAAGCTCCATGGAGCACCAGCGGGAACCCGGGAAGCATGTTGGTGATCTTTTCCAGACGGGCAAAATCCAGTTCCGGTTTGCCTTTGAACTTGTAAGCCCCGTGGCTGGTGCCGATGGCGATGGCCAGGGAGTCCACACCGGTCCGTTCCACAAATTCCACAGCCTGGTCCGGATCCGTATAGGTGGCGTCTTTGGTGTTGACCTTTACGGCATCTTCTACGCCGGCCAGTTTGCCCAGTTCGGCTTCCACCACGACCCCTTTGTTGTGGGCATAGTCCACCACCCGTTTGGTCAGTTCGATGTTTTCTTCAAAAGGATATTTGGAGCCGTCGATCATGACAGAGGTAAAACCGCCGTCCACGCAGGCCTTGCAGATATCGAAATCAGCGCCGTGATCCAGGTGCAGGGCAATGGGCAGACCGGTGTCTTCCATGGCGGCTTCCACCAGGTGCAGCAGGTAGCTGTGCTTGGCATATTTCCGGGCCCCGGCGGATACCTGCAGGATCAGGGGAGATTCTTCTTCTTTGGCAGCATCCACAATGCCCTGGACGATTTCCATATTGTTGACGTTAAAGGCGCCAACGGCATAATGGCCTTCGTAGGCTTTCTTGAACATTTCTTTCGTGGTTACAAATGGCATGGTGAAACCTCCTTGAGTATCAGTTATTTTTTATTATACCATACTTTCCGGAAATCGGGCGGCAGGGGAGCGGTGATTTCCACCGGTCTGCCCGTAAAGGGTTCCCGGAAGGCCACCTTCCAGGCATGGAGATAATGGCGGCCGGGAGCCCCGGGGGTGCCGTAGAGGGTATCCCCCAGAAGGGGGTGGCCGGCGGCTGCCGCATGGACCCGGATCTGGTGGGTGCGGCCGGTTTCCAGCTGGAACCGGACCAGGGACAGGCCCTCCTTTTCGCCCAGTACCTGGTACCGGGTACGGGCAGGCTGTCCATCCGGGTCCACCTGCCGTTCCACAATGGAACCGGGCCGGCGGCCGATGGGCCAGTCCAGGATCCCTGCCGGCTGTTCCCAATGGCCCAGGGTCAGAGCCAGATAGGTCTTTTCCAGCCGGTTCCGGGACAGCATATGGTGGAGACAGGCGTTTTTGGCAAAAAGCACCACTCCGGATGTTTCCCGGTCCAGCCGGGATACCGGATGGACGGCGCTGGAAATGTGATGGGTCTGGAAATACCAGGCCACCCGGCGGCTGAGAGCGGGAGTCCGTTCCTTTCCTGCATTGTGGGTCACCAGGCCGGCCGGTTTGTCCACAGCCAGATACAGCTCCGTTTCCTCCAGGATGGACAGGGGTGCTTCTTCCGGTTCCAGGGTGCAGGGTTCCGGCAGAAAGGTCCAGGAAACCCGGTCTCCCGGCTGGAGCAGCAGATCCCGCTGGATGATTTCCTCGTTCACCTGGAGGGCACCGGCGGCCTTCAGCTTCTTCCAGTAGGTGCCGGAAAGGCCCTGGTCCCGGAGAAAGGATTTCAGTCGCTGGGGCAGGGCGGACGGGGCGAGACAAAGTTCCATTACAGCACCTTCTGGCCCAGGATGCAGGCCAGGATCCCGAAAAACAGGCTGAGCCCCATGTAGAGAGCTGCGGTGATTCCGGCTCCCTTATCCACCAGCTGCTGGCTTTCCAGGGCAAAAGAGGAAAACGTGGTGAACCCGCCGCAGATGCCCACTTTGAGGAACAGGGCCAGCCGGGGATGGAGGGAGTTCCGGGCGGCCAGGGCCGTTACCAGGCCGATGAGAAAGGCACCGGCAATATTGATGAAAAAGGTCTTCAGGGGAAAGCCGCTGCTGTGGCTCAGGGGCAGCAGCCCGATGAGATACCGGCAGATGGCGCCGATACAGCCCCCCAGACCAACGATCACACATTCAGTCATGGAAAAGTCTCCTTTGCATAGTCATACGGCATATTATACCATACTCAGTGCAGAGTGCAGAGTGAAGAGCACGGACGCTGAAAATCCAATGACCCATTGCGATGCCGTAGGGGCCGCACGCCGGTTGCCCGCCAGATCTGGATTTCGTGGTGCTGATGGTGCTGCCGGTGTGGATTTTCTTCAACCTGCCCCTGATGCTGTTGTATGAAATCAGCCTGGGGCTGATCCGGGTGCTGCTGAAATGCTGAGGAACCTGTCCTTTTGGAGGCGCTCATGGTATAATAAACAGGATGGAATGAGGGGATACCTCTTAATAAATTGAATAGGCTGTCTTAGAAATAGAGTCTTCCTTTCAAGACTCTATTTCTGTAAGATGGAAGAAACAGAACCAGAAAGGATTTTCACATGCAGAATTCTGAAGATACAGCGAAACTGAAACAGCTCCAGGCCATCCTCCGGGACCTGGGCAGTGTGGCGGTGGCTTTTTCCGGAGGGGTGGATTCCACCTTTCTCCTGAAGGTGGCGCATGATACACTGGGAGACAAGGTACTGGCCGTAACGGCCCGTTCCTGTTCTTTCCCGGAACGGGAACTGAAGGAAGCCAAAGCTTTTTGTGAGAAAGAAGGGATCCGCCATCTGGTAGTGGATTCGGAAGAACTGTTCATTCCGGGCTTTTCCCACAATCCCACCAACCGGTGCTATCTGTGCAAACATGAACTGTTCGAAAAGATCCTGGAAGTGGCCAAAGAGAACCACCTGGCGGCTGTGGTGGAAGGTTCCAACCTGGATGACGAGGGCGATTACCGTCCCGGGCTCCAGGCCATTGCGGAACTGAAGATCGCCAGCCCCCTGCGCCGGGCGGGCCTGTACAAAAAGGAAATCCGGGCGCTTTCCAAAGAGCTGGGGCTCCCCACCTGGAACAAGCAGTCCTTTGCCTGCCTGTCCTCCCGGTTCGTCTATGGGGAAGAAATCACGCCCCGGCGGCTGGGTATGGTGGACAAGGCAGAACAGCTGCTGCTGGATATGGGCTTCCATCAGCTGCGGGTGCGGATCCACGGGGGGAACCTGGCCCGGATCGAAGTGATGCCGGAAGAACTCTGGAAAGTGCTGGATCACCGGCTGGAGATCACGGAAAAACTGAAGGGATACGGTTTTGCCTATGTGACACTGGACCTTCTGGGCTACCGGACCGGCAGCATGAATGAAACCCTGTCCCCGGAAAAGAAGGCCTGACCATGGAAGCGAAAGAGATCCTGGAAAAAGTCCGGAACGGAGAGATTTCCGTGGAAGCCGCGGAAAAATTCTTCCGGCAGAAGCCTTTTGACGACCTGGGCTTTGCCAAACTGGATACCCACCGGAAGATCCGTACGGGCTTCGGGGAAGTGGTGTTCTGCAGCGGAAAAAAGGATGAGCACCTGCAGCAGATTTTCCGGAAACTGGCGGAAGAGGAAGGCAATGTGCTGGGGACCCGGGCCAGCCGGGAACAATATGAACTGATCCGCGCCCTGTGTCCGGATGCGGTATATGACTCCCTGTCCCGCCTGGTGAAAATCATCCGGAAACCGGTGGAACTCCGGGGCTCCGTAGCAGTGTGCACGGCCGGTACGGCGGATATCCCGGTGGCGGAAGAGGCGGCCCAGACGGCGGAATTCTTCGGTAGTAAAGTGAACCGGGTCTATGATGTGGGAGTCAGCGGACTCCACCGGCTCCTGGCCAGCCTGGACCCCATTCAGGAAGCCAACTGCGTCATTGCGGTGGCGGGCATGGAAGGGGCCCTGCCCAGTGTGCTGGGAGGCCTGGTGAGCAATCCGGTGATCGCCGTCCCCACCTCCATCGGCTACGGGGCCAGCCTCCAGGGGATTTCGGCTCTTCTCACCATGCTCAACAGCTGTGCCAACGGCATTGCGGTGGTGAACATCGACAACGGCTACGGAGCCGGATACATGGCCACCCAGATCAACCGGCTGGCCTGCGGAAAGGAACGGTGACGGTATGGAAAAAATGCTCTATCTGGAATGCAAAAGCGGCATCAGCGGGGATATGACCGTAGGGGCCCTGCTGGATCTGGGTGCGGATGAACAGGTGCTCCGGAAGGCCCTGGCCTCCCTGCCCCTGACCGGATATACGGTGGAAATCAGCCGGGTAAAGAAGGCCGGCCTGGACTGCTGTGACTTCCTGGTGCGGCTGGATGCAGAGCACGAAAACCACGACCACGATATGGACTATCTCTACGGCTTTGCCAAAAACCAGGCAGCACCGGAAGCCCCGGAAGGAGAAGGCCACCAGTACGGGAACCATGGACATCATCATGGACATGACCATGAGCACCAGGAGGGTGGCGCCGAAACCCATGCCCATCATCACCATCATGCCCACCGGGGGCTCAGGGAAGTGCTGGACATCCTGGCCCAGGGAGAACTGACGGAAGGGGCCCATGCCCTGGCGGTGAAGATCTTTACCATCCTGGGAGAAGCGGAAGCCAAAGCCCATGGTACTACCCTGGAAGAAGTCCATTTCCACGAAGTGGGAGCGGTGGATTCCATTGTGGACATTGCGGCGGCAGCCGTGTGCCTGGACAACCTGGGGATCCGGGACGTGGTGATCCCGGTACTCCATGAAGGGACCGGAAGTGTCCGCTGTGCCCATGGCATCCTGCCCATTCCAGTGCCGGCGGTGGCCAATATCGCAGCCGCCCACCATCTGCCCCTCCACATCATGCCCTTTGCCGGGGAATATGTGACTCCCACCGGGGCTGCCATTGCCGCTGCCATCCGGACCCGGAGCCAGCTGCCGGAAACCTTCACGGTAGCCAGAGTGGGGCTGGGAGCAGGGAAACGGGAACAGGCCATGCCCAGCCTGCTCCGGGCCATGATCCTGGAAGTACCGGAAGAACCGGTTCCGGCTCCCTGGGAAGAAGACACCATCTGGAAACTGGAAACCAACCTGGACGACTGCACCGGGGAAGCCCTGGGCCACGTGATGGACCAGCTGCTTTCAGCCGGCGCCCGGGACGTGCAGTATGCCCCGGTTTACATGAAGAAAAACCGGCCAGGTTGGCTGGTCACCGTACTTTGCAAAGAAGCGGAACGGACCGGCCTGGAAGCCCTGCTGTTTGCAGAAACCACCACCATCGGCATCCGCCGGAGCCGGATGGAACGGAGCATCCTGGAACGGCAGAGCCAAATGGCGGAAACCTCCCTGGGGCCGGTAGCGGTGAAAGCTGTCCAGGTACCGGTTGTGGATATTGAAGGCAGCGTGACAGGAGAAACGGAAACCCGGCTTTATCCGGAATATGACGCCATTGCCGGCCTGTGCCGCAGTACTGGCCGCAGCTATCAGGCAGTATGGCAGCAGGTGCTGGGAGAACTGGCTCCTGCCCCGAAAAAGGAGGAATGACCCATGCATATGGCGGACGCTCTGCTGTCTCCCGGTGTAGCCGGGGCCATGTACGCCCTTTCGGGAGCGGCGGCCTGGTACGGGGCCCGGAAAGTAAAAAAATCCCATGATCCGGGACTGGTGCCGGAAATGGGGGTACTGGGGGCCTTTGTGTTTGCTGCCCAGATGCTGAATTTTGCCATCCCCGGCACCGGTTCTTCCGGCCATCTGTGCGGGGGGATGCTTTTATCGGCAGTGCTGGGACCCAGTGCCGGCTTCCTGACCCTGATCGGAGTGCTGGCCCTCCAGTGCCTGGCTTTTGGGGATGGGGGCCTGCTGGCTTTGGGAGCCAATGTGTGGAACATGGCTTTTTACGGTTGTTTTGTGGGGGGCGGCATCCTGTGGCCCCTTTTGACCCGCAAAGGGCTGACAAAAGGGCGGATTGCTGCCTCCAGCATCCTGGGCAGCGTACTGACCCTCCAGCTGGGTGCCTTCTCCGTGGCGGCAGAAACCACCCTGTCCGGGATCACCCAGCTGCCTTTTGCCGCCTTTCTCCTGCTGATGCAGCCCATCCATCTGGCCATCGGCTTGGTGGAAGGGCTGATCACCACAGCGGTGCTGGTATTCCTCTATGAAAACCGTCCGGAGCTGCTCCGGCAGCCTTTTGGAGAAGGGAGGGCAGGGAAGAGTGCCTGGAGCCGGAAGAAGACCCTGGGGGTACTTACCGGCCTGGCCCTGGTGCTGGGGGGTGCCGTCTCTCATTTTGCGTCGGAAGATCCTGACGGACTGGAATGGTCCCTGGCCCGGCTCACCGGTTCCCCTGAACTGGATGGACCGGCAGGGGGAATCTACGGACTGGCGGCCAGGATCCAGGAAGTCACAGCGCTCTTCCCGGATTACCAGATTCCCGGACTGGAGGCCGGTTGGGGGACAGCTTTTTCCGGGATCATCGGGACGGTCCTGGTGCTGGGGCTGATCCATCTGGCCGGCCGGAAACTGACCGGACGGCAGTCATGAAGTCCCTGGACGGGGCCATCGGGACCCTCCATCTGCTGGATGACCTGGCGGCAGAGGATACGCCGCTCACCCGGCTGGCTCCTCTGGCCAAAATAGGGTCCCTGTTCCTGTACCTGGCCGCTTTTGCCAGCCTGGGCCCAAACCACCTGGCCGGGGCCTGTCTGCTGCTCCTGCCTTTGCCGGTGCTGTACCAGGTGGGGAAGATTCCCTGGAAGCCGGCTCTCCGCCAGTGTCTGCCGGTCCTGCTCCTTTTGGCCGGAGTGGGGGCGGTGAACCTGTTTTTTGCCCAGGGTACTGCTGTTACCTTGGGGACTTTCCGTCTTTCTGCAGGGGCTGCAGCCTTTCTGCTGCTTTTGCTCAAGGGCCTGGGCTGTGTGCTGTCCGGCTGGCTGCTGCTGGCTACCACCAGTCTGGAACGGCTGGCCTGCGCCCTCCAGAAACTGCCCCTGCCCCAGGTACTGATCATTTCCACCCTGCTTACCTGGCGGTACCTGGTGCTGCTGCTCCAGGAAGGCCGCCGGATGCAGCAGGCCTATGCTCTCCGGGCACCCCGGACCAGAGGGATCCCCTGGAAGATCAGCGGCAGTTTACTGGGACTGCTGTTTCTCCGGAGCCTGGACCGGGCCCGGACTGTCTACGAAAGTATGGAACTCCGGGGATTCCAGGGCCGCTTTCCGGAAACCGGAGCCGAAAGTTCTGTTTGCGCCAGCCTGCTGCTGGTGATCCTGACCCTGGTCTGGTGCCTGGTGTGCCGGAACCTGGGATAACTTGTCTTGCCATTTCATCCATTCTGCTGCTGAAGGAGTCCTGCCCATGTCTGCCATCCTCAAACTGTCCCATATCCGCTTCCAGTATGCCCTGCCGGGCCCGAAAAAAGCCGCTGTCCCGGTATTCCACGACCTGTCCTTTACTCTGGAACCAGGGGAAAAGGTGGGGCTCATCGGCAGCAATGGGGTGGGAAAGTCCACCCTGCTGAAACTGCTGGTGGGTCTTCTGCCCTTGCAGGCAGGGAACCTGGAGGTCTGCGGCCTGCCCCTGGACCGGGACCATCTTCCGGCCATCCGGGAAAAGACCGGGTACGTGTTCCAGGATTCGGACAGCCAGCTGTTCCTGCCAACGGTGGAAAGCGACGTGTCCTTTGCTCTGCGGAACCGGGGCGTGCCCCGGGAGGAAGCGGAACGGCGGACAGCAGAAGTCCTGGCCCAGGTGGGGATGGCGGACATGGCCCGGCGGCAGATTTACCGGCTGTCCGGAGGCCAGAAGAAGCTCACGGCCATTGCGGGCCTTCTGACCCAGAAACCGGACCTGCTGCTGATGGATGAACCCTCCGCTGCCCTGGATCCCCGGAACCGGCGGAACCTGATCCGGATCCTGGGTCAGCTTCCCTGTGCCCAGCTGATTGCTTCCCACGACCTGGACTTCATCTGGGATACCTGTGACCAAGTGATCCTGCTGCACCAGGGACAGGTGGAAAGAACGGGACCCACCCGGGAAATCCTCCAGGACGGTCCCCTGTTGGAAGCCTGCGGTCTGGAACTTCCCCTGCGTCTGCAGGAAATCTAGTCCTTGACAGTTGTTGGCATATACCATATACTTTCGTTAGTGGCATATGCCATTTATAAGGAGAGATGAGATGCCAAGACCTGTACGGAAACGAACGATTTACCAGAAGCCGGATTGTACTTTCTTTACCGCAGAAGAAGCCGGAAAGAAAACGGTCCAACTGACTCTGGACGAACTGGAGGCTCTGCGGCTGATGGACGAAGTGGGACTGGACCAGAAGGAATGCGCCCTGCGGATGCATGTGGGACGGAGCACCTTCCAGAACATCCTGAACGAAGCCCGGAAAAAAGCGGCCGGCGCCCTAGTCCATGGCTGGAATATCGCCCTGTATGGGGGCCAGGTGGAAGTTTCCGACGATGCAGAGCTGGGCTGCTGCCGGTTTGCCCTGCGGACCCTGGAACGGATAGGCGGCATCTCCCAAAGGGAGGAGAAAACGATGAAACTTGCAGTGACCTACGATCCGAAAAACGGAGAAATCTTCCAGCATTTTGGCCGGACGGAGTATTTCAAAATCTATGATCTGGCAGACGGGAAGGTACAGAAGGCAGAAGTGCACAGCACCCAGGGACAGGGGCACGGGGCTCTGGCCGGTGTGCTCCAGCAGCTGGGTATCGATGGGGTGATCTGCGGTGGCATCGGCGGAGGAGCCCAGGAAGGGCTGAAAAAGGCCGGAATCGCCTTTTACGGTGGCTGCAGCGGCCAGGCGGATCAGGCGGTAGAAGATTTCCTGGCGGACAAACTCCAATACCAGGAAGACATCCAGTGCGACCATCATGGGGAACATCATCATGGAGAATGTCATCATTGATGGATGATCCTGCTTCTAAGGGACCTGTTGCGTGCAGCAGGTCCCTTATGGTATTATAAAGAAAAATTCCTGATTACAATTTATTCTACAGGAGGACCATTATGAAGACAAAGATGATCGTTTCTGCTCTTTTGACGGCGGCCGTCCTGCTGGCATCCGGGTGCGGAGGCTTTTCCGGCAGTTCCCAGAGCAATGCCCCGGCTTCTTCCCAGGCTTCCGCCCAAAAAGCCCAGGCACCGGGATTCACCCTGAAGGATACAGCCGGGACTTCCCATTCCGTCCAGCCCGGTGACGGGAACGTCTATGTAATCAATTTCTGGGCCACCTGGTGTCCTCCCTGTCGGAGCGAAATGCCGGAAATGAACACCTTTGCCCGGAAGCACAAGGAGAAAGTCCGGTTCTACGCTGTCAACCTCCAGGAAGAAGGCGCCCAGGTCCAGGATTTCCTGAAGAACAACGGATACACCATGCCGGTGCTCCTGGACCGGGACGGGAAAGCCGCCACCCTGTACAAGGTCCGGGTGATCCCCACCACGGTGATCCTGGATGAAAAGGGCAATATCCTCCAGCGCCATGAAGGGGTGGCCACCGCCCAGCAGCTGGAAGACGTGCTGAAAGGGAAGCTGTAATGGGCTCCCTTACCCTGGGAGCGGCCTTCGGGGCCGGCTTCCTTTCCTTCATCTCCCCCTGCGTCCTGCCCCTGCTGCCCACTTTCCTGCTGCTGCTCACCGGTTCCGGCATGGGAGAGGCACAGGGGAAGGGACGGCTCCTGGCCAATACCCTGGCCTTCCTGGCCGGATTCACGGCGGTGTTCCTGGCCATGGGGGCCACGGCGACGGTTTTGGGGCAGCTGGTGCTGGACAATTGGAAAGTACTGGAAAAAGCGGCCGGGGTGATCCTGATCCTTCTGGGACTCTTTATGAGCGGTTTATGGACGCCGCTGTTCCTGCTGAAGGACCGGCGTCCTTTCCTCCAGCAGAAAAAACAGGGGGTATTGGGTTCCTTCCTGCTGGGAGGTTCCTTTACCCTGGGGTGGACCCCCTGTACCGGCCCCATCCTCACCGCCATCCTGATGGCAGCTGGCAGCCGGCAGACCGCCCGGGAAGGGCTGTTCCTGCTGCTGGCCTATGCCCTGGGGTTCTGTGTCCCCTTTCTTCTGGCGGCCCTGTCCTGGGAGAAATTCGGGCCCTGCCTGCGCCGGCACTACGCCTGGCTGCCCCGGATCCAGAAAACCATGGGCCTGTTCCTGATATTTTTCGGCATCCTGATGCTCAGCGGCATGACCCTGCGGATCATGGCCTTCCTGGCAGGGTAGGGAGGCCATGGATTTTCCTTCGTAATATTCTCTATTTTCAGATTTCTTCTCCATATAGAGTATGCTATAATGATTTTACAGTATACTGTAGAAGAATACGATACAATTTTTTACCAAAAGTTCTGCAAAGGAGGCTGGTTTGTATGGATGGAGAAGGAAAGAAGAAAAAAATCCCTCTGGCGGGGCAGATTTTCATTGCCCTGATCCTGGGTATCATTGCCGGGCTGGCCCTGCAGGGGAACGTGGCTTTTGCCGTCACCTACATTAAACCTTTTGGCACAATCTTTCTGAATCTTGTGAAATTCATCGTAGGTCCCATTGTGCTGTTTTCCATTATGGCAGGGGTGGTCTCTCTCAGTGATATCCGGAAACTGGGTTCCATCGGCGGCATTACCCTGGTCTATTACTTTATTACCACCGCCATTGCCACCACCATCGGCCTGATTATCGCCAACAGCTTCAAGCCCATGTTCCCGGTACTGTCCACAGCGGATCTGGCCTTTAAGGTGAAAAACACCAGCACTGGCCCCATGAAGATGCTGGTGGACCTGTTTCCCTCCAACTTCCTGGCGCCGCTGACCAGTGCCAACATGCTCCAGGTAATCGTTATGGCTCTATTGATCGGCATCGCCATTATCGCCCTGGGCCAGAAAGGGGAGAAGGCTGCTGATTTCATCAACACCTGGAACGATGTGTTCATGAAGGTCATGGAAATGATCCTGGCCCTGTCTCCCATCGGTGTATTCTGTCTGCTGTGCCCGGTGATTGCCCAGAACGGCACCGCGGTCATCGGTTCCCTGGCCAAAGTCATCCTCTGTGCCTACATTGCCTATGCTCTCCATGCCATCCTGGTGTATTCCATGGCAGTACGGGCCATCGGGGGCATGAGTCCCCTGAAATTCTTCAAGGGCATGATGCCTGCCATGCTGTTTGCCTTTTCCAGTGCCTCTTCCGTAGGGACCCTGCCCATTAATATGGAATGCGCCAACAAGCTGGGAGCCTCCAAGGAAGTCACCAGTTTCGCCCTGCCCCTGGGAGCCACCATCAACATGGATGGGACGGCCATTTACCAGGGCGTGTGCGCCGTGTTCATTGCGTCCTGCTACGGCATCGACCTGACCCTGCCCCAGATGCTCACCATTGTGGTAACCGCCACCCTGGCCTCTGTAGGGACGGCCGGAGTGCCCGGTGCCGGGATGATCATGCTGGCCATGGTGCTGGCCTCTGTGAACCTGCCGGTGGACGGCATTGCCCTAGTGGCTGGTGTGGACCGGATCTTCGACATGGGCCGGACCACCCTGAACATCACCGGAGACGCCTCCTGTGCCATTATCGTGACCCATTTGCTGAAGAAAAAGAAATAGATAGGAAAAGAGGGCTGTGAAAAATGATTTTTTCACAGCCCCTTTTTCATGCAAAATGCCGTACCCGCAGCTTGATCCCGCAGCTTTCTGCCACTTTCCGGCTGGCTTCGATCTGGTCCGGGGGCAGCACGTCCACCACGGTCATCCGGGTATCCGGGATCATTTTTTTGCATTCCCGGGCAAAATCCAGCATGGCCTGGTAGGCTCCCGGCAGGGTGGGGCGGGTCACCTTGTTGTAGTCCGCCTCATCCGGGGCGTTCAGGCTGATGGAAACCGCATCCAGCACCTGGGCCAGTTCCGGTACGATATCCCGGCCGTTTTCCAGGTTCCCCAGCCCGTTGGTGTTCACCCGCAGCTTCAGTTCCGGATGGATCTGCCGCACATACCGGGCCGTTTTCAGCATCAGATCCAGGGCACAGGTGGGCTCCCCGTATCCGCAGAACACCAGCTCTTTGAACCCGGTGAAATCAAAAGCATCCACCGCTGCCTTTACCTGTTCCCAATTGGGGTTCACCTTGTGCCACAGGGTGGGCGCATCCCCGATGCCCTCATGCTGGAACCGGACGCAGAACGTACACCGGCAGTTGCACAGATTGGTCAAATTGGCATAGACGCCATCTTTATAAGTATAAAGAATCTGAGCCATGATCATTCATCATCCTTTCTCCATGAAACAGTCTGGCTTTTACATCCTGTCTGTCCAGGACTCCGGCCACCAGATAATAGAACAGCAGACTGCCTCCGGACTGGAGAGCACTGCCCATAATGGAAGTCACCAGAGCTGCATAGGTCCCAAAAATCAGTCCTTCTGCCAGGTAATACCCGATGGTGGAAATGATCCAGGACAGGAACGGGGCGATCCGGTTCCGGGTGCACAGCAGCTTCTGGGCTTTCCAGGTAAAAGGCAGCGTAATCAGCGCCTTGATCACAATGGTGGCCGGTGCCCACATGGGTGCCATCAGCAGATCCGCCAGCCCGCCTCCAATGGCTGCCGCCACCAAAGCATAGGGCTGAGGCAGCAGGGACGCAGCCACGTAAATCAGGGTATCACCGAAATGGAGATATCCTCCATTGGATCCCATAGGGATATGACAGATATAGGCGGTGAACAGGCAGATCAGCCCGGCGAACACACCAGTCAGTACCAACAAATGGAGTTTTTCCTGTTCTGTTCGTTGTTGTTTCATCAGGTATCCTTCCTTTCAGCTTGGGAACCATGGGGCAGGGGAGGGGCCAGGAGCCCCAGATAGGGTTCATAATTGATGCCGTCATTGCAAGGGGTGTTTTCCCGCCGGGCATCCCCAATGCCCCTGGCAATGAACCCCACAGCCAGCCGGACTGCTTCTTCCAAAGACCTTTTCTGGAGCAGGGCCCCCAGGACCACCGCGGCAAACAGGTCCCCGGTGCCGGAATAACTGCCTCCCAGATGAGGACTGGAAACCACGGAGGATTTTCCTCCAGCCATTTTTACAATGAAATTCGAAAGAATCAGCGTTTCCCGGTTCTTATCCAGTACAGGGATCCCGGTGATCACCAGGGAACGGCCCTGGAAGCAGCCTGCTTTTTCTTCCAATATAGGGAACAGCGCTTCCGGATCTGTTTGTCCCAGTTTCTGGATGGGCCTCATATCCGTACCGGTGAGGATACAGAATTCCGTGAGATTGGGAGTCAAAAGATCCGCCTGGAAAGCCAGCTGCCGGACGGCCTCAATGGAAGCCTCGGTAAAGCCCCGGTAGGCCCTGCCATTGTCTCCCAGCACCGGGTCGCACAGGTACAGCACCCCGGGTCTGTGGAACCGGTCCAAAAAGGCCCGGACCTTTTCCGCTGCATCAGGCGTGGCAAGATACCCGGAAAGGATCCCGGCAAAGGAAACCTGGAGTTCCTGCCAGTGCTCCGTATAGTCATCCATACGATCGGCAAAGGACAGGCACCGGTATCCCGGGTAGCCGGTCTGGGATGTAAGCACTGCCGTAGGCATGGGACAGGCTTCGATGCCCATGGCTGCCAGCACGGCTATATCGGCTGTAAGCGAACATCTTCCTAGGCCGGAAAGATCATTGATGGCTGCAACACGCAGATGCATAACAAAAGCTCCTTTTGGTTAATATTGTAACGTTTTGACAAACTCTGTTATAACATAGAAACAATTGAAAGAAAAGGAACGGTTTGGGAAATTCTTGAGCCAAACCGTGTCTGAACGGCCGGAAGCACCGGTTCTCCAAGGCGCTTTATCCACACTATTTTACATAATATATATTATTGGACGTAAATTTTCTGGAAAACCAGAGATCTCGATTTGTCCAGAAACTGAGATTTTTCCCGGTATTTCCTTTGGGATCCTTCTTTCAGGACCGGGTTCCCGATCCGGCCGGGTCATTTTTCTGCTGATGCACCGGCCCTGGATTTTATTTTCATACTTCGGGATTTGGCCATACTCTTTAGGATTTATCCATACGGATTCACGGCTTGCACCTGGCTGGATTCCTGATTTTCTTCCAGGTTCCTGTTTCCTTTCTAAACACTCGTTTGACACACAATTGTTTTCCTGTTATACTTATTCTAATTAGATTGGACTCTTGTACCACAAATCCATCCTGTTCAAAGGAGATTTATACCATGACTGATACAGAAATGACGACGGATACGGAACAAAAGAAACCCTCCCGCTCCCATGGGATCAATGCCCGGCAGAGCCAGATCCTCGATTTTATCCGGCAGTACATCTTCACCAACGGCTATCCCCCTTCTGTGCGGGAAATCGGCAGTGCTGTGGGTCTGTCTTCCAGTGCTTCCGTCCACAACAACCTGAAAAAGCTGGCGGAAGTCGGTTTTGTCAGCTGGGATCCGGAAAAGCCCCGTACCTACGGGCTCCGAGAAGAAATCAGCTGGCGGAAGAAAAGCATGGTTCCGGTGCCTCTGGTGGGCGCTGTC
Organism: Acidaminococcus sp. HCP3S3_G9_1; assembly: GCF_052122455.1. Classification (NCBI taxonomy): domain Bacteria; kingdom Bacillati; phylum Bacillota; class Negativicutes; order Acidaminococcales; family Acidaminococcaceae; genus Acidaminococcus; species Acidaminococcus sp. HCP3S3_G9_1. The sequence continues at coordinate 155,007 of NZ_JBQKCH010000003.1, read as the reverse complement.
CACGCAGGTGATCCCATGCTGGCTGTGGAAAACATCGAAGACACCTACCCCATCCCCCTGGATCTCATCGGCTGCAAGGAAGATGTGTTCATGATGGTGGTGGAAGGAGACAGCATGAAGAATGCCGGGATCCTGGACCATGATTATGTATTTGTCCGGAAACAGAATTATGCCACCAACGGGGATATTGTAGTGGCCCTCCTCAACGGGGAAGAAACCACCATCAAACGGTATTTCCGGGAACTGAAACAGATCCGTCTCCAGCCGGAAAATGATGCCTACCCTCCCATTGTGGGCACCGACAACATCGAAATCAAGGGAAAAGTCATTGCGGTATTCCGTACTTTATAAAGGTTGATGCCTTCCATAGGGCAAATTCCTTTCAGACGCTCAAATCTTTGATTTGAGCGTTTTTCTTTGGCTTTGCCATCCCAGTATAGCACGCATATGAAAAACAGCCTCTGAAGCGAAATTCAGAGGCTGTTTTTTGCTTTCTTATTTTTGCTTTTCCATAATCTGCCGGGCAGCGGCCATCACGGCGATCCGGCCGTGTTCAAAGGTCAGGCCCCCCTGCATGAACACCTTGTAGGGTGCCCGCATGGGTCCGTCGGCGCTCAGTTCGATGGAAGCCCCCTGGACGAAGGTACCGGCGGCCATGATGATGTCATCCTGATAGCCGGGCAGCGGAGAGGGGACCGGCGTCACATGGGCATCGATGGGCGAATGGGCCTGGATGGCTTCACAGAAGGCACAGAGATTTTCCGGAGTCTTCAGGGTGATGGTCTGGATAATGTCACTGCGTACATCATCGGGCAGCGGGGACACTTCAAAGCCCAGGGACTGGAAAACGGAAGCAGCGAACATGGAGGTCTTCACCGCCTGGAGAGCTACATGGGGAGCCATAAAGAGCCCCTGATAGAATTCCCGGGCCGTATCCCCCAGGGTGCAGCCCATTTCACCGCCCAGGCCGGGAGCAGTGAGCCTGTAGGAAGCCTGTTCCACCAGATCCTTTTTGCCTACAATGTAGCCGCCGGTGGGAGCAAAGCCGCCCCCCAGGTTCTTGATCAGGGACCCGGCCATCAGATCGGCCCCCACTTCCGTAGGTTCCTTGTCCTCAATGAATTCCCCGTAGCAGTTGTCCACGAAGCAGATGATGTCTGGACGGACCTTCTTCACCGCCTGGCAGATCTCTCCGATTTCCCCTACAGTCAGGGTCTTCCGTTTGCTGCTGTAGCCGCAGGACCGCTGGATGTGGACCAGACGGGTCTTGGGGGTGATGGCAGCCAGGAGGGCAGGGATGTCCGGATGGTCCCCTTCCATGGGGATTTCCTTGTAGGTGACTCCCAGGTCCACCAGAGAGCCGGGAGTCTTCACCGGATGGCCGATAATGGTCTGCATGGTGTCGTAGGGTTCCCCGGTGGCTCCGATCATTTCATCCCCGGGATGAAGATTCCCCAGAAGGGCCACAGCCAGAGCGTGGGTGCCGGATACGAACTGGGAACGGACCAGGGCGGATTCCGTCTTGAAGATATCCGCATAAATCAGGTCCAGCTGGTCCCGGCCCATGTCAGAATAGCCATAGCCGGTGGTGGGCTTCAGGTAAAAATCGGCCACCTGGAACTTGGCAAAGGCGTCCAGCACCTTTTTGGTGTTCACCAGGGCCGCGGCTTCATGGCTTTTGGTATGCTGGGCAACGGTGTCCAGTGCTTTCCGTTCGATTTCATCCCATTGTATATCCATTGGAATTGATTTCCTCCTTAATTGCTTGATTAATTGATGCTTTTATTTCCGGACATAGGGGGCCAATTTCTCTCCCAGGCCCTTGTCCATCCGGGCCCGGATCAGGATCCCGGTTTCCCCGTAGGTTTCCGAAAGGACCTGGGCCTCTTCATGGAGCCGGGCGGCCAGCCTGCTTTCCCCATAGGGAATGGACAGTTCCAGTTCCACCCGGTCCTGCCCTAAAAGCCGGGCCAGGTTTTCCAGCAGTTCCGGTACCCCTTCTCCCGTACGGGCGGACAGGCACAGGGCGTCCTCTTCCTGTTCCAGCCGGTGCCGGAGGCCTTCGTGCTGGGTCAGCCGGTCCACCTTGTTGTACACGGTGAGAATGGGCTTTTCAGTGACTTCCAGTTCCTGGAGCACCTGGTACACCGCCTCTGACTGTTCCCGGTACAGCTCGTGGGAGCAGTCGATTACATGGAGCAGCAGGTCCGCATCCTTCACCACTTCCAAGGTGGATTTGAAAGCGGCCACCAGCTGATGGGGCAGCCGTTGGATAAACCCTACGGTATCCGTCAGGGTGCAGTGGCTCCCATCCGGAAGTTCCAGTTGCCGGGTGGTAGGGTCCAGGGTGGCGAACAGCTGATCCTGGGCATAGATGTCCGAATGGGTCAGGGTGTTCAGCAGGGTGCTTTTACCGGCGTTGGTGTACCCCACCAGACACACCTGCTTCACTTCATTCTTGCTCCGGGCCCGCTGCTGCTGCCGGCGGTTGCCCTTCATCCGACGGATCTGATCTTCCAGGAAAGCGATCCGGTCCCGGATCCGCCGCCGGTCCACTTCCAGCTTGGTTTCCCCGGGCCCCCGGGTACCGATGCCGCCCCCCAGACGGGACAGGCTGGTGCCCTGGCCCATGATCCGGGGCAGCATGTACTGGAGTTGGGCCAGTTCCACCTGGAGCTTCCCTTCACTGGTCCGGGCCCGTTTGGCGAAAATGTCCAAAATCAGCCCGGTCCGGTCGATGATCCGGACCCCCAGGGCCCGTTCCAGGTTCCGCTGCTGGGCCGGAGACAGTTCGTCATCAAAGATGCACAGGTCGATGTCTTCCTGCTGGGCAAACAGGGACAGCTCCTGAACCTTCCCTTTCCCGATGAAGAACACCGGGTCCGGTTTGGGCCGGGACTGGACGAATTTGCCGATGACTTCCGCACCGGCGGTTTCCGCCAGCTGGGCCAGTTCCTCCACGGAATCCTGGGCGGTCCACCGGGAGGCCGTATCCCCCCAGGCCAGGGAGATCAGCATGGCCCGTTCCGGTCCTTCCGCCAGGTTGTGGCCCCGGGACCGTTTGGCCAGGATCTTTTCCACTGTGTGGAGCACATTCCCAAAGGGCATGGCCGCCACATCCTTCACCTTGAAGGGGCCGAATTCCTGGAGCACCGGCTGCTGATCCTCATCCAGATCCGTAATCATCCCGAAGCTGAGGAGAGGCTGGCTGGAGGGATTTTCCCAGGCCATGGCGGCCATGGCATCGAACCGCAGGTCCCGGAGGGCGGACAGATCCACCCGGCTGAGCCGGGGTGCCCCGGAGGGATGGGTGTGGATACAGGCCACCCCGCAGAGCCGGTTCTGGCTTCGGCGGGAATCGGTGCCCGGCAGCTCCACATGGCTGTCGCTGCCTACGGCCACCGCCGTCACCTGGCCCTTCCGGTCCACATAAATGGAGATTTCCCGGTTGATGGCTTCCGTCAAATCCCGCAAAACAAGGGCCAACTCCTCACTGATCAGTTGGCCCTCGTCCGCTCTCAGCTCATAGATCCCTTCCAACTGGGTGAGGACCTGTTTTTTCAGGCCCTCCGTCTTTCCGTAGATCGTTTGAGTCATAGGAGAACTCCTTTTGGTATTATACCCGTGCTTTGGCAGGCTCCATGTTCACCCGGCAGCCCCGGATGGTGTTCCGGTGCATCACTGCCAGGACTTTTTCCGCATGTTCCATGGGCACTTCCACAAAGCTGAATTTGTCATAGATGCTGATCCGGCCAATGCTCCGAGCAGGGATTTCCGCCTCGATGGCAATGCTCTGGACAATATCCCGGACCGTGACCCGGCTGGAACGGCCGATATTCACGAACAGCCGCACCATCCCCGGTTTGGCACCGGTGTTGGCCAGGGCATCCGGCAGGGAACCTTCCTCTTCCGGTTCTTCCAGGGCTTTGGCCCCTTCCTGCATGAACTTCAGGGCAGCAGCGGCGATATCCTGGACATCATAGTCCTTTTCCAGGGTTTCCACAATGGGCAGATAGTCCTGATACCGGTCCTGTTCCAGGATGGTCTGCATCTTGGATACAATCTGTTCCCGCTGCCGTTCCAGCACGCTGGCGTCGGTGGGCAGGGTGCCCCGGATGATTTTGGTCTTGATGCTCCGTTCAATCAGCTTCAGCTGACGGAATTCCCGGGGAGTGATGAAGGTAAGAGCCACACCGGTGTTCCCGGCACGGCCGGTACGGCCGATCCGGTGCACGTAGCTTTCGCTGTCACTGGGCACGTCGAAGTTCACCACATGGGTGATGTTGTCGATATCCAGCCCTCTGGCCGCCACGTCGGTGGCTACCAGGATGTCCACCTGGCCGCTGCGGAACTTTTTCATGACCCGGTCCCGCTGGTTCTGGCTCAGGTCCCCGTGGAGGCCCTCCGCTTCGTAGCCCCGGGTGGCCAGGGCGATGACCAGTTCATCCACGCCTTTTTTGGTCCGGCAGAAGATGATCATCTTGCAGTCGTCGGTGGTGTCCAGGATCCGGCACAGGCCGTCCACCTTGTCCCGGGTTTCATAGTAGTACTGGTCGATGGTGGGCGCAGTGACCACTTCTTTGTGGATGGCCACCATCTTGGGGGTACGCATGTATTTCTTGCTGATGCTCAGGATGGGCCGGGGCATGGTGGCGGAAAACAGCATGGTCTGCCGTTCCGGGGGAACGTTTTTGATGATGTTTTCCATATCGTCCACAAAGCCCATGTCCAGCATTTCGTCGGCTTCATCCAGCACCAGGAAGTTCACGTATTCCAGGTCGATGGTGCCCCGGCGGATATGGTCCAGGAGACGGCCAGGGGTCCCAATGACCACCTGGATGCCCCGTTTCAGGCTGCGGATCTGCCGTTCGATGGGCTGGCCCCCGTATACCGGCAGTACCCGGATCCGTTTGGTCCGGCCAATCTTGCTGATTTCGTCCGCCACCTGGATGCACAGTTCCCGGGTGGGGCTCATGACAAGGGCCTGGATGTGCCGGTCCTTTTCGTTGATCTTCTGGATGATGGGGATCCCGAAGGCGGCGGTCTTGCCGGTACCGGTCTGGGCCTGGCCGATCAGGTCGTCTCCTTCCAGAGCCAGGGGGATAGCCCCCTTTTGGATGGGAGAGGGTTCTTCAAAACCCATTTCCTTCAGGGCTGCCAGGATCTTCCGGTCCAGGTTCAGATCTTCGAAGGAAGTGATTTCCGGTTTGGCAGTTTCCGTTGTTTCCACCGGTTTCTTTTCCATTTCTGTGGTTTCAGTCATAATTTCTCCTTATCTTGTACAGGAGCGTTACAGCTCCTTCACCCGGTCCATGGCCAGAGACAGTGCATTCATGGCCGCCCGGAGTTTGATGGTGGTCCGGGCCGCCTTGAACCGGCATTCCAGGACTTTGGTTCCGTTTTTATCCGCTGCACCGATGTACACCAGGCCCACCGGCTGGGTGGGGGTCCCCCCTCCCGGTCCGGCGATCCCGGTAATGCTGATGCCCAGATCCGTTCCGATTCTTTCCCGGATCCCCTGGGCCATTTCCCGGGCAGTCTGTTCGCTGACGGCGGTGTATTTGTCCAGGGTTTCCTGTTTCACCCCCAGCAGCCGGTGCTTTACGTCATTGGTATAGGAGACCACCGACCCCATGAGATATTCCGAGCTTCCGGGAATATCCGTCACCAGACTGGAGGCCAGGCCTCCGGTGCAGGATTCGGCAAAGGCGATGGTCAGATGTTTTTCTTTCAGCCGTTTGCCCAGGGCTTCCGGCAGGGTTTCGTAATCCACTCCGTAGATGTACTCACCCAGCACTTCCCGGATCTTTTCCTCGATGGCCTGGTTCATGGCTTCCGCCTTTTCCAGGGTATCGCTTTTGGCGGTGATCCGGATGATGATTTCTCCCTTCCGGGCATAGAGGGCAATGGTGGGGTTGGTCTGGGCCATGATGATGGCATCCAGCTTTTCCGCCACCATGGATTCCGTCAGTCCCCGGAGATGCAGCACCCGGGAATGGATGATTCCCTGGGCCGCATAGCTTTTCCGGAGATAGGGCATCACCTGCTGACCGAACACGTGGGTGGTTTCCGCCGGAGGCCCCGGCAGCATGATGATCAGTTTGTGGTCCGGAGTCCAGACCCCGATTCCCGGTGCCGTGCCCACTTCGTTGTTGAATACCACGGCCCCTTCCGGGATCATGGCCTGCTTTTTGTTGTTGTCCGTCATGACCACATGCCGGGCAGCAAAATACCGGGTCAGCTTGTCCAGCCAGAAGGCACTGGGCACCAGAGGCAGATCCAGGTACCGGGCCACCATTTCCTTGGTGATGTCCCCCCGGGTGGGCCCCAGGCCCCCGGTGGTGATGATGATGTCCGCCCGCTTCAGGGCAATGGCCAGCACTTCCAGCAGCCGGTCCCCGTTATCCCCGATGGTGGTCTGGTACAGCACGTTGAACCCGGCATCATTGAGCATCCGGGACAGATACTGGAAGTTGGTATTCACAATATCGCCCAGGAGCAGCTCCGTGCCCGTATTGATGACTTCAACATTCACAGGAAATCACTCCTTTTCCAACTGCCCCACCGCTTCGTAGGTGAAGCCCTGGCTGATCCGGACTTTCACAAAATCCCCGGGGTTCAGGGAAGCCGCCTCTTCCACGTAAATCTTCCCGTCGATGTCCGGGGCTTCTGCATAGCTGCGGCCCACGGCCAGGTTGGGATCTTCCTCATCCTTGCCTTCGATGAGCACTTCCAGCACTTTCCCTTCCCGTTCCTGCTGGATCTCTTCGGAGATCTCCGCCTGGAGGCTCATCAGGGCATGGTACCGGTCCTGCTTTACTTCTTCCGGGATCTGGTTGGGCATAGCCCCGGCTTCCGTACCTTCTTCCTGGCTGTAGGTGAACACCCCGGCACACTGGAACCGTTCTTTTTTCACGAAATCCAGCAGTTCCTGGAACTGTTCATCGGTTTCTCCCGGGAAGCCCACAATGAAAGTGGTCCGCAGGCAGATGTCCGGCATCCGTTTCCGGAGTTTGGCCAGGAGCTCTTCCACCTGTTCCCGGGTATCTCTCCGGTGCATGGTGTGGAGCAGGCTGTTGCTGGCATGCTGCAGGGGCAGGTCCACATAATTGCACACCTTGTCACACTGAGCCATGGTTTCGATCAGTTCGTCGGTGAAGGAATCAGGATAGCAGTACAACACCCGGATCCATTTCAGGTCAGGGATGGTGTTCAGATCCCGGAGCAGTTCCGACAGACGCAGTTTGTGGTACAGGTCGATGCCGTACTGGGTGGTGTCCTGGGCCACCAGGATCAGTTCCCGGACGCCCTGGCTCACCAGATCCCGGGCTTCCTGGAGGACTTCCTCATAGGGACGGCTCCGGTAAGGGCCCCGGATCTTGGGGATGGCACAGTAGGAACACCGGTTGTTGCAGCCTTCGGCAATCTTCAGATAGGCCGTATACTGAGGGGTGGTCAGCACCCGTTTGGCCTTCTGGGTGTATTTTTGCGGAGGCTTCAGCAGGGTGAACCGTTCTCCCGCTTCCACCCGGTCGATGACGCTGCCGATCTGGTCGTAACATTCGGTTCCGATGATGGCATCCACCTCCGGCAGGTCTGCGAACAGTTCATCCGCATACCGCTGGCCCAGGCACCCGGTGACGATCAGCTTCCGATGGGGCTCATCCTTTTTGTATTCCGCCATCTGGAGGATGGTGTTGATGGATTCTGTTTTGGCACTTTCAATGAAGCCGCAGGTGTTGACGATGATCACATCCGCATGGGTGGGGTCATTGGTAATGGTCCACTGGCGCTCTTTGATGAGCCCCATCATCACTTCCGAATCCACCAGGTTCTTGGGACACCCCAGGCTGACTACTCCGATTTCCAATCTGTTCTCCTTCCTTATTTCGCCTTGAACGTACGGGTCACTACGCCCCATTCCTTGGAGCCGTAGGGTACTTCTTTTCCGTTGACAGTGATCACTACATCCCGGATGCTGCCCACATTGACGGAAATGCTCTTGCTCCCTTTGTAGGTACGGGTGGATCCTTTGGGCACCGTAGCCGCTTCCACCTGTTTCCCGTCAATGGTGGTCTGGGTCCAGACCGGTTTCTTGTAGGTGACCACCACCGTGACCCCGTTGCCCTTGCCCAGGGTCTTTTCATCCCCTTTGGACTCTTCTTCTTCCTTCTTGGGCTGGGCCTCGGCGGCTGCTTGTTTTTCTTTCTCGCTCTTTTCCGAAGAGTGGTCGGATTTCACTCCATCGGTGATGTTGGTGGTAGCCTTCAGGTCCGGAGTGGTTTTCCCGCCGAACACGAAATAGGCCATGACCACGGTGAATACGGCCAGGCAGGCCACAAACACCCCGGTGAACACCTTGAAGCTGAAGGCGGGAGTCTTGCTGTCTGCCCCGCCGGCGGCTCCGTATTCTTCCCCGGCTTCGTCTTCCGGAACGGTTTCATAGAGATTTTCGTCGATGAAATCCCGGATCCGGTCCAGGACACCTCCCACTTTGGCTTTGCTGGCGTCCAGGGCTTCTTCCATGTTTTCCCGGTTCAGCGCCGTTTCCACCTTTTTCAGGGCTTCCTTGGGGCTTTCATGGGATTTTTTGGGTTCCGTCCCCTTTCCTGCCGGTTTTTTCCCAACCGCAGCAGCCTGGGCCCCTTTGGCAGCCGGCTTCTCCGGCTGGGGAGCTTTCTTTTCTCCGGTTTTGTCCAACCGTTTGGCAGTCTCTTCCCCCTTGGGAGCTTCCGGCTTCCCGGTTCCAGCTACTGGCTGGGCAGCCTTGGGTCCGGGGGCCGTTTGGGGTTCCGGACCTGCCGCCTCCTTCGCTGCTTCCGGCTTTGTCGGTGCGGCCTGGGCCGACGGTTTCACCGGTTTCATCACCTGGGTGGCTTCCATGGCTTCCTTTTTCCGCTTCTGGGGAGCCTGGGCTTCCTGAGCGGTCCGACGGCTGTTTCCATAGCCCACCGGCTCCATATCCTTCAGGGCCTGGACCTTGTCAAAAGGTTCCGGAGCCTGAGAGGATTCCGTTTTGGGAGATGCCGGCTGAGGCACCGGGGGCTCCGTTTTTGCCTGCTTCTTTCCGGCAAAGGTTTCCGGACGCAGGATAATGGTATCGGAACTTTTCGGCAGCTCCGGCTGGGGTACCAACGGTTCCGGCGACTTCAGGATCTTTTCCGGTTCGCTGCCGGTCCGGTAGGCCTCCACAAGGCCGTTGCCGTCCAGGCCCAGATAGTTCCCGTAGTTCCGGAGAAAGCCCCGGATGAACACATCCCCCGGAATCTTGTGGAAATCTCCCTCTTCCAGGGCTGCCAGATAGGGTTCCCGGATGCCGGTATGTTCGGCAACCTGTTCCAGGGTCAGATGTTTGGCTTCCCGGTGCTGCTGTAAATAGGTTCCAATTTTGTTTTTCATGGTACAACCTCACTTTTAGACGGGGTAGAGCGGCGCAGGCAGGAGAATCACGGTTCTTCCTGCTTCAGCCCTTTGGTGAAGAACTTTTCTTTGATGGTGGCGGGGCTCATAATGAGCGGCCTTGGCTTGCTGCCGTCCGCCGGTCCTATGATGCCCTTTTCTTCCATGGCGTCCACCAGCCGTGCCGCCCGGGTGTACCCGATCCGGAACTTCCGCTGGAGCATGGACGAGGATGCCTGCTGGGTGGCCATGACCAGCTCCACCGCATCCTGGAAAAGTTCGTCTTCCTCGCTGTCTTCCCCTTTCTTTTCCTCTTCCGCCCCATTGAGCTTCTGAGTGGTCACTTCACTGGAATAGGAGGTGGGTATGGCTTCCGCCTTGATGAAATCCACCACCCGGTTCAGTTCGTCGTCGGCAATAAAGGCCCCCTGGACACGGATGGGTTTGTTGGCTCCCGTAGGAAAGAACAGCATGTCCCCCCGTCCCAGGAGTTTTTCCGCACCGCTGGCGTCCAGGATGGTCCGGCTGTCGATCTGGCTGGAAACCGCAAAGGCAATCCGGGAAGGGATATTGGCCTTGATGGTCCCTGTGAGCACGTCCACCGACGGCCGCTGGGTGGCCAGGATCAGATGGATCCCGGCAGCACGGGCCTTCTGGGCCAGCCGCAGGATAGCATCTTCCACGTCCACTGCAGCCACCATCATCAGGTCGGACAACTCGTCGATGATCACCACTATGAAGGGCAGCTTTTCTCCCGGCTGCACATGGGCATTGTAGTCGTCGATCTTCCGGACCTGGGTCTTGGCGAACAGACTGTACCGCCGTTCCATTTCCACCACCGCCCAGTGGAGGGCGGAAGCGGCCTGCTTGGGCCCGGTGACCACCGGTGTGAGCAGGTGGGGGATCCCGTTGTAGTTGGTCAGTTCCACCACTTTCGGGTCCACCAGGATCAGCTTCACCTCATCAGGAGCCGCCTTGTACAGCAGGCTGCAGATGATGGTGTTGATGCACACACTCTTCCCGGACCCGGTGGATCCGGCAATGAGCAGATGGGGCATCTTGGTCAGGTCCGCCACCACCACATGGCCGGAAATATCCTTCCCCAGGCCGATGCACAGCTTGCCTTTGGCATTCTTCACTTCCGGACAATCCACAATGGACCGGAAAGAAACCGGCTCCGAAGTCTTGGAAGGCACTTCGATGCCGATGGCCGCCTTTCCGGGAATGGGTTCGATCCGGACGCTGGACACCGCCAGTTTCAGGGCAATGTCTTCCGACAGGTTCTGGATCTTGTTCACCTTCACCCCGGGAGCCGGTTCCAGTTCATACCGGGTCACGGAAGGTCCCTTGGTCACGTTCACCAGGGTGGCGTTCACCCCGAAATCGTGGAGGGTCTGCTCGATGGTGCTCCCCTGGGTTTCGATTTCCGCCTGGAAGTTCTTCTTGTTCACCGGTTTGTCCCGGTTCAGCAGATCCAGAGGCGGGAATTCGTAGGGGATCACTTCCCCGGTTTCCGCGTTTTCCAGACGGGTGGTCTGGGCTTCCGGTGCCGGAGCTTCCCACTGGGGTTCCTCCTGGTCACGGGCATCGTCAGAGGTAGTAATGGTAAACTTCCGGGGCGGTTCTCCCGTCCCCATCTGTTCCTTCTGGAACTTCAGGATGGGAGCCGTACCGGCAGCATTTACCTTCTCTTTCAGCCGCTCCGCCAGAGAAGGTTTCTTTTCCGGTTCCGGCTTTTTCCGGGGATTCCCGTCATCCTTTTCCTGGTCGTAGAAGGAATCATGGTTCCGTTTCCGCCGTTCCTGGTAGTCCTCCCATTTCTGGGCCACCGTCTCGGCCCCTTCCTTTACCCCGTCCTGGGCGGTCTGGAGAGGACTCCGCAGGGAAAATTTCCCGGACAGCACCAGGGAAATCAGCGTGGTGGCGGTAAGGACAATGAGTGCCCCCACCCGGCCGGCCACCTTTGTTAAAACAAACACGATGGTGCCTCCCAGGAGGCCACCACCGGTCATCAGATACTCAGGAATCAGTTCATGGCCTTCCGGCACCTTGTGCATGTGCCACAGGCTCAGGACAGAAACAAGGAACAGCAGGAGTGTAAAGAACTTTTTGGAATACCGCAGATGTTCGTGATTCAGGATGTACCCCATCCCCAGCACCATTAAGTACAGAGGGAAGAGAAAAGCTCCCACCCCCAGGGCGTAGGTCAGGACCTTCTTGAGGAAAGCCCCGGCGCTGCCCATGGGGATTCCCCCCAGGGCACAAAGCACAATGAGGCCGAAGGCGCCCAACAGGATGCCCAGTACTTCCCGGTTGAAGGTGAATTCGATTTTCTTGTTGTTTCTGCGAGTCCGTTCTCTTTTTTCCACGCTGTTCCCTTCCTGAAGATTTTTGGTTTATTGGAATCAGATTTCCATGATCAGAGGGAGGATCATGGGACGCCGTCTGGTCTTTTCGAACAGATACCGGCCCAGGCTGTCCCGGACGGCACTCTTCAGTGCGGACCATTCGGTGATGTTGTTTTCATGGCATTTGTCCAGAGTGCTCAGCACCCGGTCCCGGGCGCCTTCCATCAGCTCTTCGGATTCCCGGACGTACACAAAGCCCCGGGATACGATATCCGGGCCGGCGGCGATCCGGTAATTGCTGTGGTCGATGGTCACCACCACGATCAGGATCCCGTCCTGGGACAATTGCCGGCGGTCCCGGAGCACCACATTGCCCACGTCGCCCACTCCCAGGCCGTCAATGAGTACCCGGCCGGCGGTGACTTTGCCGGAAATCCCGATGGAATCCCGGGTCAGGTCAACTACAGAGCCGTTTTCCGCAATGACGATGTTTTCCTTGGGCATACCCAGCTGCATGGCCAGTTTCTTGTGTTTTACCAGGTGACGGTATTCCCCGTGGACCGGCATGAAGAACTTGGGATGGACCAGCCGGTGCATCAGTTTGATTTCTTCCTGGCTGGCGTGGCCGGAAACATGGATCCCCTGTTCCCGTCCGTAGATCACTTCAGCTCCCTGTTTGTACAGGTTGTCGATGGTCCGGGCCACACCTTTCTCGTTGCCGGGAATGGGGGTGGCGGAAATGATCACCGTGTCACCGGGCATAATGGACACCTTCCGGTGGTCACTGTTGCTCATCCGGGTCAGGGCACTCATGGGTTCTCCCTGGCTGCCGGTGGTGATGATGGCAATCTGCCGGGGTGCATAGTTCCGGCATTCGTCAATGTCGATGAGCACACCCTGGGGCACCTTCAGGTAACCCATTTCAATGGAAATGTTCACCACGTTCACCATGCTCCGGCCGATCACCGCCACTTTCCGGCGGGTCATTACCGCCGCGTCGATCACCTGCTGGATCCGGTGCACGTTTGAAGAGAAGGTGGCCACGATCACCCGGTTCCTGGCCATCCGGAACTGTTCGTCCAGGGTCTTGCCCACGCTCTTTTCGCTGGGGGTATACCCGGTCCGTTCAATGTTGGTGGAATCGCTCATCAGGAGCAGCACGCCTTTGCGGCCCACTTCAGACAGCTTAGCATAGTCGGTCACCTGTCCGTCCACCGGAGTCTGGTCGAACTTGTAGTCACCGGTGTGGACAATCACCCCAACCGGAGTGTGGATGGCCAGGGCAACCGCATCGGGAATACTGTGGTTGACCCGGATGAATTCCACCCGGAAGGCGCCGGCCCGGACCGTAGCCCCAGGCTTCACCATTTTGCATTTGCTGTCAGAGACGCCGTTTTCCTTCAGACGGCCGGACAGGATCCCCAGAGTCAGGGGAGTGCCGTACACCGGCACGTCAAAATCCTTCATCACATAAGGCAGAGCGCCAATGTGGTCTTCGTGGCCGTGGGTCAGGAAAATAGCCTTGAACTTCTCCTTGTTTTCCATCAGGAACGTAGTATCCGGGATCACCAGGTCAATGCCCAGCATGTCATCATCGGGGAATGCCAGACCGGCATCCACCAGGATCATGTCGTTGCCATACACAAAGGCCGTCATGTTCTTGCCGATTTCTCCCAGACCGCCCAGCGGAATGATGGATAATTTTTTCTGTTGTCCTTTATTGTTATTCAAAGGGACACCTCCTTCGTATTTTTGCATATCAAAAGACTGGAGTATCTTCGCGTTCCATACTCCCTTTTCGAAACTATGTTTTCAATTCCCGTATCCCCTACGAATCCGAACGATAACCATCGCTTCTGGTTCTATAGGACTAGTCTCTTGTTCAACATTATACAGGTTTGACGCCTGTTTTGCAAATCAAGTTTTGGCTGACCCCTCAGGAACCGATTTTTTGTTCCTTTATGAATTGTTCGGCACCGGGGGCCAACGGAAGCAGCGGATCCAGGAAGAACCGTTTCTCCACATCCCGGTACAGGGCAGGTTGTTTGGTCTGGAGTTCCTTCCAGTGAGGCCACAGACGGTCCAGGAAATTCTTTACCGTGTCCTTGTGCACCGTCTTCCGGGTCACCAGGAGACACTGAAGAGCCACACTGGCACAGGGCCGGGTCTGGTTGGGATAGGTCCCTACCGGGATCACCACCGGCTGATACAGGGGATAGGCGGCCACCAGGTCTTCCAGGTCCTGGCCTTCGATAGGGACCAGCACCAGCCGCCGCTGCCGGGCCAGATCCCGGAGAGCCGGATGGGGCAGGGCGGAAGTGAGGATGGCCGCATCCACGGTGCCTTCCTTCAGAGCCCGGACCGTGTCATCCACCGAAAGATACTGGACCCGCACATCGTCTTCCGCAAGGCCCGCTGCTTCCAGTACCTGTCTGGCGTTGAGAGAGGAACCGGAACCGGCAGCCCCCAGGGATACGGTCTTTCCTTTCAGGTCCTGGAGTTTCCGGATCCCGGTCAGGTCGTAGGTAATGATCTGGACCGTTTCCCCTTGAAGGGTCCCCACCTGTTCCAGATCCTTCAGAGGCCGGTCTTCATAGGGCCCGGTGCCTGTATAGGCATACCAGGCCACGTCGCTCTGGACCAGGGCCAGGTCCGCTTTCTGCTGGCGCAGCAGTTCGATATTGGCCAAAGAGCCCGCTCCGTCCTGGAGCTTCAGCAGCGGCTGCCGGCCGTCCTGGTTCAAAGCGTTCACCAGGTCGTTCCCCAGACTGCCGTAAGCCCCCACCAGCTGGCCTCCTGCCAGCACCGTTTCTTTGGGAGGTGTTTTCCCCCGTTCCAGGTTTCCTGTCTTTGCCCCGCAGCCTGCGGTGCAGAAAAAGAGCAGGGCCAGAACGGAAAAGATCAGTTTCTTCATAGGTCTCTCCTTGTTCTCCCTGCTCCTGTTATTTCTGGAAATACGCCAGGGTCCCGGTGAGCCCCTTTTCCAGGTCCGTGTAGTCTTTCATGCCCAGGGTTTCCACCAGGGCCTTGTGGCTCAGTACGGAAGCGTAAATGTCTCCCGGCCGCACCGGTCCGTAATGGACATCCATTTTATGGCCCAGGATCTTTTCCATCACCCCGATCAGCTGGTTCAGGGACACTTCCTCATTGGTGGACACATTCAGGGTGGCACAGCCGTTATATCCCACCCCCAGGCTCATGGCCCGGGCAATATCCCCGGCATAGACGAAATCCCGGGTCTGGTTCCCGTCCCCAAAGACAGTCACCGGCTCGTGCTGGGCGATTTTCCGGGCAAAGACGGAGATCACGCCCCCTTCTCCCGTTTCTCCCTGCCGTTCCCCATATACATTGGCGAACCGGAAAATAATGTGCTTCAGACCGAAGCACCGGCTGTACAGACGGATGTAGTCCTCTCCCACCGCCTTGGACAGACCGTAGAAAGAAGTGGGAGCCGGCACTTCTGTTTCCTGAAGGGGCAGGTTCTGGTTGTCCCCGTAAATGGCCGCACTGGAAGAGAAGATGATCTGTTCCACGCCGCTTTTCCGGCAGCCTTCCAGTACATGGACCAGACCGGCCACGTTCAGGTCTTCGTCTGCTTCCGGGTATTCCATGGAATAGGGCACCAGGGTCTGGGCCGCCAGATGGATCACTGTCTGGAACTTTTCCGCCATCAGGAAATCCGTCAGCTCCCGGGACCGGATATCCAGCAGCTGGAACCGGGCTCCTGACGGCACATACGCCCGTTTCCCGGTGGACAGGTTGTCCAGCACCGTTACCTCACAATCACCCCGGCTGATGAGCGCCGGCACCACATGGGACCCGATGAACCCGGCTCCCCCTGTTACTAAGATTTTTCTCATGAATCCATTTCCCTCCGATCGCGAATCTTGGTCAGAATATCCAAGCCAAAGCATTTGATGGTCACAATGGCGCCGATGGTGAACGGAATGTATTCACAGAAGAAACGCCAGAGGATGGCCAGTACCCCGGCCACACCGGGAGGCAGCAGAGAATTGAACAGCACCAGGAAGCCGCCCTCCGCCACCCCGCTGCCACCGGGGGTGGGAGTAAAGTACAGTACCAGGTTGATCAGGCACATGCGTCCCATGACAATGTGCAGGGGCAGGCTGATGCCGAAGGCCTTGATGAACACCGGCACCACCGAATAGATGAACAGCAGGCTGATCCCCGATTCCATAAAGGCCCGGAACACCTGCCGGGGATTGTCCTTCAGCATGAACATGGCCTGCTGGAAATCCCGATACCCCAGGAAAATGGCTTCCTGGACCCGGGGAGAGAACCGGCGGCTGAACCGGGCCAGCCATTTTTCCAGCCGTCCCCCCATTACCAGGTGCCACAGGAGCCAGGGAGCCCCGATGAAAAAGGCGCACACCAGGGCAATGACACTGGTGGGCATCCAGCTTACCAGCACCGGATCCCACCAGAATACCAGGGGCATCACCAAAAACAGGAACAGGATGGAAAATACCGTCCGGACAATGACGATCAGGGTGGATTTGGCCACCGGTACCCCCGCCCGTTTCATGAACATGAGCATGGCAATACCTCCGCCCCCCTGACCGGGAGTCAGAAGTGCCAGGAAATAGTTGCTGAACACCGCGTAGAAAATATGGGCATAATCCATCTTCTCCCCGGAAAGCCTTGTCAGGGTGATCAGCCGGGTGGCATCGAAAAACAGCCCCACCGACAGCACCCCCAGGGCCAGCAGCGCATAATACCATTTAAAAGTGGTCAGATAGACCAGGGCCCGTACATCAAAAGTAAAATAAAGAACGCCTGCTGATACGATGATGACTACAAAGAACAACACGCACAGCATGCGGAATAGGGTTTTGTTCATAGAGTATGACCTGCCAGTATCGTTGTATTTTGAAAAGCTCTGAATCTGTCAATGCTGATACAATCTTTTATTATTATAGCATAGTACAGGAGCAAAAACATAAAACAAATCGTAAATCAGAGCCTGAGCTTTCCTGTGTTGGCAAAATGGAGCTTGACGTATTGGGAAAGAGCCTCTTCCCCCTGGGCTTTGGCCAGCTTCCGGGCCGCTGCCGTAGCCTGGCTGCCGCCCCCTTTGGGCAGTTCGAAGCCTGCTTTTTGGGACAGCTCCCCCATCACTTCCACAAAGGCGTCCCGGGCCAGGATGGACGCCGCCGCCACTGCCATATCCGCTTCCCCTTTGGGCTGCTGGTACACTTTCAGCCCGGGATAAGCTGCTTCCAGGGTGGAGGAAATGGCATTGTGCCGGGTAAACTGGTCCACCAGGGCAAAATGGCATTCCGGCACCTGCTGGAGCACCCGTCCCAGAGCATGGATGTGGCCGCTGGCCAAAAGATGGTTCAGGTTCAGGTTCTGCTTCTGGCTTTTCAGCTGGATATACCGCTGGTTGTAGAACTGGGGCTTCAGTACCAGCACCGTATGGGCTTTGGCGGTCTGCCGGATCTTTTCCGCCAGCTGATGGATTTTTCCGTCGGTCAGGGCCTTGCTGTCGCAGATCCCCCAGCTTTGGTACTGCCGGGCGGTTTCCAGGTCCAGGCACACCGCTGCCACCGCCAGGGGACCGAAATAGTCTCCCTTGCCGCTTTCGTCACTGCCGCACCAGAGCCCGTCGAATCCGGGTTTCCCGTCCAGCAGGGTCACTTTTCCCCCGCCGGCGGAAAGATCACCGGCAAGGGCTGAAGGTTCCGTCTCTCCGTCCAGCGCCTTCTGGCAGCAGTCCCGGAAGGAAGAAACTTTCCCGCTCCATACCTGTTTCAGGCCCTTTTTCCCATTGTAAAGGGCCAGGTTCACCGTGTCCGGGCCCTTCCGGACCTTCAGCTGCCGGCCGTAATTGATTTCCTTCTGCTCCACCGGTTCTTCCGTGAGCAGCTGGAGTTTTTCCCGCACCAGGGTTACATACTGGTCAAAATCATAAGGGGTCATGCCCCGCCTTCCTCCTTTTGTCCTTCCGGCAGGGTCGGGTCCGGCTCCTGGAGATTTTTCGGCAGATCAGGAGGCCGCACCGTCAGGCTGCGGATGGAGACATCGATATTTTTTACCGGCATGCTGGTCATGCCTTCCACTTTCAGTTTGATCTTGGTCTGAAGGCTCTTCACCACTTCGTAAATGGGCGCCCCGAAGAACAGGATGATCTCCAGGAAGATGGTCATCCCCTTGCTGGTGTCCGAAGGCCGGCGCACCTTAATGGAAGTAATCCGGTCCACTTCCTTGTTCTTCTTCACCACGATCCGTACAATGTCGCTGACCACGTAATCGGATACCGTGATCTTCCCGTAGTAGCTGAAAGCCGGCCGGACAATGGATTTTTCCGGCATGGCATGGGGCTTCCGGTTCCGGGAAAACAGCCGGTGAGGCAGATCCACCAGCACCCCGGACAGATGGGGCTTCAGTTCGATGGTGGGCACCGGCACCACGTGTTTTCCTTCCTTGATCCGGGTCTCCCGGGCCTTTTTCATTTCCCGGACGGTGGAAATGTCCTGGATGTACACCGTTTCCGAAGGCGCCGGGATCTGGAGCCGCTTGCAGATGGTCCGGACCATCTTGTCCGAAGTGCCGATCACCAGAAGAGTCCGGATGTCGCTTTTCAGCAGAGCTTCCCGGACTTCCTGGCAGTGGTCCTTTTCCATAAAGATGGCTCGTTTCACCGCCTGGACCTTGTTCTGTTCCGTTTTGGCACTGGTTCCGGCCAGGATCTTGGTCCCTTCGATCAGGAGCCCGTCATCGATGATGCCGTCGCAGTGATGGTCATGGGCGACCCCGATGGCCCGGAAGCTTTTCCCGGTGCCGCTGGGGCCTACAAATGCTACAGTTTTCATGGTATGCACCTGCTTTTCGGATCAGATTTTCTTTCCTTCGATGACACCCTTCACATTTTCGTAGGAAATGGGGAATTCTCCCAGGTGGAGGGGGAACCGTCCCGGATTCCCGTGGAGATCGCTGCCCCCGCTGGTCAGGAGACCATGGTTTTTGGCCACCTGGAGCCAGTCGTGGGGAGGTTTTTCCTTTAAAATAGAAGGATGCCACACTTCCATGCCGTCAAACGGCACCCTGTCCAGCAGTTCTTCCACCAGATCCGGGTTCCCGATTTCCGCCGGATGGGCCAAAACAGCAATGCCTCCCGCCCTGTGGAGCAGGTCCACAGCCTCTTTGGGCTGCATCTTCACCTGCCGGCAGTAAGCGGGCCTGCCGCTGGCAATCAGGGCATCGAACACCGCCTGGGTATGGGAGAACAGGCCTTTTTTCACCAGCACCCGGGCAATGTGGGGCCGCCCCAGGCTTTTGGACCCGTGGGCTTCTTCCCGGACTTCCTCCAGGGTTATGGGATATCCCAGCTGGTTGATTTTCTGGATGATCTTCCGGATCCGGGTGATCCGCCCCACCCGGGTCCAGGCCATGGCCTGGAGAAGAGGCTGGTTCTCCGGGTCGAAATGGTACCCCAGCACATGGACATCCTTCCCTTTGTAGTCCGTGTCGATCTCCACCCCCCGGATCAGCTGGATCCCCAGATGCCGGAAGTGAATGGTCCGGGCCGCCCGGTCGTAGGCCTGGATGTTGTCGTGGTCGGTGATGGCAATGGCGGCAATGCCGGACACCCGGGCCTGGGCAATGATTTTTTCCGGAGTGTAGACGCCGTCAGAAAAGGTGGTATGGATATGCAAGTCAGCCAGCATGACAATTCTCCTTCGTCATTTCTTATGACTTGATTATACCATAGTGGGCGGAAAAAGGAAAAAGGGCGCTGCCGCACAGGCAGCAGCCCCCGTCAATGGTCAATGGCCAAAGGAAGCCAGCCAAGCTGGCCCTGAACACAAAAACCGTAGGGGCCGCACGCCGGGCGGCCCGCCGACTGCACCAGCAGCCGTTGAACGGGCGGGCTCCCCGGCGTGGAGCCCCTACGGATTCGATTCTGTATGCAAAATATTTTCTGCCGTTTTATTCGGCTTCCGATTCCAGACTTTCCACAGAATCTTCCTGGAGATCTGCAGTCTTCCGTCTCCGGGCATACAGCAGCCAGTAGAGAACGGCACAGCCGATGGCACCCAGGCCCACGGCGGAATAGATGCCCTGGAATCCCAGCGGTTCCTTGAAGGCACCCAGGAGGTAAGGTCCTACCCCCAGCCCCAGGTCCAGCATGACGAAATAGGTGGAAACCGCCACCCCGATCCGGACTTCTTCCACCAGCTTCACGCAGATGGCCTGTCCGTTGGACATGAAGGTTCCGTACCCCAGGCCCACGAACACCCCAGCGGCCAGCATTTCCCAGTTCTGGGTGGTAATGGACAGCAGCAGGAGGCCGATGGCCAGGCAGGCATAGGTGGGATACATGACGAAGTCTTCCCCTTTCCGGTCGAACATCACCCCTGCAACAGGACGGGCCAGGGTGATGGACAGGGCATAGACCACGAAGAACAGGGTCCCGGCAGTCATCAGCTGCAGTTCCGCCGCATAGGTGGCCAAAAAGCTCAGCACGCTGGAATAGCACACCGCCACAAAGAAGCCCACAATGGAAATCCCCATGACCCGGGGTTCCAGGAAGTTGGACAGGGACAGCTGTTTCAGAGCCGCCCGGTGTTCTTCCGTCAGCTGGATCTCATCCACCTTCATTACAAAGGCGGCCCCCAGGCAGATCAGTACCATCACAATGGAAAACAGGATGATCACCCGGAAGGGGAACATCTGCTGCATCACCATGCCGATGAAGGGCCCGATGGCCGCAGCCAGGCTCATGCTGAGGGCATAGTAGTTGATGCCCTCCCCCCGCCGTTCCGCCGGGATCATGGCGGATACGATGGTGCTGGTGGCCGTGGAGGCAATGCCGTAGCCCACCCCGCTCAGGAACCGGACGATGTACATGATGGCCAGAGAATCGATGAGGAAGTACATACAGGTGGTCACCAGGAAGAACAGGATCCCGGCATAGAGCATTTTCTTCCGGCCGTACAGTTCCACGGACCGGCCCGCAAACAGCCGGGCCACCAGGGTCCCCAGCACGAAGATCCCGGCCGCCAGACCGGCTTCACTGACGGTGGCATGGAGGGAATGGATGGCTTCCGAAGCAATGATCACCATTAGCATGTAATAGATGATGTAAATCAGGAAATTGACCAGGGTATCCAGGACGAATCCTCTGGTCCACAGACGGGGTTTTGCAGACATGGACAAATCAGCGACCTTTCTTATTGGAATCACGGAATTTTTCTATGGTTCCGATTATACGAGGCTGCCGGTGATTTGTGTAGCGGATAAAAAAGATGGATGTAATCGGGAAAAGCGATTACATCCAGTCTGTTCGTTTCAAACGATGGGTTCCCCGGGCTTCTGGGCAAAACTGGCCAGCACCTGTTCCACATAAGGGCGGATCAGAGGAAGTTTGGGATTGTTCTTCCGGTAGATCAGGTACCCTTCCGCCTTCAGGGGCAGCTGGAGTTCATGCCAGCCGTTGTGATGGCCCAGGGTCCTCAGCAGCCGTTCCGGCAGCAGGGCCCCTGCCCCGTTTTCCTGGCAGTAGTGGATCATGGCATAGGGAGTGGACAGCCGGGCGGAAATCATGGGTTCCCGGTTTGTGCCGGCAAAATAGTCCTGGTAGATCTGGTTCATGAAATAGCTGGTAGGATACAGCACCAGAGGCCGGCTGAGCAGCTGGCTCCGGGTAAGGGGAAAGTCTCCCACCGGCAGGAGGGGTGCATAATACACCAGATTGTCCGTACAGAAGTGGATCACTTCATAGGCATTCGCCGGTTCCCGGTCCGGCAGGGATTCTTTCACAAAATAGGTGGAAACCACGTCCAGCCGGCCCTCGGTAAGAGCCTGGTGGATCTGGTAGGTGGGCAGATCAAACACGTTGAACCGAAGGCTGGGGTTGGTCTGGCGGAAATGGGCAATGTGCCGGTTCATGTGGATGTCCCCCAGGGACCGGAGGATCCCCACATTCAGCTCCACCGGCTGGGATTCTGCCACTGACCGGGTGTCATAGACGATTTTCCGCAGCCCGTCCATCCATTCCGTCACCCGGGCCAGGAAGACCTTTCCTTCCTCCGTCAGCTGGCTCCCCCGTTTGGACCGGTGGATCAGGGGGATCCCCAGGGCAGTCTCCAGGTTCTTGATCTGGGCGCTGAAGGCGGATTGGGTAATATGGGCCTCCCGGGCCGCCCGGGCAAAGTTCCCCACCCGTCCGTATATAATGAAGCATTCCATTTGGGCAATGGTCGGTAAATCTCCAGGCATGGCAATCTCTCCGTTGTGGTATAAGTTGTTCTTATTATAACAGATTGAGGAGAGGTGGTTAAGAGGGTAATGGGTAAGGGCGTGCCCAGTCTCTCCTTATTCTACAACCGCCTGATAAATCTTCTCCGACAGATCTGCCATGGTTTCGTAGGGGGTGTAGTTCCGGGTGAAGATCACCAGTACATAATCCCCGTTGGGGGTATACACGATGCCCCCGTCGTGGCGAAGGTCGTTGACTTCTCCCGTCTTGTGGGCCACCACCGTTCCCCGGGGCAGATCCCCGGGGATGCTGTCGTTGTCGGTCTGACGTTTGTAAATTGCCAGCATTTCCCGGTCCTGGGCCGGGCTCACGCATTTCCCCTGATACAGCCGTTTGAACAGCAGAGCGATGTCCCTGGTGCTGGTCAGGTTCTCCCTGCCGGCCGCCATGGCTTCTGTATCCATCATCTTCCGGCGGAGGACACTGTGGGTGTACCCATGGCGCTGCATATAGGCGTTGATCCGGTCCATGCCCAGCCGGTCGATGAGCAGGTTGGCGGCAGTGTTGTCACTTTCGGTAATCATCAGTTCCAGGGCCTCCTGGAGGGACACTTTGCTGCCGTACCCCCGTCCCTGGAGGACCCCTGCCCCGCCCACTACATTGTCCGGGGTAAGGGTGAAGGTTTCATTCCGGCTCAGGCTGCCGTTCTGGATGTCTTCATAGGCTTTGGCCAGGATGAAGACTTTGATCATGCTGGCAGCGGTCATGGTCTCACTGCCCCGGTACAGGCTCTGGTTGGTGGACAGATTGGTGAAGTACACCTGGGCAGGGCCGGCCGCCTGGATGATCCTGCCGATTTTCTGCATCCGGGGGCTGAGAGCAGCCCTGGCGGAAGCCGCCGGTGCACTGGCCTGGGCGGTACGGGGCATTCCCACCCCGGGCAGCAGAAGAAGGCCTGCCAGTACCAGGCCCATTCCCTTGTTCAATGGTTTCAAAAGAACTTCACTCCTTCTCCGGCCAGCCGCGCCTTCAGGCCCCCCATGAAACGGGGCCCCGGGTCGGTTTTGCCGTGATAATAGCCAGATATGTTTTCTTTCCATAAAGAGGTATGCCGGGCCAGGTCCTGCTGATAATGGCCCAGTACCCACTGGATAGTGGGGTATTTGCCCCGAAGATACCGGATCAGCCGTACATTGGCTTCCATCTGGGCCTGGGTCAGGTCTTCCCGGCCCTCCACACCGCCTACGTTCTCAATACCGATGGAGCACCAGTTCAGGCCGATGGCATGGCGGTTCAGAGCGGTTTCCGGGGTCAGCTGCCAGATGGTGCCGTCCCGGTCTACCAGGTAGTGGGAGGCCACATTCAAAGTGCCGTTTTTCAGCCGGGGATTTTCCTCGTTGTAAAAATACCGGTACACCCCGTCCCGGGAATTGGACGCCGTCCAGTGGACCACCACCGCCTGGGGCACAATGGTTTCCATTTCCCGGCCGTAGTGGATCCGGGCATAGTCCCTCATCAGCCGGCGGCGCAGGTCCGTAAAGGCAAGGGGACGGACCACCATGGCCGGTCTGGCGGGCGTGAGGGTTTCCTGTACCCTGGCGGCCCGGGCTGACGGTTCCGCCCCGGCGTATTTTCCCTGGACCGGGCTCCCAGGGCAGATGGCCAGGACCAGTACTCCCGCCAGCGCAAGGGCCTGCCCGGCCCGTTTTTTCTTGTTCATGGGCTCTCCTCCTTTCCGTCCATTGTACTCCTCAATTGTTTTTTCTTCCAGTCCGTTCAAAAAGAAAGGGACATTGCTCCCGCAACATCCCTTTGCCAAACGGAATTTTTCACTGTCCGACAGGACCGATTTCGATTTCGTCGATTTTTCCTTTTTCGATTTCAAAGATCAGACCCACCCCGGGCATTCCGGCCGCCTGGTAGATGATTTTATCCCCACGGACCTTGTCCGGTTTTCCGTAGGTCTCCTCCAGGACGGAAGCGTCCATGCCCACACGGATTCCTTCCGGGGTTGCCCAGCCGTTGTTGGCGGACACTTCTATATGATAGACGGCTCCTTCCGCCAGATGGATGGATACCCCATCCCCATATTCGTATTCCACCACCGATCCGGCTGGATGGGAAGAGGAATGTTCCTGTTCCGTTTCCGTGGGGGTGCCGTATATCTGCCGGACATAGGATTCCCCGGTCCCATAGCCAATGCCGCCCAGGTACAGGGATTTCTGGGGTACCGATGCCAATGCGGCCGAAGCAGCCAGTGTCAAAAGTGTCGTAAGACCTGCAATTGTCCATTTTTTCATCTGGTCCATCCTCCGTGTTTTTGAGAATTATTATTGATAACCATTTTATCATAATTATATGGCAATTTACAACTGTTTTTTAGAAAAGAGCAGAAGCAAGGCCCCCTGGGCGGCCGGGACGGGCTCCCCTCCGGGTAGCCCCTACGCCGTTGGGGGCGAATCCTCTCGTTCGATCTGTTGGACGTGATTGGCTGACTGTTGACAAAAAAAGTACTGCACATGTCCGATTTTCCCATGTGCAGTACTCTTTTTTCACTTTTTCCCCCCAAACAGACACCGCATGGAATTCAGCACGCAGAGGATCAGGACTCCGGTATCGGCGAAGATGGCGAACCACATGTTGATGAACCCCAGAGCCCCCAGAACCAGGCTGATGACCTTGATGCCGATGGCGAACACGATGTTCTGGTACACGATACCCACGCATTTCCGGGCGATCCGGATGGCTTTGCTGATTTTCAGCGGGTCGTCGTCCATGAGCACCACATCTGCCGCTTCAATGGCCGCATCGCTGCCCAGGGCCCCCATGGCAATCCCCACATCCGCCAGGGACAGCACCGGGGCGTCGTTGATCCCGTCCCCTACAAAGGCCACTTTCTCCTTGGGCTCTTTCCGGCGGATCAGCTCTTCCACCTGTTCCACCTTTCCCTGGGGCAGCAGCTCGCTGCGGACTTCGTCGATGCCCAGCTCTTTGGCCACCGCTTCCGCCGTCCGTTTCTCATCCCCGGTGAGCATGATCACCTTTTTCACCCCGTTGGCTTTCAGGGTCCGGACGGCTTCCACGGCATGGTCCTTGATCCGGTCGGCGATCAGGATGTGTCCATGGTATGCCCCGTCGATGGCCACATGGACCAGGGTCCCCACCATATGGCAGTTCACATAGGGAATGTGGAGCATTTCCATGAGTTTGGCGTTCCCGGCGGCCACGGTATGGCCGTCCACCCGGGCCACCACCCCTTTACCCCCGTATTCCTGGATATCCGTCACCCGGCTCCTGTCGATGGGTTTGCCGTAGGCCTGCTGGAGGCTTTTGCTGATGGGATGGCTGGAGGCACATTCCGCCAGGGCCGCCATTTCCAGCACTTTTTTTTCTTCCAGTTTGTTGTGATGGACGGCGGAAACTTCAAACACCCCCTGGGTCAGGGTCCCGGTCTTGTCCATCACCACATAGGCCGTATGGGCCAGGGTTTCCATATAGTTGGATCCCTTGATCAGGATCCCCTGCCGGCTGGCGCCCCCGATCCCCGCAAAGAAGCTGAGAGGAATGGACAGCACCAGGGCGCAGGGACAGCTGACCACCAAAAACAGCAGGCTCCGGTACAGCCACATGTGCCACAGAGGCGCCATGCCCAGGGCCATCCGCACCAGAGGAGGCAGCAGGAACAGGGCCAGTGCCGCGCTGCATACCGCCGGGGTATAGACCCGGGCGAATTTGGTGATGAACACTTCAGATTTCGCTTTCCGGGAGCTGGCGTCTTCCACCAGGTCCAAAATCCTGGATACGGTGGATTCCCCGAACTCTTTGGTGGTCTCTATGGTCAGCACCCCGCTGAGGTTGATGCAGCCGCTGATCACTTCATCCCCAGGGGCCGCTTCCCGGGGAAGGCTTTCCCCGGTGAGAGCCGCCGTATCCAGACTGGACCGGCCTTCCACCACCCGGCCGTCAATGGGGACTTTTTCCCCGGGCTGGACGATGATCCGGGTGCCGATGGCCACATCATCCGGGTCCACCCGGACCAGTTTCCCGTCCCGCTCCACATTGGCATAGTCGGGACGGATATCCATCAGTTCGCTGATGTTCCGGCGGCTTTTGTCCACGGCATAGTCTTCGAACAGTTCCCCCACCTGGTAGAACAGCATGACGGCCACCGCTTCTGCATAGTCCCCGTTCTGGTAGATGCCCAGACCGAAGGCCCCCAGGCTGGCCACCGCCATCAGAAAGTTCTCATCCAGCACCTGGCCCTTCCGGATATTTTTCGCCGCCTTCAGCAGGATGTCCCAGGCCACAGTCAGATAGGCCGCCAGATAGGGCAGCAGGTGGAGAAAGCGGTATTCCAGGTCCACCCCTTCCCCGCTCCAGGCATCCGGCAGAAAGGCCCCGGCCACCGTCAGCACAAAGGCGGCGGCGATCCGGCCGATCATGATCTTGTTTTCCTGTTCCATATTCCCATCCTCTCCGGTATCCATTCAGCCATTCTTTAACAGTAAATCTTGCAATCGTCATCCAGTTTGGCCACAGCCGCCTGGCAACGGCCCATGACTTCCGCCGGATCCGCCCCCTCTGCAAAGGTCACCTTCAGCCTCAGCAACATAAAGTTCAGCACCGCATCCTGGACTCCCGGAGTGGCCTTCACCGCTTCTTCCATCTTGGCCGCACAATTGGCACAGTCCACTTCCACTTTATAACTCTTTTTCATGATTCTTCCTCCTTGCTCTTGTCTAACGATTAAACAATCGTTTAATCGTTTTTCTGACTTATTTATACCACAAACCAAAAAAATAAGCAAGAGAAAGGGGAATTTTTCTTCTTTCTCTTGCTTATAATTCAATAACTGTTTATTTGTTTACAAAATGCTCAGCAGATGGTAGGCCACAAAGGTAACGATCCAGGCCGTTGCCAGCTGGAAGAAGGCTTCAAAAGCCGTCCATTTCCAGCTGCCGCTTTCCTTGTGGATGGTAGCCAGCGCCGCCGCACAGGGCACGTACAGCAGGCAGAAGATCATCAGGCACAGGGCGTTGAGGCTGGTGAACCCAATGGATTCCAGGTCAGCGGCAAATTCCGCCATGCCCGCTCCAGAGCTTGCGTTGGTAATGCCAAAGAGCACGGCACAGCTGGAAACCACCACTTCCTTGGCGGAAATCCCGGCCAGAAGAGCCAGACAGATCTGCCAGAAGCCCAGGCCGATGGGCCGGAAAACCGGCACCAGCACATGGCCCATAATGGCGCCGAAGCTTTCTCCTGCATCGGTGGTGTAGCCGCTGGGGCCGAAGTTCAGCAGGAACCAGATCAGGATGGTGGCCACGAAAATGGTGGTCCCGGCCTTTTCCAGGTAACTCTTCACCTTTTCCCACATGTAAATGCCCACAGTATGCATATCCGGCAGCTTGTATTCCGGCAGCTCGATGAGCAGGAAGTCTTCCGTCTGGCGGTGCTGGGCCTTTTCAATGCCATGGAGCACCAGAGCCACCAGGATGGCCACCGCCAGCCCGATCAGGTACATGGAATAGGCCACTACCATGGCATGGCTGCCGAAGAACATCTCTGCAAACAGGATATAGATGGTGAGCCGGGCGTTGCAGCTCATAAAAGGCGTCACCAGCATCACCTTGTACCGGTCCCGCTTATGTTCCAGGGCCCGAGATGCCATCACAGCCGGCACCGTGCACCCAAAGCCCAGGAGCATGGGGATGAAGGCCTTCCCCGACAGCCCCAGACGGCTCATCACGTCTTCCATTACATAGGCCACCCGGGCCATATACCCGGAATCTTCCAGGAAACCCAGTGTCAAAAACAGGATCAGGATATTGGGCAGGAAGGTGACAATGGTCCCCACGCCCCCCAGGACCCCGTCGATGATCAGGGATTTCAGGGCATCGCTGACGGACCAGGCGGTGAGCAGCCCTTCCAGTCCGTCTCCGAACCAGCCGATGAAGTCTTCCATATACCCCTTCAGCCAGTCCCCTACGGTAAAGGTCAGGAAGAACACCACCGCCATGATCAGCAGGAACACGGGGATCCCCCAGAACCGGTCCGTCAGCACCTTGTCCAGCCGGTCCGTCAGCTTGTCGCTTTCTTCCTTGTGGAGCAGCACTTCGTGGATGATTTCTTCAATGAAATCATATTTTTCCCGGATGATCCGGGTTTCGTAGTTCTGGTCCAGGATATCCGGCCGGTCCACCGGGTGTTTTTTCAGCACTTCCTGGTCCTGTTCCAGCAGCTTGATGGCATGCCACCGGGGATTGATGATGTCCGGATATTTCACTTCCAGTTCCGCGATCAATTGGTCGATCCGGTCCTCAATGGGATCGGAATAGACCATGGCGTACATTTTGTGGTCCAGCCGGTGGGCCCCCACGGCCTTGTGGTCGTGGATCAGCGGGTCCGTGTGTTTGGCGTCCCGGTGATGGATGGCCGCATGGAGCAGCACGTCCAGACCCCGGCGCTTCCGGGCGGAAACAGGGATCACCGGGATTCCCAGCATTTCCGGCAGCCGGTGCAGGTCGATTTCCATCCCCCGTTTTTCCACAATGTCCATCATATTGAGGGCCATAACCACCGGCTTCCCCAGTTCCAAAAGCTGGAAGGTCAGATACAGGCTCCGTTCCAGGGCGGACGCATCCACCACGTTGATGATCACATCCACTTCGTCACTGAGGATGAAGTCCCGGGAAACGATTTCTTCCATGGTATAGGAGGTGAGGCTGTAGGTGCCGGGCAGATCCACCAGGTGGATGTTCATGTTGTGGCGCCGTATGGCCCCTTCCACCTTTTCCACGGTGACCCCGGGCCAGTTGGCCACCTTCAGGTTAGCCCCGGTAAAGGCATTGAACAGGGTGGTCTTCCCGCAGTTGGGGTTCCCGATGAATCCGATGGTCAGGTTCTGGGCATCGTGGAGATGCTTTTCAGGCTGCTGCATATCAGTCATGGTCCACCTCCACCTTGTCCACGGTAATGTTCCGGGTCATGTTGTAGCCCAGGGCAAACCGGGTGCCCCGGAGCAGGATCACCATAATGCCCTTTCCCTTCCGGGTAATGCAATGGATCCGAGTCCCCAGGGTCATCCCCAGGGCCTGGAGCCGCCGTTCAATCTGGAACGGCAGATCGATCTGAGTAACGACTGCAGACTCCCCTGTCTGCAAATCCTTTAAAAGCATGTACTGTTTTCCCCCTGTAAGTAAATTCAGCGGTAAAGGAAACTGCCCAGTAACTGAAGGCCCGTATCCCTTTATGCATAACTAACCGCATTTGTAATTATAATCAATTACCCGGGTATTGTCCACAGGAGGGAGGGGCGGCCGGGACGGGCTCCCCTGCGGGGAGCCCCTACACCGTTGGGGTCAAGGGTTTTCGTGCTATTGATTGGACGGGGTCGGCACAGGGACGATGAAAACCGTTTTCCCCGCATCCCTGCCGAATCTCCGACCGTGACGGCGTAGGGGCGAGCCGCAGGCACGCCCTTCCCTGGCCTCCTACTGCATCACATTGACATTTTGATTGATTCCCTCCAACACCTTCCTGATCTGCAGCCAAACATCCATATCGTTGCCAAACAGTACATTGACTGTCCCACGATCGGTAAACGGGCTTTTCAGCAAAATGGAATTATCCTTCAGAAAGCCATTCACAGACAAATAATCAATGAGTTGCTTAACAAAATAAATCTGGTTGTCATTCAGGTTTTCCTGATTGATGTACTTGGCAAATGCCTGATTCAGTGCTTCTTTATCCATTCCTACCACTGAACGTACAAATTCTCCCAGCGGTTGGTTCTGATATTCGTTATGGTACTGTTCCTCTGTTCCCAGACGGTTCCACAACAAATCTTCCAAATCATCCATATCAACCTTTTGCATTGGCTCATTGTTCCGTAATTTTCGGATGGCCGGTATGTCTTCGTGTTGTTTCAAATAGAATTCCACTTTTTTCCTGTAATTGTCCAGGACTGGCGGTGCAACAGGTTGTTCATCCGGTCCTGTTTCCTTAATCTGTAACAGTGTATCCGTAAAATCCGTCTCATAGATTACTGCTTTGCCTTTTGGAATCAGTTTCATCAGATTCCGCAGTTCTTTGCGGATTTTTTCCCATTGGCTGATGCCTGCTTTCTGAAGATAATCTGTATGGAGAAGGCTAGTGATGAACTCTTTCTTCTGCTGTACAGCCGGGATAGTTCCCAAATGGGTCAAAGCCTCCAGCTTCTTTCTCAGATCCGTCAATCCACGGGGATAGGCTTTTCCTTCTGCACTGGCAAGTTCCAGCTGATACAACAGGGCATCAAACCGCACTGCATTAAAATCTTTATCCTCATTTTGCATCAGCGGCCCCAGATGTTTCTGGAGGTTCTCCACATCCTGATAGGCCAAAGCTGTAAACCGGTCTTTTTCCTGGAACCCATCCACATACTGGAGCTGCATCTGTACGGCAAAATTGTCCCTGGGCAGCGTCTGAATCTTAGTAATGACCTTTTCCACCAGTTCGTTCCTAACATTCTGCAATTCTGCCGTTTGCTGCTCCAGTTTCTGCAGCCGGAAGATCAGTTCCACTTCCAAAGAAAACACTCCCTGGGCCAGGGACACAACACCGCTGGCTTCGATTCCATTTGGGTTTTCCTGGAAAAAGTCGAAGTTCCCGCACAGATCAAAGATATAAAATTCCTTTTTATCTTCTCCATCCAGTAATTTTGGACAGGTCCGGGTTCCCCGGCCAATCATCTGCCAGAATTTGGCACGGCTCAGCACCGGTTTAAAAAATACAAGATTTAAAATAGAAGGGACATCCACCCCTGTATCCAGCATATCCACCGAAATCGCCACCTGGGGCAGTTTCTTTTCATCAGAAAAATCATCCAGTGCCTGCTGGGCGTATTCGATATAGTTGTCAATGACCGTACAGTAATCATCGCTCAGTTCGGGATACATTTCCTTCCAGACCTTCAGGATGGCTTCTGCATGAGCGTGGCTCCGGGCAAAAATAATGGTTTTGCCAATGGTGCTGTTGTACCGGATACGGATACCATCTGTCATCAAGACGGACAAAGCCTTTTTGATGGTATCCTTGTTGAAGATTTTCTGATTCAGCGCCGATCCATCGATGGACTGGGGCAGGTTTCCCTCTTCATCGGTGAACGTGTCCTCATAGGCCTTTTTTTCTTCGTCCGTCAGGTCTTCATAACGGATGCCTTCCTGCATCAGTTTCAGTTTGCAGTCCACCACATGATAGGGCACAAGGAACTTGTCCTTTACCGCCTGCTGCAGGTCATAGTTATAGGTGGGCACCCCATCCTCAAGATCAAATACACTGTAGGTATTCCGGTCGATTTCATCCCGGGGCGTCGCTGTCAGTCCAACCAAAAGTCCATCAAAGTAATCAAAAATAGCCCGATATTTGTTGTAGAGACTGCGGTGGGCCTCATCCACAATAATCAGGTCAAAATGGCCGCAGGTAAACATCCGGTGTCCCGTTTCGTCACGGATTCCATCAATGCAGTGGATCATGGTCTGGTAGGTGGAAAACACGCCCCGTGCACTGGGATTGGCATTTTTTTCGGTCAGGTTGGTGATGGTCAGATTGGGCAGATTGTTCCCAAAGGCTTTCTTGGCTTGGAGTACAAGACTGTTCCGGTCTGCCAGAAACAGGAAATTTCGAATCCATCCATGACGGAGCAGCACATCCACTAGAGAAATGACGGTACGAGTCTTGCCGCTGCCGGTAGCCATTACCAGCAGTGCTTTTCTCCGGTTCCGCTGATCAAAAGCTTCACAGACTGCTTTCGCAGCCGCCAGCTGATAATACCGTCCGGCAATATGGCTGTCCAGCTGAGCATTGATCAGAGGCTGTTTCGTTCCCATCTTGTAAAATTCTTTTTCCAGATCGCTGCGGGAATAAATCCCACTGACCGTCCGTTCCGGGTATCCGCCTTTCTGATCCGCCACGATCCTGGTTTCAAATCCATTGGTCAAAAAAATGATAGGACGCTGGCCAAACCGTTTTTCCAGACTGTCTGCATACAGCTTCCCCTGTTTCCGCCCGGCAGCCACATCCCGGCTGGTCTTTTTGGCCTCCACAACTGCCAGGGGTTTCCCATCCTGGCCAAACAGCACATAATCCGCTGCTCCATACCCGGTTGGGCTGGGCATCTGATCAACAGGATATTCATCCACCCAGTTTTGGCCCCGCACCCAGCCGGCTTCTGCAAGCATGACATCAATATAGGCCTTGCGGGTATCGGCTTCAGACATGGTTTCCGGAGGCAGATGGAAGCCCTGTGCTTTTTCTTTCCGGAGAGCCGTTGCTTCAGCCTCTGCCGCAGCATATTTTGCCTGGAAGGCCTTTAGTTCATTTTCTTTTTTCTCCAGAGCCGCCTTTGCTTTTGCCAGCTCTGCGGCCTGTTTTTCCAGGGTTCCTGTATCTGCCTTTAGAGGCTGAGAAATCCGTGCAGCAGAAAAAGCCTCTTCAGGCAGTTCGATCTGGCTGTAGCTGTATGCAATAAAACGCAGAAACATATACAAAGATTCCAGTGCCAGTACCGCCTGTTCCTGAGATACATTTTTACGGCTCTGGGGGCCTGCATGAGCTGCCGTATTCCCGATTCTGCGGATGTACTCCAGCCGAAGCTGGAGCTTGGCATCCACAATGGCTTTGAATTCATCGGTATTCAGCAAAGTGATGAGATTATCCTGATAAGGGATATGGAGATCCCGGTCGATGGAATACATCCATTTTACAGCAGTTTCCATGGCCTTCCGGCAGGTCATGGCACAGATGGCCGGATCGATGGCCAGGACTTTTTCTGCATTGCTGGCAACGTCATAAAGCGGTTTGAATTTGGGGTCCTGCTGTAAAAAATCAAAGTTTCCCATCATACCAGACTCCTTATCAGGAAAGGTTTCACTTCTCCCTATACTTTATCACATTTTGTATCATTTTTCTGCTGTTCTCTGTGGACAATTTTGATTTGTCGATGTGATTTTTTAATCGTGCAAATTTTCTCTGTTCCAATATTTTAGGTATTGGAACTACTAGTTGCTTTATAGCAGAAAGATTTAATGTTTTCTGTGCTATTCCTTTTACTTGCCTATCAATCTGCTGTTGAACATTGCTTGATAAAAGAGCACTATGCAAAAAATCACTATCTACAATCTCATGTTTAGGTTTTAGATAAGCGATATGCCGTTGAAAAAGAAACTTTTTATTATTTTTGACTACGGCCGGATGTCCATATGAACCAACCGTTGATAAAATAATATCTCCCATTTCAATTGGGGTCCGTACTATAAGACTGTTATAAGTTTCTTGAGTAATGTATTTTTCTGTATTGTAGGAAATCTCATTATTGACAATATTAGAAACAAAGATAAACGGAATACCACATGATACAAATTCAGGAGGCTGATGCGTGCCATCGGTGATTATTTTACAAACTTCATTCAGTCTATAGTGTTGCCTTTCATTACTAAACATCTCCACAAATCGGGATTGGCTCCTAGGCAATGAATTTCTGATGGGCATTCTTGACGTTTTTCTGGTTGATCATGGCGTACTGCATGGTGGTATCGATCTGGGTATGGCCCAGAAGCCGCTGGACCTGTTCTATGGGCATCCCCTTGTCGATGGCCCGGGTGGCCAGGGTCCTTCTGAATTTGTGAGGATGGACCTTGGGGATGTGGAGTTCTCTCCCCAGAGCCCGGAGCCTGCTTTCCACTCCGCTGATCTGCAGCCGGTTATAGGGCTGGAGCAGAGAAACAAAGAGAGCCGGATTATCATCCTTCCGGCTGTCCAGATAATTTTTCAGATGGATCTTGGTCCGTGCATCAAAATACACAGGCCGTTCTTTCTGACCTTTACCGAATACCACACATTCCCGGTTTTCAAAGTCAATGTCTTCCCGGTTCAGACGGACCAGTTCTCCCACCCGGATGCCTGAAGAAGCCAAAAGGTCGATGATGGCCAGGTCCCGCAGCGAATGGCAGCTGTCCCGGAGCTGTTCCAGCATTTCTTCTGAATAAGTCTCCTTGACCCGCTGGTCCACCCGGATTTTATGGATCCGGCGGACAGGGTTCTTCAGGATATAGTTTTCTTCCTCCAGCCAGTTGAAAAAGCTGGAAAGGATCCGGCGGATATTGTCCAGGTTGGCCTTGCTGCAGCCGGTCCGGTCTGCATATTGAGCCAGGTAGTTCCGGATATGTTCCGTCTCCATCTGAAGTACTGAAAGGGGGTGGAGTTCAAACAGTTTTTGGAGAACGGACTGATAATATTTCACAGTCCGCGGGCTGCAGCCTTCCACCCGCTTGGCATCCAGAAACTTCAGCAGCAGTTCCTGATTGGAGGGTCCCTGGCGTAAAGCCGTTTCTGGGATTGGTACCTCTTGGAGGCACTCCTCCAAGGTTTCTTTCAATCGGTTCAACTGGCTGTTGTCCAGGTAAGGCAGCATTCTCTGCAAAATAATGTCCATCAGATGATTTTTCATGGAATCCTCCGTTTTTGGAACAAGGATACCATAAAAATCAGTCGAAGTACTGCTGCATCAGGGAATTTTTCAGTGTTTCCAGTTCTTCCAGGCTTTTTTGCACCGCCAATTTTGATTTTTCGATGTGGTGAGTAAAAATAGAAAACCTTATCTGCTCACCTATTGGTGGTAATGCTACTGGTAATCCACGCAATTGCTTCATATTGATACTTGCGATTCCTGTTGTCTGTTTTGCAGCTTTCAAAAAATATTTTCTTGCAGATTTACATTGAAGATATTCTTCAAAATATTCCGGTGTTAATAAATTACAATTTAGTCTCACCCTAAAAATATGATTTTGGTGAATACAATTTTTGGGTGGATTTATTATAACAGCACCTCTTCCTACCTTATCTGGATCACCACCTTCAGTAATTAAAACATCATTAGATTTTAATCTGTATTGTTCTACCTCTGCTTTAGTTGCTAAGATTGTTTTAATGGTCGACCAGTCAATAAATCCTCTTTTAACGTTAGAAACAGCCATATAAGGGACTTCCAACAAATTATTATCTTTTGTCTTTCTACCCTTTGTTATTCCAGAGACAATATTTGAAACTTGATATAAATTACAAATGCTGTAATTGCCATCCCCAAACATCTCCACAAATCGGGATTTGACTAAATTATCAAGTTCGACTATTTCTTTTTTCCGTGCATCTATGATATTTTCAACCAAGCCTAAAACATTAATTATTCGTTGTTGTTCATCTCTCGATACTAAATTAAATGGCTCATTCTTGTAGTCCTTAAAATAAATATGAGGAATTGTTGCACCAGTAAAGTATTTTTCCAGATGCATATGGCAAATGACATAGTAAAGATATTGAGGAAGAACATTATCCCTTGGCAGCAAATATTGCAATGTCCCAATAACGGATGATTTCTCTGGACATAAAATAGCTCTTCCGATACCAGCTCCATCTTTGATTACAGCAATATATGGTTTTTCTTGATGAAAGAAATTTACCTTGCCAAGAAGACCTGAGGCTCCATAAATTGGATATACCCCTTTATTACTTGGTATATCAGATTGTTTGATATTTGACGATGCTTTTTCGCAAACATCTCCTAGTTTTACTTTCATGATTATCTTATATCTCCAAATCTAAAAAATCACTTTAACATTTTTTCCAAGGTAAGCATATCCTGATTAATTTGTTCTTCTAAAGTCTTTAGATTTGCCATAATCTCACTGGTCGGTGGGTATTCCACCGGCACATACTCGATTTCTTTGTACTTGTTGATGGACAGGTCATAGTCGTTATCCACGATTTCCTGTTTGGGTACAAAGAAACTCTGTTCCGTCCGTTTCCGACTTTTTTCTGCTTCCCGGTTATGGTAGCGCTGGATGATATCCGGAATGTCGTTCTCCTGTACAGGGGACCGTTTGTCATCCAGAGAAAATCCATCGGCTTTCATGTCGTAGAACCATACATCATCGGTGCCGCCGGCTCCGGTTTTGGTGAAGATCAGGATGGCCGTGGACACCCCGGCATAGGGCTTGAAGACCCCGCTGGGCATGGAAATGACGGCTTCCAGGCGCTGGCTCTCGATGATTTCTTTCCGGATGGCCTTATGGGCCTTGGAGGAACCAAACAGTACCCCATCCGGGACGATGCAGGCGCACCGTCCGCCGTTCTGGAGCATCCGCACGAAAAGAGCCAGGAAAAGGAGTTCTGTTTTCTTGGTTTTCACCACTTTCAGCAGGTCATCGGCCACCACATCATAATTCAGGCTGCCCTTAAAAGGGGGATTGGCCAGAATCAGGGAATACCGTTCTGTATCAGCATTCTGTTCTGACAAGCTGTCTTTGTACTGAATATCCGGATTTTCCACCCCGTGGGTCATCATATTCATAGCCCCAATCCGCAGCATGGTCCGGTCCATATCGTACCCATGGAACATCTCATCGTTGTAATGTTTCTTGCTCTTTGGTTCAAACAGCACCTGGTCCCGGTAATGTTCCCTGAGGTATTCCCCGGCAGCTACCAAAAATCCACTGGTCCCGCAGGCAGGGTCACAGATTACATCTTCCGGGTTGGGCGTCACCAGGTCCACCATCATACGGATGATATGCCGGGGCGTACGGAACTGACCATTGGTCCCGGCAGTAGCGATTTTGGACAACAGGTATTCATAGAGATCTCCCCGGATATCGCTGTCCTTCCAATCGATTTCGTCCATGGCCGTAACAATCTGTTCCAACAGTTGGGGTGTGGGAATCTTGAAAATGGCATCGGCCATGTATTTGGAATAGGCACTTTCTTCATCCCCGTGAAGTCCCTTGATAAAAGGAAATACCTGTTCCTGGACAATTTTATACATTTCTTCAGCAGGATAGTTTTTAAATTGGGACCACCGGCACAGCTGATGAGTTTCATCGAAGATACTGTTATAAGGAATTCCCAGCATCAGGCTGCTGGAACTTTTTTCGTTGTCCACCACATCCAGTTCCCGGATGAACATCAGGTACGTAATCTGTTCGATCACATCCAGCGGATTGGTAATTCCACCGGTCCAAAACATTTGCCAAAGACGGTCTACTTTATTTTTCAGTTCACCAGTAATCACAGCCAGCACCCCTTGTACGGATTATTCATTCAAGCAAAGCATCATGAAGCCATTATATCATACTTTTCAGTTTTCCTCTTCTCAAGGAAGCAGGTCATTTGTGTCAACAGGTTCTCGTTGAAACCTTTATCACAGTATAGTTATCCATTCATATCCGAAAGTGAAGCGTGCTGCATGACCTCCGGCCAAACCCATCCACCGTCCTGTGGACGGTCCCCCTTCCCTTTCAGGGAAGGACTTCAACGTGGTATGCCTGCTTATGCCCCCATGGTATGTAGAGCTTTGTCTTTTTGATCTTTTTTTCTCTTATTAAACTATATTATATTAATCTATACTATACTAATCTATGCCGCCATCTGACGGACATCCTGGATACCCGTTGGTATGCCATTGGTTGCCCGGGGAAACGGACCCCCGTGCAGGCGGGCGGCTCTGGCGATATTTTGCCTTCGGCAAAAATCTTGAACCGCCCCTACGGCGGTGGGCGTGGCATAGGATGAAAATCGGACCGCACGACTGTACCGGCTGGCACCAACGCAACTGTCTTTACATCCTTGCCCTTCCATGTAAACTGTGGGATAATTAATAGAGTGAAAAAAAGAAGCAAAACAGCACTGGAAACAAGGAGATGGCACTATGGTAGCAGCAGACTGTATGGGAAAGTACATTCTCCAGCACTTGGAGGAGGCACTGGAAAACCACTGGGTCCAGGTGTATTATCAGCCGGTGATCCGTACCCTTACAGGGGATCTGTGCGGTCTGGAGGCCCTGGCCCGATGGGTGGACCCCCAGTCGGGAATCCTTTCCCCGGCCACCTTCATCCCGGTGCTGGAAGAGGCCCGGCAGATCCACCGGCTGGATGCTTATATGCTGGAAGAAGTGTGCCGCACCATCCGCCAGCGGCTGGATGCCAACCTTCCCATCATCCCGGTTTCCTTCAACCTGTCCCGGTATGATTTCTCCAGCCTGGATGTTTTTTCCCTGGTGGAAGATACCCGGCAGAAATACAACATTCCCCGGGATTTCCTCCATGTGGAGATTACGGAAAGCGTCCTGGCCCAGAATGCGGGAGAGGTGCATCAGGAAGTGGACCGGCTCCGGGCTGAAGGCTACGAGGTGTGGCTGGATGATTTCGGCAGCGGCTTCTCTTCTCTCAACATCCTGAAGGACTTCCAGCTGGATCTGATCAAGCTGGACATGGGCTTCCTCCGGAATTTTACGGAAAAGTCCCGGACCATTGTTTCTTCAGCCATTACCATGGCCAAGCGTCTGAGGCTCAAGACCCTGGTGGAAGGGGTGGAAACCCGGGAACAGGCGGACTTTTTGGCCTCCATCGGCTGCGGACGGCAGCAGGGCTTCTACTATGGAAAGCCCCAGCCTCTGAAGGATACCCTGGCTTTGATGGAACAGGAAAAACGGGTGGTGGAACCCCGGAAGTGGTGCCACTATTATGACCGGGCCAGCGGCGAAATCCACGAAACGAACAGTCCCCTGGCTCTTTTTGGCATGGATGAAAAAGGGGCCATCCGTTATCTTTATACCAATGGGGCTTATGACAATGCCATCCGCCACATGGGCTATACCCTCCAGGAGATCCAATACAATCTGAATCATCCGGAAAACAGGGATGCCCTCCGCACCTACCTGTTCTGTGTGGAACGGTCCCGGACCACGCACCGACCGGAATCCTATGTCTACATCGACGGCGGAGATTACGTGCTGGTCCGGCTCCAGGTGGTCTGTGAGATGAACGGCCATCTGCTGATCACCACCACCCTCACCAACGTTTCCCAAAGCAACGCCCAGATCCGCCAGAACAAAATGGATGCCAATCTCCGGTATCTGTACAGCATGTTCGATGATGTGAACCTGGTGGATTTGAAAAAAAATACCATTGAGATGCTTTATGCCAACAACAACTCCAGCCATGTGTCCAGTCCCCGGAAGTTCCAGGATATCCGGACGGCCTTGAAGGATTTTGCCCGGAAGAGGATATTCGAGGAAGACCAGGCGACTTATCTGGCCTTCACGGACCCGGACACCGTGCTGGCCCGCATCCAGAAAAGCCCCACCGGAAGGATTTCCCAGCTGTTCCGGTGCCGGAACAGCACGGGCAACTACACCTGGCGGGAATGTATGGCCATCCAGCTGACCCATGGGGACAGTTCTCTGATGCTTACGGCAGACCGGACCCTGGAAGATGAGGATAGAATGCCGGTTGTTCCTGCAAAAACGGCGGAGGTCCTCCCTACCCTGCTCTGGGACAGCCTGAAAAAGAACACCCAGATCAAATATTTCTGGAAGGACCGGAACCGCCGTTTTCGGGGGGCCAGCCAGGCCTTTCTGGACCATTACGGCTTCCAGTCTGAAAAAGAGATTATCGGGAAAACCGATGAGGACATGAACTGGCACCGGGATAATATCCCCTACCGACAGGATGAACTGGATGTCCTGCAAAAGGGAATCACTGTTAAAGACGTGCCGGGAGAATGTATCGTAAAAGGCCAGCTCCATCCCATTACCTGCAGCAAATGGCCCCTGTACTGGAACGGGCAGATCATCGGGCTTATGGGATATTTTCTGGATATGGAGAAACTGAACCGAAAGCTGCGTCACGAACTCCCCACACCCTATGATGATGTAATATCCGGTCTGCGGAACCGGCAGGGATTCCTGGAAGACCTGATCCACTGCCAGGAAGATACAGAAGGAGAGGCCCGCCTCTATTGTCTGATTTTACTGGAAAGCTGTTTTGACAACTATCTGAAAAAAAGCTACGAACCGGCTCTGCTCCAGGATCTGATCCGGAAAGAGGCTCAGATTATCCAGAACCTGGCTGGCAAAGATTCCGCCATTTCCCGGCTCTACAATTCCACCTTTGCCATTATCCGCCGGGAAGCCAACCCGGAAGAATCGGAAGCCCTGGCCCGGAAGATCCAGAAACGGCTCCAGGCCATCCACCAGGTCAACGGGAACCCGGTAACGGTAACTTTCCGCTGGAGCATCGTCCATTCCACCGATCCTCTGCTGAAGAAAAAAATCGGTCCCAGCCAGATCTATCGGCTGGCGCTGAAGAAGTTGAGGGAAGAATAAAAGGGACTGCTGCACGCAACGTGCAGCAGTCCCTTTTATTCTTCCACCACTTCCGCCTTGAACACCATAATGGTATCCGCATCGCTGCAGCAGAACTCGGCGGTGCCTTTAGGCTGGCCGGGGATCTGGCCTCCGTACCGGAGAATGTCGATGTAGGGAAAGGCACAATGCATGGCCATGGGGCAGATTTTGCCCCGGTCTTCGTCGAAATCGAAGACCTCCCCCACATGATGGCCCCGGTGGCAGCCCATCTTCCCCCGCCGGTCGGTAACGGTGATCCGGATCTTCGGTCTGCGTCCAGCCATGGCTTTCTCCCTATTCCAGGGTCAGCAGCAGAGCCATTTTAAAGGGCTTTTCTGCCTTCACCCAATGGAGCCCGTTTTTGGCGAACCGGAACTGTTCCCCCGCTTTCAGTGTATGGGCCTTTCCTTCGTAACCGATGATCCCTTCCCCGTCCAGGGCAAAGATCAGGGCATCCCCGGGGGCCGCATGTTCACTGAGACCGGTGCCGGCGTCAAAAGCCATGACCACGAATTTCATCTTTTCATTGTGGACCACATCCATATTCACGATCCGGCCTTCCTGATAGGGCAGCAATTCTGCCAGTTTGAATGCTTTGCCTGCTTCCACTGCTTTGTTCATGATATCCTCCTTCTGAATCTCTACTTCCACATACACCGTATCCACTTCTGCGCTCATGCCCACAGGGACTCCTGTAGGAGTCAGGATGCTCTGACCCGGTTCCAGCACCGTGCCTGCCAGGGCTCCGGTGAGCTGGAGCCGGCCTTCCTGGACCAGGAGCAGTTTGTAATAGGGATAGATCTCCCCGCTGATGTCCGTCCCAGCCCCCAGAGAAAAGACCCACACCGGGTTCCGTCCTCCGGCGATCTGCTGGGAAACCGTGCACCCGGCCACCGGCTGATGGGTCCGGCCCAGAGAAAACACCTGTCCCGCCGTCAGTTTCATGGGTACCACCTGCTTTCCTTTTGTTGGTTGTATTGTAACATGGGAAAAAGGGAAAGTACGTTGGTGAGACAACGGAAAAGGGGTGTTGCACGTTATGTTCAACACCCCCCTTTTTTATTCCTCCCCCTCCGGCAGCTTCTGGAAGAACTTCCGGATCAGCACAACTGCCAGGAGGAAGCCGCAGAAATCGGAAACGCTCTGGCTCCATTCCAGGCCGGTGATCCCCAGAGCCCTGGGCAGCACCAGCAGAGTGGGAATCAGGAACAGACCGCTGCGTCCGGCGGCCACCAGCATGGCTCCGGCGGTTTTCCGGGTGGTCTGGAGACACATGTTGGTTAAAATGGTGAGAGGCACCAGGAAGAAGGTAAGGGCCTGGCACCGTAAGGTACGGGACCCGATGGCAATCACCAGGGGATCATCCCGGAACTGTTCCAGAATGGGTACCGCCCACACAATGGCAGCGGCAGCGGCTATGAGAGCGAACAGGGTGCCGCTTTTCACCGCAAACCAGAAGCCTTCCCGGAGCCGGCGGTACTTTTTGGCTCCGTAGCTGAACCCGCACACCGGCTGGAAACCCTGGCCGAAGCCGATGATCACGGAGGCCGCAAAGAAACTGAGCCGGGTGACGATGGACATAGCCGCAATAGCTGCATCCCCGAAGGCCCCGGCCGCCACATTGAGGAAAATGGTGGACAGGCTCTGGGTGCCCTGGCGGATCAGGGACGGAGCCCCGCCGGCGATGATTTCCTTCAGGATGGGCCAGGATGGATGCATGTTCTTCAGCCGGATGGGGATGTTGGCCCCCTGCCGGGTCATGAAAAGGAGGATGCAGAAACTGACAAACTGGCTGAGGATGGTGGCATAGGCTGCCCCGGCCACCCCCAGATGGAACTGGAAGATAAAGAGAGGATCCAGGAACACGTTGAGGAATCCTCCGATGGTGATCCCCACCATGGCAAAGGCGGCGCTGCCCTGGAACCGGAGATGGTTGTTCATCACCAGGCTGGACATCATTACGGGCGCCCCCACCAGGATCACGCTCATGTACTGGACTGCATAGGGCAGGATGGTAGGGGTGGAACCGATAAGGGTAGCCAGCTGGGGAGCGAACAGGTTCCCCACCACTGCAATCAGAAGGCCGCAGAGAAACACGTACAGGAAGCTGGTGGAAGCCATGGTTTCCGCCTCCGGCCGGCGTCTGGCCCCCAGGAGCCGGGAGATGCTGTTGCCGGAGCCGATGCCGAAAAAGAAGGCAATGGCATGGATGATGGCCATGGTGGCAAAGGTGACCCCCACCGCTGCAGTGGAGGCGGTATCGATTTTGCTGACGAAATAAGTGTCCGCCATATTGTAGAAGCTGGTGCACATCATGCTGATAATGGAGGGCAGGGCCAGGGAAGCAATCAAAGGCTTCACCGGGGCCTCCAGCATCTTCTGGTACTTTCTGGCTTCTTTGGAAGGCTGAGGTGCTGTATCTGACATAAGAAAACCGCCAATCTGTCCGGACTGGGCTGGACAAGTATTTTTTCTATTATACCATAAAGGAGCTGTTGCATGAGCAACAGCTCCTTGTCAATGGTCAATTGTCAATGGCCGATGGAGGCTCTTATTTCCCCAGGGCATCTGCCTGGATGATGGCGGCATAGAGCTGA
This sequence comes from Acidaminococcus sp. HCP3S3_G9_1, assembly GCF_052122455.1. Classification (NCBI taxonomy): domain Bacteria; kingdom Bacillati; phylum Bacillota; class Negativicutes; order Acidaminococcales; family Acidaminococcaceae; genus Acidaminococcus; species Acidaminococcus sp. HCP3S3_G9_1. The sequence continues at coordinate 112,227 of NZ_JBQKCH010000003.1, read as the reverse complement.
TCTTCGGTTACGTCGGCCACCATGTTGTGGATGCTTTCTCCGGGCACACAGGCAGCTCTGGCAATCTGCCGGATCTGTTCATCGGTGGTGATGCCCAGTTCGGCCAGGGTGGTGGGCAGGCCTACTTCTTTGCAGAAGCCCTGGACATCCCGGAATTCATCCTCTTCCACCCCTTCCAGCACCAGCTGGACCAGGGTACCGAAAGCCACACAGTTTCCGTGAGGAGCGCTGTGACCGCCCAGGGAGGTGATCCCGTTGTAGAAGGAATGGGCACAGGCCAGCCCGCCGTTGTCCGCCCCCACCCCGGACAGGTACACATTGGTCTCGATGATGGCATCCAGGGCCGGGGTCACCACCTGGTGTTCCACGGCGGTTTTGGCCTGGGCCCCGTAGTTCCGGAGGTTTTCGTAGCACAGTTCACACAGGGCCATGGCGGACCGGGTGATCCCGCCGTTTTCCAGGCTGGGCGCATCGGTCCGATAGCAGGCCCGGGCTTCAAAATAGGTCCCCAGGGCATCCCCCATGCCGGCCACCAGGAACTTCACCGGTGCATGGGCGATGATATAACTATCCACCAGCACCCCGTCCGGATTGTTGGGATAGAACAGGTAGCTGTTGAAGGAACCGTCGTCGTTATAAATCACGGACAGCCCGGTGCAGGGAGCATCAGTGGCTACCACTGTGGGAATGATCACCACCCGTTTTCCTTCGTAATGAGCCGTGGCTTTGGCGGTATCGATGGCGGACCCGCCGCCGACCCCTACCACCACATCGATGTTTTCCGCCCGGACCATTTTCCGGAACTTGTCGATTTCCCCTACACTGGAGATGCCTCCGAACACTTCGTAGTGCCGGTGGGTATCGCTGGTGCCGAAGCTTTCTTCCAGTTTGTTATGGCAGGTCCGGTGGCCGCTCCGGCTGCAGATGAACAGCCAGTTCTTCCCCAGATCCTTGAAATAATCGTAGAATTCCTTCAGGGCTCCACTCCCCTGTACATATTTCAGCGGTGCACGCATGAGACGCAGTCTTGCCATAGTGAGTTCCTCCTTTGTACTGAAAATCTCTCTCAACCAGAGAAATCGTGTCCTTTGGAGACAGATTTTTGTTTATTGTATTATACCATAAAAGATAAGTTTTTAACAATAATTATTGATTCTTTAAAAGATAAACAAAACGGTTTTCTATAAGTTTTATGCCTTGCGTGTTTTTTCCAAAAATTCAGTAGGCGAACGTTCCAAAATATGTTACAATAGTTTTACAGAGTTTTTACATTTTTACAAAGTCTTTATAAAGGAGGAAGATTTGTATGAAACTCAAAAAGTGGCTGGCTGCGTCCGCCATCTGTGCCCTGGCCCTGGCTGTTGGTGCCTGCGGGGGCAAGAAAGCTCAGAAAGCGTCCGGTGAATGGAAACCCAACAAGGACATCAAGGTCATTGTAGCCTACAAGGCAGGGTCCGGCACGGATACCGGTGCCCGGGTACTCTGCAAGGATGCGGAAAAATTCGTAGGCAAGACCCTGATCATCGAAAACAAACCCGGCGCTGACGGAAAGATCGGCTGGACGGAACTGTCAAAAGCCAAACCGGACGGCTACACCATCGGCTTCATCAACCTGCCCACCTACACCACCCTGGCTCTGGCCAAGAATGCTTCCTTCGATGACAAGAGCATCGTTCCCATCTGCAACCATCTGAAGGAAACCGGGGTTGTGGTAGTCCGGAAGGACAGCCAGTTCAACAGCCTGAAAGATCTGGTGGAATATGCCAAAGCCCATCCGGGCGAACTGAAGGCTTCCACCAACGGGGTACAGGCTTCCAACCACACGGCAGCCCAGCTGCTGTCCACCACCGCCAAGTTCAAATACAATGCGGTGCCTTACGGCGGTACTGCTGACCAGCTGCTGGCCCTGCGCCAGGGCGAAGTGGACTTCTCCTGCGCCAAACTGGGGGATGTGGAACCTCTGATCCGGGGCAGCAACGCAGCCCTGAAACTGTTGGGCGTATTCTCTGAAAAACGCCTGGACAACTACAAAGATGTGCCCACCCTGGGTGAACTGGGCTACTACAACAAGTGGTACGGCTCCGCCCGTGCTCTGGTGGCTCCCAAAGGCACTCCGGAAAACATCATCAAATTCTATGAAAATGCCTTTAAGATGACCATGACCGATGAACAGACCATCCGTGACCACAAGAACGCCGGTCTGGAACTCCACTACATGGACAGCAAGGAACTGGGCAAACTGATCCAGGAACAGATGACCTTCTGCAAAGACGTGGTCAGCAAACTGTACCAGGACGCCTGAATGACACAAGCGGAATAAATCGGGGGCTGCCAGGGTGCAGCCCCTCTTTTGAGGGGAAACCATTATGAAAAAATCGGAACTCAGTGTAGTGATCTTCATGCTGGGATTCTGTGCCTTCTTCTTTTACGAGACACTGCAACTGCCTCCGGCGGCACAGAGCTATCCCAAATTCGTCATCGGCCTGTTGGCCGTGCTGACTCTCATGCAGCTGGTGAAGATGGCCTGCAGCTGCCACGGCCATTTCACCATTGTCAACGATCTGCCGGAAGTGTGGACCCATTTCCTGCCCAGGCAGTTCTTCACCTTCCTGATTGCCTCCATCCTTTTCTTTGTGCTGATGGTGCTGATCGGATTTTATCCTTCTGCTATTTTATATCTCCTGTTCATGCTGCACTTTTTCCACATTGAAAAGAAGTATATGGCCATCACCCTGGTGGTGCTCATGGCCCTGATCTATATTGTCTTCAGCGAATTCCTGTCCGTGCCTCTGCCGGACGGCCTGCTGCTGGAAGAACTGCTCTAGGAAAGGGAGGATGAAAGAATGGAAAATCAATACGCATTGATGGCCATGGGGTTCATCAACGCCCTTTCGCCTATAAATATCGTCATTATGATCGCCAGCGTGACCATGGGGATCGTCATCGGGTGCATGCCCGGGCTTTCGGCGGCCATGGGGGTGGCCCTGCTGCTGCCCCTGACCTTTGGGATGGAACCTTCCGCCGGGCTGATCATGCTGGGAGGCATCTACTGCGGGGCCATTTTCGGGGGCTCCATTTCCGCCATCCTGATCCACACCCCCGGTACACCGGCATCGGCGGCCACAGCCATCGACGGGTATGCCATGACTTTAAAGGGCAAGGCCGGGAAAGCCCTGGCCACTGCCTGTATCGCTTCTTTCTGGGGCGGACTGTTAAGCTGCATTTCCTTGTATTTCTTTGCTCCCATGCTGGCCAAACTGGCCATGGAATTCGGCAGTCCGGAATACTTCTGGCTGAGCCTCTTCGGCCTCACCATCATCGCCGGGATCAACACGGATTCCATGATCCTGGGGCTCATGTCCGGGGCCTTCGGGCTGGTTCTCTCCACCATCGGCATGGACCCCATGCAGGGGGTAGAACGGTTCATGTTCGGCCAGGATTCTCTCTATAACGGCATCAACATCACCTGTGCCCTGATTGGTCTCTTTTCCATGAGCCAGGCCTTTATCCTGGCGGAAAAAGCCATTGTGAAACGGGCCAAAGCCGCCAAGTTCAGTGACCGGATCATGCTGACCCTGAAGGAAATGAAACAGATCACCCCCACGGTGCTCCGGAGCTGGATCATCGGGAACATCATCGGCATCCTGCCCGGAGCCGGGGCTTCCATTGCCTGTTTTTTAGGCTACAACGAAGCCAAACGGTTCTCCAAACATCCGGAAGAATTCGGCAAGGGCTCCATTGAAGGGATTGCCGGGTCGGAAGCGGCCAACAACGCAGTAACCGGCGGTTCCCTGATTCCCACACTGACTCTGGGGATTCCCGGGGAAAGCGTTACCGCCGTGCTTATGGGCGGGCTGATCATCCACGGGCTCCAGCCGGGACCGGAACTCTTTACAAAGTATGCTCCCATGACGTATACTTTCTTTGGCGGATTCGTGGTCATCCAGTTCTTCATGCTGCTGATCGGCCTTTTGGGCTGCCGTCTGTTCGCCAAGATTGCCCGGGTGTCCGATGCCATCCTGATTCCCAGCATCTTCGTGCTGTGCGTGGTGGGTTCTTTTGCCATCAACAACAGTGCCTTTGATGTGAAGGTGATGTTTGTGTTCGGGGTCATCGGGTATCTCATGCGGAAATGCAACATGAACACCGCTGCGGTTGTGCTGGCTCTGATTTTGGGGCCTTTGGGCGAAAAAGGACTGCGCCGGAGCCTGAGCCTTTCCGGCGGGGATACCAGCATCCTGCTGTCCACCAACATCTGCAAGATCCTGCTGGCCCTGTGCCTGCTGTCCCTGCTCTCTCCCTTTGTGATGAAGTTCTTCAAGAAGGAAAAGAAAGCGGACGAAGCGGCCCTGGCGGCAGAAGACAAGGAAATAGACGAAGCAGACAAAAAATAATAAACGGAATGGAACAAGTGCCTTCTCACATCAAAAGACCCCTTGCGATGGAAGACGGACGGATTAAAGGGGGTGCTGCGCTGCAGCACCCCCTGTCAATTCTCAACGGTAAAAGGAAGGAACCCGGCAGCGGGTTCCAGTAAATGGAAACGCAGCCTGCGGCTGCTAACCCACCACCAGCCTGACGGCTGGTCCCCCGCCCTTGAAAAGGGCGGATAATGGGTATGTGAGGAGGTCTTTTTATGGAAGAAACCCGTGTGGCGATTTTGGGAATCATTGTAGAGGATCCGGATGCGGTGGAGGACCTGAACTCCATCCTTCATGACTTTGGTCCCTATGTAATCGGGCGGATGGGGATTCCCTACCATGCCCGGAACATCCACATCATCAGCGTGGTGGTGGATGCCCCTCAGGACATTATCAGCAACCTGTCCGGCCGGATCGGGAAGCTGCCGGGGGTGTCCTCCAAGACAGCCTATGCCAAGGTCACTTCCGGCCACGAGAACCATGAAGGGTAAGATCCGGTTGGTCCTGCCCTTTGTGCTGGTGTTCCTGCTGTGGGCCTGGGCATCGGCAGAAGGGATCTGGAGCAGCTACATCCTCCCCTCTCCCGGCCAGGTGTGGGACACCTTTCTCCACATGGTCCGGAACGGGGAGCTGGTCCGGCACATCCTGATCAGCCTCCGGCGGATCCTTACCGGGTTCTTCTGGGCCTTTCTGGCCAGCTGCCTTCTGGCCAGCCTGAACCTGCTGTTTCCCCGGCTCCGGGCCTGCTACGGAGGGCTCCTGGAAGTGTTCCGCCATGTACCGCCCCTGTCCCTGATTCCCCTGCTGATCCTCTGGTTCGGCATCGGGGAACTGCCCAAGACCATCATCATCGTGCTGGCTTCCTTCTTCCCCATGTACCTGAACATGGACGACGGGTTCCGCCGGTGTGACCGGAAGCTGCTGGAAGTGGGCCAAATGCTGGGGTTCTCTCCCTGGAAGGCCCTGTGGAAGATCCGGCTGCCAGCGGCCCTGCCCGGGATCCTCACCGGACTCCGGGTGGGCATGGGCTACAGCCTCCGGGCCATTATCGGGGCGGAAATGATAGCTGCCGACAGCGGACTGGGGTATCTGATCCTGGACGCCCAGGCCATGAGCCGCAGCGACAAAGTGTTCATCGGCATCCTGACCATCGGAGCCCTGGGCCTTTTGCTGGATGGGATCTTTGCGGCAGTGGAAAGGAGGCTGCTCCGTTGGATGCGCTGAAGCTGGACCATATTACCAAAACCTATGGTGCCCGGGTGGTGCTCCGGGACCTTTCCCTGGCTCTTTCGCTCCGGGAATGTACGGTGATCCTGGGGAAAAGCGGCTGCGGGAAGACCACCCTGCTGCGCATCCTGGCGGGGCTGGAAACGCCGGATGCCGGCACTGTGGAAAAACCGGCCGGGCTGAAACTGGGCATGATGTTCCAGGAGGCCCGGCTGTTCCCCTGGCTCACCTGCCGGGAAAACATCGCCCTGGGACTGCCCAAAGGGGCGGACCCGGGAGAAACGGACCACTGGCTGGACCTGGTCCAGCTGACGGATGCAGCGGGCCAGTACCCGGCCCAGCTGTCCGGAGGCATGCAGCAGCGGGCCTCCCTGGCCCGGACCCTGGCCATGCACAGCAGCCTGATCCTCATGGACGAACCCTTTGCGGCCCTGGATTACTTTACCCGGGGCCAGCTCCAGCAGGAACTCCGGTCCATGGTGGAAAAGCTTTCCATGGGAGTGGTGCTGGTGACCCACAATGTGGACGAGGCCCTGACCCTGGGGGACCGGCTTCTGATCTTGAAAGAAGGCCGGATTGCCCAGGAACAGTACCTGCCCCCGGGCCAACGGGACCTGCTTTCCCCGGGGCTGATCGAAGCGAAAAAAAAGCTGCTGGAGGGGCTGCTGCAGCCCGGCAGCGGCCCGTTAAACGGTCAACGACTGAAAGAAGGAACCTGCTCCAGCCGGTTCCTTTGAAGAGAAACGCCGCTGAAGCGGCTAACCCACCACCAGCCTGACGGCTGGTCCCCCGCCCTTGTCGAGGGCGGATATCCCCTGAGACGAAAGGATCTGTTACAAATGTCATTGAAGAAAAAACTCTCTGTTGCTCTTGCCTGCTGTCTGGTGGCAGTGGGAGCCCTGGCTGCCGGGTGCGGCAGCGGCAAATCCGCCCAGAAGGCGGCTCCCAAAATGGACAAGGTGAGCATCACCTATGTCCAGGCACCCCTGAACATCCCTTCCATTGTGGAAAAGGCCAACCAGAGCTTTGAGAAGAAGTTCAAGGAAAAGAACATCACCGCCTCCTACTCCACCATCACTTCCGGAGCGGATCAGACGGCTGCCCTGGCCAGCGGGGACATCCAGTTCCTGAACTGTGTGGGCGGTTCTTCCGTGCTCCTCAGCGCTGCCAACGGCAACGACATCAAGATCATCAGCCTGTACTCCCAGGCTCCCAAGGCCTTCAAGCTGTTCTCCAAGGACGGCAGCATCCAAAGTGCCGCTGACCTGAAGGGCAAGACCATTGCCGGGCCCAAGGGCACCATCCTCCACGAACTGCTGGCCGCTTATCTCCAGCAGGCCGGGCTTTCCATGAACGATGTGAAGTTCGTTTCCATGGGCCTTCCTGCCGCCGCTTCCGCCCTGGAAAACGGCAGTGCTGACTGTGCTCTCCTGGCCGGTCCTCTGGCCTACAATGTGGAAAAGAAGGGCATGCACGTGGTCACCACCGGAGAAGGGCTGGTATCCGGCCTGACGGTTACCGCAGTCAGCGGCAAGTTCTACAAGGAACACAAGGACCTGGTGGATACTTTCCTGGCCGTCCAGAAGGAAACCCTGGACTTCATGAAGAAGAATCCGGACAAGGCCCTGGAAATGACCGCCAAAGCCACGGAACTGAAACCGGAAGCCGTAAAGGAAATGGCTCCCCTCTATGATTTCAGCATGACCATTACCCCCGAAGCCATCGCCTCCCTGAAGAAGACCCAGGATTTCCTGGTTGCCTCCGGGATGATGGAAAAGAAAGTGGATGTGGATGCGTTGTTTGTAAAGTAAGTAAAAAAAAGAAGCTGTTGCCAGCTGCAACAGCTTCTTTTTTTTACTTTCAGCGAGGTTCCACCAGCAATTTGATGGCGGTCCGTTCTTCACCGTCGATGTTGATATCAATGAACGCGGGAACACATACCAGATCCATACCATGAGGAGCCACAAACCCCCGGGCAATGGCGATGGCTTTCACTGCCTGGTTCAGGGCACCAGCCCCAATGGCCTGGATTTCAGCTTTACCGTTTTCTCTCAATACACCTGCTAACGCACCTGCTACAGAATTCGGATTGGATTTTGTCGAAACCTTTAGTACATCCATGTTCGGTTCCCCCTCATCATTTTTTGTGATGTTTGGAAAATGTTCAATACGCAGTACTCCAATCAGTGTTGCAATGAGTGAATCGTTTCCCAAAAATCAATTTATGGATATTATAACATACTTTAGGAAATTTGTTACACATTTTTTTGATTTTACAAATTTATTACATGAATTTTTAACAGGCTTCTTTTTTCAGGAAGTACAGTAGAAGCGCTGACAGGGTTTTTGCATCAAAAATGTCTTCTGACATGACCATCTGTTTAACTTTTTCTTCCGGAATCACTTCCACCTGGAGGAATTCATCGGCATCGGGATGCATCTTTCCCTGGTGGAGACCGGTGGCCAGGAACAGATGGATGGTTTCGTTGGTGAATCCGGGGGTAGTGACAATAGAAGTCATCCGGGTCCAGTGATCGGCGGTAAGACCAGTTTCTTCGGACAGTTCCCGCTGGGCGCTGGGGAGGATTTCTTCCCCTTTTTCCAGTTTGCCCGCCGGGATCTCGTAGATCACCGAATGGACAGGATACCGGAACTGCTTTACAAACACCATGCTGCCGTCTTCCATTACCGGCAGGATCCCCACGGCTCCCTGGTGGAGGATGTATTCCCGGGTGGAATCATTGCCGTTGGGCAGTTTCACCTGGTCCACATAGAGATGGAGCAGACGGCCTTCAAAGGCGGTCCGGGTAGAAAGCTGTTTTTCATCCAGCCGATCATCGTGTAGGGTTTTCATGAATGTCAGACTCCTTCGTTTCTTTGAATTTGGCGGCCATAGCCAACAGTTCCTTGGCATTTTCCCGGGCAGAACGGGAGGTATTGGTGCCGCCGGTCATACGCATGATCTCCTGGATCCGTCCTTCCGGATCCAGCACATCCACCTGGCTGATGGTGCTGCCTTTTTCCGCGCTTTTATGGATGTACAGCTGATGGTCGGCGAAGCAGGCGATCTGGGCCAGGTGGGTGATGCACAGCACTTGCCGCTCCCGGGCGATGAGGGCCATTTTTTCCGCCATTTTCTGGGCGGTAACGCCCCCCACCCCGGTGTCGATTTCGTCGAAGATCATGGTGGGCACCCCGAACTTCTTCATCATCACCGTCTTGAGAGCCAGGGCGAACCGGGACAGTTCACCGCCGGAAGCGATCCGGCCCAGAGGCTTCAGATCCATCCCCGCATTGGCGGAAAACAGGAACTGGATGCTGTCCTGGCCCCGGCCGTGGCATTCGGGCAGCCGGGTAAACTGAAGATCCACCCGGCCTTCAGGCATGGCCAGGTCCCGGATATGGGGCAGCAGGGCCTTCACCAGGCCGGCAGCGGCTTTCTTCCGGGCGGCCGTGAGTTTGTCCGCTTCCGTCTGCATTTCTGCCTTCAGGATGGCTTCCTGTTTCCGGAGCCGGGCCAGGGTGGATTCCAGGGACAGGAGCCCTTCATATTCCGCCTGGGCCTTGTCCCGGTAGGCCAGTACCTCTTCCAGGCTGCCTCCGAATTTCTGCTTCAGCCGGTACAGCAGGTCCAGCCGTTCCTGGGCCGCTTCCAGGGTATCCCGGTCATCATGATCCGCCGCCAGAATGTCCCCCAGGGACTGGCGCACGTCTTCCAGGGTTTCCCAGGCAGAATCCATACTTTCCGCATAGGGTTTCAGCTCAGGCGCATAGTCCAGCACCCCTTCCAGAGTGGTCCGGGCGGTGTTGATGGCATCCAGGGCACTGGGGCCGCTGTCTTCGCCCCCTTCCAGGTAGTGATGGGCTTCCCCCACTGCCTGGAGGATTTTTTCCTGGTTGCTCAGCTTCCGGACCGTTTCCCGGAGCTGATCATCTTCTCCCGGCTGGATATGGGCTTCGTCAATTTCCTTGATTTCTGCTTCCAGCCGCTCCAGGTCTTCGGTCTGGTGGGCATCCTTCAGCAGCCACTTTTTCACCGTTTCCCTGGCTTTGTCATAGGCCACGAATTTTTCCTGGTATTTTTCCAACAGGGTCTGGAGCCCTGGTTCCAGGTGGTCCAGGATGGTGAGAGCCGCCCCGGGGGCCAGCAGGGTCTGGTTCTCGTGCTGACCGTGGATGTCCACCAGCTGGCTGGCCAGACGGGTGAGCACGTACACCGGCACCTGCCGCTCGTTTACAAAGGCCTGGCTCTTGCCCCCGGCAGTGACCTTCCGGCGGAGGAACAGGGTGTCTTCCCCCAGATCCAGATCCAATTCCCGGAGGATGTCATGGACATTTTCCAGCCCCTCGATGTCGAACACCGCCTGGATCCAGTAGGAATCCGCCCCTTTCCGCAGGTAGTCCCCGCTGGCCCGGCTGCCCAGTACAATGCTGAAGGCGTCGATCAGGATGGATTTCCCGGCGCCGGTTTCCCCGGTGAACACATTGAACCCCGGGGTAAAGTCCACCCGCAGATGGTCGATCAGGGCAAAATTGTGCACTTCCAAGGAATTCAGCATGTCAGCGTCCTTTCTTGACCATGAGCCGCTGCTTCACCGTCTCCACATGGTCCTTGGAATCCACGATCAGGAGCACCGTATCATCGCCCCCTACGGTCCCCAGCAGTTCCTTCCAGCTGAGATGGTCCAGGGCATAGGCCACAGCCTGGGCAGTGCCCGGCAGGGTATGGAGGACGATCAGGTTCTCGGCGGAACTGATGGTAAGGGTGTAGCCCCGGAGGGTGTCCTCCAGCCGTTCCGTGGTCAGGATCTTGCTGTTTTCCGAAGGGAAGGAATATTTGTACCGTCCGTCCTCATCGGGGATCTTGATCAGCATCATTTCTTTGATGTCCCGGGACACGGTGGCCTGGGTCACGTTGAAGCCAGCCTTCTTCAGAGCTTCTGCAAGATCACTCTGGGTTTCGATCTGCTGGTTCTTGATGATGTCTTTAATGGCTTCCTGTCTGGATATTTTCATGGTCTTTCCGCTTGCCTCCTAAAGAATGGTCTGACCTTCATTTTTCAGCATCCTGTCCTGCCAGGTCGCATAGTAGGACAGGGGATTGATGCGCACGAACCGGGCATCACAGGGACTTTTTTCGATCAGGGCCCGCTGGTTCCAGGCCAGATGGCTTACCGTCATCCCGTCCGCGGAAATCAGGATGGTTTCGTAAGGAGGACGGGGGGCGATTTCAATGGCATGCTCCATGGGGATCACCAGAGGACGGGCATGGAGGGCATGAGGGCAGATGGGGGTGATGATGCTGGCCTTCAGGCTGGGATGGACCACCGGTCCCCCTGCCGAAAGGGAATAGGCCGTAGACCCGGTGGCGGTGGCAATGATCAGCCCATCGGAAGGGGCGTTGGCGGTAGGTTCCCCGTCGATCTTCAGACTCAGCCGGGTAAGCCGGGACCGGTCCCCGCTTTCCAGCACCATGTCGTTGAGGGCATGGGCCTTGCAGATCATCTTCTCTCCCTGCCATACCGTAAGCTGGAGCATGTTCCGTTTTTCCAGGATGTATTCTCCCGCCTTTACCTTCAGCAGGGCCTTGTACAGATCCGGAGCCCCCACTTCCGTCAGGAATCCCAGTTTCCCCATGTTCACCCCCAGCAGGGGGATGTTCAGCTGGGTCACGTACCGAGCAGCCCGGAGGATGGTCCCGTCTCCCCCCAGGGTCAGAGCCATGGAAAGCTGGGACAGACTGGCCGGGTCTTCCTGGTCATAGCCGGGTACTCCGTAGCTTTCGGCGATTTCCCGGGGGAACACCACCGGGATCTCTTCCGCCTTGCAGAATTCCACCAGCTTGGGCAACAGGGCCCGGACCTTCTCTTTGGGCAGATTGGGGAACACCCCCAGCCGCAGTCTTTTTTCCATTGTGCCACCCCTCATTTCTCCATTTCTCCTGGTTCTTTTTATTTTTCCAGGGTCTCATGGGAAGCTGCCACCACTTCCCGGATCCGTTCCGGTGTTACGGTGTCTTCCCCTTCTTTCCCCATGTAGAACAGGTATTCAATGTTCCCTTCCGGTCCCCGGATGGGCGAAAAATCCAGTCCCCGGGCCGCAAAGCCCAGTTCCCGGGCCTGGGCGATCACCTTTTCGATGACTTCCAGGTGCACCGCCGGATCCCGGACCACGCCTTTTTTCCCCACTTTCTCCCGTCCCGCCTCGAACTGGGGCTTGATCAGGGCGATGCCGAAGCCGTCGGGCTTCAGGATCTTGTAGGCACTGGGCAGCACCTTGTCCAGGGAAATGAAGGCCACATCAATGGTGAACACATCCACCAGTTCCCCCAGGGAATCCGCTTCCAGGAACCGGACATTGGTCCGTTCCATGTTCACCACCCGGGGATCCTGCCGGAGCTTCCAGGCCAATTGGCCATAGCCCACGTCGATGGCATAGACCTTGCTGGCTCCGTGCTGGAGGGCACAGTCCGTAAAGCCTCCGGTGGAGGCTCCCAGGTCCGCCACCACCTTCCCTTCCAGGGAAATGGGGAACACCTTCAGGGATTTGTCCAGTTTGTAGCCGCCCCGGCTCACAAAGGGCATCTTTTTCCCCAGCAGGGTGATCTTGGCATCGGGCTTCACCATGGTGCCGGGCTTGTCGATTTTCTGGTCGTTCACCAGCACTTCCCCGGCCATGATCACCGCCTGGGCCTTGCTCCGGGATTCAAAGAATCCCTGTTCCGTTAAAAACACATCCAAACGTTCTTTTTTCATAGTTCCTCTTTCCAGGCTTTGGCAATCACATCTGCCGCCCCTTCCGGATCCAGTTTCAAATCCTGGAGCAGCCGTTCCCGTTTCCCGTGGGGCACGTACAGATCCGGGATCCCCAGGTTCAGCACCCGGCAGTCTTTCAGCCGGCCCAACCGGTTCAGGGCATCCAGCACCCCTTCTCCGAAGCCTCCCGCCAGGGAGTTCTCTTCCAGGGTCACCAGCAGCTTTACCTGATGGCTGGCTTCTTCCAGGGCTTCTTTGTCCAGGGGCTTTACGAACCGGGCGTTCACCACCCCGGCGGAAAGGCCCTGTTTTTCCAGGATATCCGCCACTTTCCGGGCTGTATCCACCATGGTCCCCACCGCCCACAGGTCAATCTGATTTCCTTCCCGGAGCCGCCGGCTCTTCCCCATGGGCAGGGTGTGGATTTCCGGATCCAGGGGCACTCCCAGCCCGGACCCCCGGGGATACCTGAGCACGGAAGGCCCGTTGTATTCCAGAGAGGTTTTCAGCATGTGCCGGAGCTCGTTTTCGTCCCCCGGGACCATCATCACCATATTGGGCATTAGCCGCAGGTAGGACAGGTCATAGGCCCCGTGATGGGTGCTGCCGTCGTCCCCCACCAGCCCGGCCCGGTCCAGGCACAGGGTAAAAGGCAGGTTCTGCATGGCCACATCGTGGAGCAGCTGGTCAAAGGCCCGTTGGGCAAAGGTGGAATACAGGGCCACCAGAGGATGGTACCCGTTGGCCGCCAGCCCGGCGCCCATGGTCACTGCATGCTGTTCCGCAATGCCCACGTCAAAGAACCGGTCCGGGTAATATTTCCCAAATACGTCCAGGCCGGTGCCTTCCGGCATGGCGGCGGTAATGGCCACCACTTTCCGGTTCTTCTCTCCCAGTTCCACCAGGGCATCGCTGAACACTTTGGTATAGGTGGCAGGAGCCTGGGGATTGGAGAATTTCTTCCCGGTGGCAATGTCGAAGGGGCCGGTGCCATGGAAAGCGTTGGGCCGCTCTTCCGCCGGTTTGTACCCTTTCCCCTTGGTGGTGAGCACATGGATGAACACCGGCTCATCCAGCTGCTTGGCCTTTTCAAAGGTTTCCATCAGGGCAGTCAGGTCGTGGCCGTCCACCGGTCCCAGGTATTTAAAGCCGAAGTCTTCGAAGAGCATCCCGGGCACAAAGAAGTACTTGAAGCTGTCCTTGAGACGGCCCACCGCCCGGGCCACACTGCTGCCGATGGAAGGCAGCCCTTTCAGGAAGTTTTCCACTTCCGTTTTCACCCGGGAATAGGTGGGATCCGTCCGGAGTTCCGTAAGATAGGAAGACAGGGCCCCCACGTTTTTGGAAATGGACATTTCGTTGTCATTGAGGACCACGATCAGCTTCTTGTGGAGATCCCCGGCGTTGTTCAGCCCTTCCATGGCTTCCCCGCCGGTAAGGGCTCCGTCCCCGATGACGGCAATCACATTGTAGTCGTCCCCGGCCAGGTCCCGGGCACAGGCGATTCCCAGAGCCGCCGAAATGGAGGTGCTGGAGTGGCCGGTGCCGAAGCAGTCATATTCGCTTTCCGTCCGTTTGGGGAAGCCGCAGAGGCCGCCGTACTGCCGGAGAGTGGGGAATTTGTCCAGCCGGCCGGTCAGCAGTTTGTGGACATAGGACTGATGGCCCACATCCCAGACGATCTTGTCCCGAGGCATGGAAAACACCTTATGCAGGGCGACGGTCAGTTCCACCACTCCCAGGTTGGGGGCCAGATGCCCTCCGTTCCGGCTGGTCACTTCCAGGATCTCCTCCCGGATTTCCTGGCACAGTTCCGGCAGCTGGGCATCGGGGATTTTTTTCAGGTCCGACGGTGCATGTATGGTTGGCAAGAGTTTCATAAGGGTCCGTCCTCCCCCGTCCTTATTTCTTCCGGTTGTACAGATAGCGGGTGATTTCCACCAGGGGCTGGGCCTTTTCGCCCAGGGGCGCCAGGGTCTCTTCCGCTTCTTTCAGGGTCTGGGCGGCCATTTCTTTGGCTTTTTCCAGACCGAACAGAGACACATAGGTGGATTTGTGGAGTTTTTCGTCGCTGTGGGCCGGTTTGCCCATAACCTTGGCATCCCCTTCCACATCCAGGATGTCGTCAGTGATCTGGAAGGCCAGACCGAAGAGAGCGGCAAAATGGGTCATGGTCCGGAGGGTGTCCGGATCCGCCCCCCCCAGCATGGCGCCGCCCCGGACCGCAGCCACGAACATGGCCCCGGTCTTGGCTTCGTGGAGCTTCTTCATCTGTTCCAGGGTCAGCTGCTGGTCTTCAGAGGTAATGTCCAGAGCCTGGCCGCCTACCATGCCGGTAGGGCCGGCGCATTTTGCCACCAGACGGACCACCTCCAGGAGCACCTTGGGATCCACTCCCCGCTGTTCCAGCATCACTTCAAAAGCCTGGGTCAGCAGGCCATCTCCGGCCAAAAGGGCCATGGCATCCCCGAACACCTTGTGGTTGGTGAGGCGGCCCCGGCGGTAATCGTCATTGTCCATGGAAGGCAGGTCGTCGTGGATCAGAGAATAGGTATGGATCATTTCCAGTCCTGCAGCCACCGCCACAAAATCCGTACCGTTGGCCCCCACCGCATCTGCTGCCGCCATGAGCAGGATGGGCCGGAGCCGCTTGCCCCCGGCCGCCACAGAATACATCATGGCCTTGTCCACCGGGGAAATGCTCCCCACTCCCAGGCGCACCTGGAGATATCCGTTGACCAGAGCCCCACGGCTCCGTAAATAACTGCGCAGTTCCATTATTCCTTCTCCTCCGGAAACAGGGCCAGGGCAAAATCATCCTGGCTGGTTTCCACGATTTTTTTCACGTCCTGCTGGACTTTTTTCAGCTGGGCCGCACAATTCCGGCTCAGTTCCATACCTTCTTTATAGAGAGCCACTGTCTCATCCAGGGACAGTTCCCCGCTTTCCAGCTTTTCCACAATGGTTTCCAGCCGTTTCAGGCCCTCTTCAAAGGAAACCGTTTCTGCTTTCTTTCTGGGCATTATGCTTTTCCTTCCTTGACCGTTTCCACCTGGGAGACTGCCGCTCCCTGAGCGAACCGGGTCACCAGGGTATCACCGGGCCGGAGATCCGACGCCTGCCGGACCACCTTTCCCTGTGCATTTTCTGTTATGGTATAACCCCGCCGGAGCACCCCATAGGGATCCAGGGCCCCCAGCTTGGCGGTAATCACTTCCAGTTTCTGCTGCCGGTTTTCCAGCAGCCGGTCCCCGGCCTGTTCCAGCCGCTGGCTCAGGCTGTCCAGGGTCTGGCCGGCATTTTCCCACAGCCGTTCCGGATGGAGGAACACCCATTCTCCCTGGAGCTGTTCCAGAGCCCGGGTGCTGTCCTGGAGCCGGGTTTCCATGGTCCGTTCCAGCCGGCGCACCAGCTTGGCCAGATTTTCCCGGTCCCCGCTCCGTTCCGGCACTGCCAGTTCCGCGGCTGCAGAGGGAGTGGGAGCCCGGAGGTCTGCCGCAAAATCGCTGAGGGTAAAGTCGATTTCGTGACCCACGGCAGAAATCACCGGGATTTCCGAAGCGGCGATGGCCCTGACCATACCCTCATCGTTAAAGGCCCACAGGTCTTCCATGGAACCCCCGCCCCGGCCTACGATCAGCACGTCCGCCAGTTTGTGCCGGTTGAAGAACCGGATCCCCCGGATGATTTCCGGAGGGGCTTCCGTGCCCTGGACCTTTACGGGATACAGCCGGAGCTTTACGGAAGGATCCCGGCGGCCGGCCACGTTGATGATGTCCCGGACCGCTGCCCCGGCAGAAGATGTGACGATGCCCACCACTTTGGGATAGGCAGGCAGGGGACGCTTCCGGCCGGGGTCGAAGAGCCCTTCGGCGGTGAGTTTTTCCTTCAGCTGCTCATAGGCGATCATCAGGTTCCCGGCTCCCAGGGGCATCATCATGTCCACGTAGAACTGATAGACCCCGTCCCGTTCATACAGGTCGATCCGGCCCACCCCCAGCACCTGGTCCCCGTTTTTGGGCAGCTGCTTCAGGCGCCGGGCCGCACCGGCGAACATAACGGCTTTCAGCAGGGTCTTGCCGTCTTTTAAATTAAAATAACAGTGACCGGAAGGATACTGGCGGAAGTTGGACACTTCCCCCTGGATCTGGAGGTTGGCGAATTCCGGTTCCTTCCGGAACAGCCCCTTGACGATCCGGGTCACTTCCGACACCGTATAGATTTTTCCAACGATCATGGTTCCTCCTGCCTTTCCCGGAGTACGGCGGCCCAGGCATTGCCCACGGCACCGTCCACGCTGTACCGGGGATCCGGGGCCCACAGGCCGATCTGCCGCCGGCTGAGGAAAGCTTCCAGCTGATGGCGAATTTCTTTGTTGGCGCTGACCCCTCCCACCAGGAGCACCTGGGAAAGGGCTTCCTTCTGGCACACCCAGCCGATGGTCCGGGCCAGGGCTTTGCCGATGGCCTGTTCCACCCCCAGGGCCAGGGAAGCCGGATCCGCCCCCTGGTCAATGGCCCGGAGAGCCTGGGTGCAGGGCCCGGACAGGGACAATTCCCCCTCCTGGCTCCATACCTTCAGAGGATGGGGTTCCGCTGCGGTCTCTCCCAGTTTCTCCAGCCGGGCTCCGGCGGGAAAGGCCAGGCCCAGAGCCACCCCCACCCGGTCGATGAACTGGCCGGCGTGGAGGTCGATGCTGGTGCCCCGGGGTTCCAGAGTGAATTCCCCGTCCTCCTGGCGCTCACACAGGAGGAGGTCCGTGGTGCCGCCGGAGATGTGGACCAAAAGGAACCGGTCCGGGGCCGTTTTCCCCACGGACCAGAGACCGGCATACATGTGATTGTGCTGATGGGTAAAAAAATGGACCGGCACACCCAGCACCTTTCCCAGGCTCCGGGCCATCCCCAGTCCCACCAGAAAGGCGGGCATGTAGGAATCTTCCCGGGGCCGGGGTTTGGCGCTGACGCCGATGGCCGCAATCCGGCGGCCGTCCAGTTCCAGGGCTTCCAGCAGATCCGGCAGATTCCGGGTATGCTGGTAGACCATTTCCGACTGGGCCAGGCCCCGGCGACCCGGTTTCACCGTCAAAAGCCGCCGCTGGTCTCCCATCAGGTTCCCCTGCCGGTCCATGAGCGCCGCCGAAGTGGTGTAGCAGCTGGTATCCAGCCCCAGGACCGCTTCCTCAGCGGCCATGCTTCTTCACCAGGCTCCCCAAAAGGCCGTTGATGAAGGCGGGAGAATCATCCCCTCCGTAGATTTTGGCCAGTTCCACGGCCTCATTGATGGCCACTGCCGGAGGCACCGGTTCCGGGCTGCAGAACATTTCCCAGGATGCAATCCGCAGCAGGTTCCGGTCGATGCCGTTCATCCGCTTCAGGGTCCATTTGGCGTCCAGGCCGTTCAGTTCCCCGTCCAGGGCTTCCCGGTTTTCCCGGACCCCGTTCACCAGTTCCAGGGCATAGGCCAGGTCCTTTTTCCGGGTATCCTGGATGTCTTCTTCCTCCGCCATGGTCTTCACCGTTTCTTCCGGAGACTGTTCCGGAGAGAATTCCAGGGCAAACAGGCTTCTCATTGCAATGGTACGTGCTTCTCTTCTGCTCATATGATTGGTAAACTCCTTTTATTTATGGTACGGAGGCAGCAGGTTGTCCAGCAGATCCACCAGATCTTCCCCTGCATCCATTTTGTAACCGATGTAAAAACCCAGGCCGATGCAAAACAGCAGGAACACCGCCCGGAAAAAGCCCAGGAGAAGGAACAGGATGCCCACCACCAGGCCCACCGAAGCGCCTATGATCCGCCACCGGCTGGTTTCAAACAGTTTGCGTAAAATTTCCTGCCACATGGTCTTCCACCGCCTATTCCTTGGCCTTGATGTGCTTGAAGTACACGGACACTTCCGCCACTTCCACGCCCACCACGTTCATGATGTTCTTTTTCACCGTCCGCTTCACTTCGTCGGTGGTGTCCGGGATGTTGATCCCAGGCTCGATGGAAGCGTTGATCCGGACGCTGAGCTGGTTGTCCTTCAGCAGCTTTACCCGGCATTTGGCGCCGAACACCCCGTATACATCATTGGTGAACCCGGAAATGTAGTCTTCCATGGCCCGCTGGCTTACATGGATCTTCCCTTCCCGGTCGTTGTCAAAGGTCAGGTCGTTGCTGCCGCCCCGGCTCCAGCTGGCAAACAGCAGCCGGAGGCTCACCAGGAAAATCACCACCCCGCCGATGGTGTATTCCCAGCGTCCGGGGACCCGGGCGGCAAACTCTGTAAGATCATGGACCGGGATGCCGTTGACGCTGACAATGACAATCAGCACCGCCACTGCTGCCATGATGATGGTGTACATGGTCAAAATGATCCGATCGAATATGCTCATGCTTCTCCCCCCGACGTTTCCTGGCCTTTGGGGTCAGATTCTCCTTCCGGCGGCCGGACCGGTTCTGGAGCTTCCTTTGCTTCTGGCTGTGCTTCCACCGATTCCCTGTTTTCCGAAGTTTCTTCCCCGGCAAAGGCGCCTTCCGGCAGGGACGGTCTGTCAGCCGGTTCCTCTTCCCATTTCTTCACCAGTTCGTCCGTATCGTCCCTGCCGCTGAAATCCTTTTCTTTTTTCTTCTTGACGCCTTCCACGTGGACATCCACTCCTGTGACTTCGTAGCCGGTCATGTTTTCCACGGCTTCCTTCACCTTTTCCTGGAGCTTGATGGCCACATCGGGGATATTGAATCCGTAGGTGATGATCACATGGACCTCCACCCGGACGGTGTGGCCTTCCGTATAGACCTTGATGCCTTTGGAAAAATTCTGTTTCCCCAGCATGTCCGTCAGCCCTTCCCGGATGCCGCCGCTCATGCCGTATACCCCGTTCACCTCCGAGGCCGCCAGCCCGGCCACAATGCTCAGGACCTCGTCAGCCACCTTGATGGCACCCATATCGTCCGCATCGGGACTGTTTTCCAACTGCGCCTGCTGTTTTTCTTGTTCGTCGTTCATAGGCTGTCTCCTCAAACGCAAGTTTATACAATTTAATCAGTATATTATACCATATACAGGCAAAAGTGGGTAGGGCAGGGCTCTGCACTCTGCGCTCTTCACTCTTCACCTTACATATAGTATGATATAAGAAACGACAGAAAGCAGGTGATGGCCATGACTTCCCCCTTCTGGTTCTTTTTGCTGTTCTGCCTGGCTCTGCCTGGAGCTTTGGGAGAAGGGGCCCCGGTGGACCCTTCCCAGGCTGACCCTCCCGAACAGGAGGAAAAGCGGACAGCCCCCTGGCTGGAGCTCCACGGAGACTACCGATATCTCTACGGCAAAGGCCGGTTTGCCGCCCGGACCCCCGCCAACCTGAAAAAAAGCCGCTGGCCCCGGAGGGACCAGGATGTATTCCTGCTCCAGCGGCGGCTGCGGCTGTTCCCGGTGGTCCACACCAGCCAGGAGACCCAGCTGAAATTCATGATCGAAGACAAACGGAACGACAAGGACCATACCCAGGACCATCACCCCTCCCTCTCTCGTGCTTATCTCCAGCACGAAAATGACCACACCAAATGGGAGCTGGGCCGGTTCAACCTGTATCTCATGGATGGGAACGTGATCGACAAACGGGTGGACGGGATCCGCACCAGCTTTGGGAAAAAGACGGACCCCGCCGGACGGACCACATTGTTTGCGGGCCAGACCACCGGAGACGACAACCTCCATCGGAAAACCGGCTGGTTCATCCAGGGAGAAAAACAATGGCGAAAACTGAACTTCCGGTCCGCCTTCCTGGATTTCCGCAACCGCCAGGACCAGCCTGCCAGCCTGCCCGCTCTCCAGGCTTTTGGTCTGGAACCGGAATCCAGCGGCAAAGGCTTTGACCGGCAGCAGATCTGGACCACTCGTTTGGAATACCAGCCCCGGGACCGATGGCTCTTCGACCTGGAACTGCTGGGGTCCAAAGGCTCCCATGGACAGGATGGATACCAGGAAAAGAAAACCGGCTTTGTGGCTGCGGTGACCTATGGGGAACTGGATGAACGGAAGGGCGGCACCTGGGAAACCTGGCTCCGGTACTATGACCAGCCCCAGTCCAGCATCCTGTACCATACCATGGACGGGGATACGGGATTTTTCCAGCGTCAGGGGTTTCGGGGCTGGGGCATCCGGATGGATTATGTGGTAGTCCCCGGCCTGGTCTGGGCCCTGGAAGGATTCCGGCTCCAGAACAAAAAAACAGGACCCTTCACCCGGGATTTCCGGGAGTGGGTCCTGGGGACCAGCGTGACAGCGTATTTTTAACCAAACCCTTCTTTGAGCCCCGCATAGTTCTCATAGCTGTCCCGCAGCATATGGATGACCTGGGCGGGGTCTTTTTGCAGCCAGTCCTGCCGCTTTTCCGGCATGATGGTGAACCAGGCCGGAGCTCTCAGGAGATTGTTCAGGGATCTGTACAACTGCTGTTCGGGGATTTTCTTCAGTTTCCCGGTCTCTGGCTGTACCTCATAGCCCTGTTCCCTGCCCTCTCCTTCGGCATTGACCAGGATTTCCAGCTGCCCGTTCCAGTCCATATCCAGCACCGCAAGGTTCACCATGCCCTCCCATCTGGGGACCCGGTCCCACTGTTCCCGGTTGGCCAGAAGGATCTGGAGCTGGTACCGAAGAGCACCGGGGGCCAGGGGCCGGGGTTCAGAGACACCGCCGGGCCACTCATGTCTGTGGGGAAGGTCCCGTTCACAGGCCAGAGCCGGAGCTGCTCCCAACAACAGAACGAGCAGTCCCCAGGCGGCACGTTTTTTAATGGATCCATCCATTGTTCCCCCTCCCTTCTTCGGCTCTCTTTACCTTTCAACCATCTGGCTCACGGTTCCTCCTGCCAGGTCCATATCATTGATCCTTCCCTGGACATTCTTGAAGGTACAGTCGATCAGTTCCAGCCGGGACTGGGCCACGGCGAAAAGGGGGAGATTGGTGCTGGTGTCTTTGAACAGGGTCTGGATGATCTTCATATCCCTGCACTCGATGGCATTGATCAGGCCATAGGTGCAGCTGCGGATCACACTGTCCCGGAGGGTAACGCTTTCACAGCCCAGGGCTTCGTACCCATAGGTCCCGCACCCGTACAGGTCCAGATTTTCCAGCCTTGCGTCCTGCACCAGATCCAGTTTCAGTACGGCTCCGCTGCAGCGGCCAGCCTGCAGGGAATGGCCGACCCGGAGATGGGCCAGCCGGAAGTTCTGACAGTTCCGGAAATGCAGCACCGGAGTATAGGGATCCTCTGTTACGATTTCTGCCGTGATCTTCTCCGTATCCTGGCCCCGGATGGTGAGATCCTGGAATCCGGCCAGCTCCAGGTCCTCATAGGCCATATACAAGCCTGGAGGGCTGAGGGGATTCCATGGGAATCTGTGGATCACCTGCTCCGCAGCGGTGCTGGCCAGCCAGGTGGACAGGTTGTAGCGGCCTGGTGCCAGGATGACTTCCGTATGGTCATCCAGGGCCTCCATCATTTCCTGTACATTGTGGACCAGGACGGTTTTCCGGGGAGCAGCAAAACCCCCGGCCGTCAACCCCAGAACCAGGACCAGACACAGCAGCAGAGCCCGTATCAGGTCCGTCCATAATTTACCGATCCGTTTCATCAACTGTCACCTCCCTATTCCTCCCGCACCACCAGGCTGCCGTCTTCTCCGCTGAGCTGGAGGATCTTCCGATGATACCCCTTCCGGTCGTAATAGGACAGGCCGGTGGCCCGGGCCGTCCCTTCCAGATTTATGGGGTAGTTGTATCGGGTACCCGGTTCCAGGTTCCCCAATGGTTCATCCGTTTCCACCTGCCAGGTCACCTGACCGCTGTCACTGACCTCTGCCACCTGGAGGGTGAGCAGGTGCACATCTTCCAGGGTCTCTCTGGGAATCACCGCCAGCAGGGGTTCTCTGAACTCGCCGGGCTGAATCAGGGAAAATTCCACGCTCCCTTTGCCCCACCAGGCCAGGGACTGCCAGGACAGCGTTTCCACCTTGCCCATCCGTTCTTTCTGAAGTTCGAAGAACTGCCCCGGTGTCATGGCCTGTTTCTTCGACAGGGCTCTGTCCGGGACTCCATGGTTGTTCCAGTACACTTCCTCCTTCTCCTCAACCGGGTCCCAGTTGGTGAAGGTACAGCTTTCGCACACCAGGTTCCCGTCCCCGTCGAGATGGTACTCGCCCAGGATGGAAAGCCCCGCGCCTCCGGCTCCCTGGTTCAGGAACCGCCCGTTTCCCAGATAATACCAGGCGTCCCGGTACCAGCCGCTGAACACCCGGTGGGGCCGGCCCTCCCGGAGGGTGAACAGGTTGGTGATCCTGTTGTCCTGGCCCGTCAGCAGTTCCGGCTCCCCGTTCCCGTTGCAGTCCAGCAGCTGGTACTTCACCTGTTCCAGCCCCTGGGCCGGGGACAGTTCCCGGATTCCCTCCCAGACAGCCACCAGGTCCTCCCGGTCCTCTCCATAAGAGTCAGGGTCTCTGCCTCCCTGGATCATATCATACAGGGTGTCCAGTTCCCGGCCATAGATTCCTTCTCCGCTGGAAGCTCCTGCCAGGACCGGCAGACCAGTAAGAAAAGCCATGAGGCACAGACAGGCCAGCGGCCTCCAAATGTCCTTTCTTTCCATGGCTCCTCCTTTTCAGAACTTTCCGCCGCCGCCCCCATGATCCTCATCGGTACTGTCGGCCTTGGCGTTTTCGCGGCTCTTCTTCGGCTTACGATGGACCGTCATGTACAGGTAGTTGTCCGCATTTTCTTCCAGCTGGAAGCTGTCCCGGTCCAGATAGACCCCGGCTTCCAGAGCCGGCATCACATTGTTCATCTGGCCGATGAGGATCCGGCGCACCAGGAATCCGATGCCCAGGGACACCGCCGCCCCAATGGCCAGGGCCAGGGGATTGAAGGCGTCGGCCGGATCATAGGGTTTGCCTTCTTTCTGGTAGTAGGCCAGCAGTTCATCCGTCCCTTTGGCAAACTGGCCGAAGGCTTTCGGATAGTTGTTCTTTTTCAGGGCCGGCAGGAATTTTCCGCTGAGGGCCTTGATGCCGGCTTTGTCGGTGATCATTTTCCGCATGCCGTTGTCGGTGGAAATGTACCAGTCCCGTTCCTTCATGGACAGGAGCAGTACCATATTCCCCTTGAGCCTGCTGTCTTTGATCTTGTCCAGCAGTACATTGGCGAACTCTCCGGTTTTTACGCCTCCGGTGCTTTTCACCGTGACCACCGCCAGCCGTACCTGATATTTCTGGTTCACCTGGTCCAGGGACTGCTGGAGGACTTTCTCTTCCTGGGGCCGCAGGAGATCAGCCTGATCCAGCACCAGGGCAGAGGCTGCCGATGCGGAAACGGCCATGCCCACCAGAAGCACCAGGAGTGCCAGGATGCGCAGTAACTTCTTCATGATGACCTCCTTACGTCAGAAACATCTTTGCCACAAAATACAGCGCCGGTGTGAGGATGGCCGCCACAGCCCCCATGATCATCAGGGATTTCTGGTTGTCATAGGGCAGTGTCCCCACCATCTTCCCGGTCTGTCCGTTCATCATAAAGGTGTAGGGTTTGTCCTGATACCGGGTGGTCAGGATCCACACCGGAGCCAGGGCATAGGCCACCTGGTCTTCTTCCTTCCGGACCACGCTGTCCTTGAGGATGGTCCGGTCATAGCCCCTGGCCTTGACGGTTTCTTCCAGCACCCCTACGGCGGACCGTTCCACCCGTTCATCGGCCCGGGGCACGGAAGCTTCCGCATCCACATCGTATTTATCCGCCAGGAAACCGGTGAGATAGGCCGGGCTGAAGGGCACCATCTGGGAATAATCGAAGGGTTCGATGCTTTCCATGTAGGTATCGTCCATTTTGCTGGACCCATCCACCGGAATCTTGTGGAAACTCATCCGGCCGCTGCGGATGCACTGGAACACCCGGGTTTCCGTAATGATCTCATCGCTGGTTTCCATCACATTGTCGTCTTCCCCCTGGAAGTCGGCACTGGCATGGATCTTGGAATCAAAGAGCCAGAAGGGCACGTACATGGGCTGGATGTCCTGGATCCGGTTGTTGGCCGTAAAGGCCGCCGGCAGCAGGCGCTTGCCCTTGTAGAATTCCTTCAGGGCCGCCACTGCATCTTCTTTGGTCTTTTGGAAGGGGATCACGTAATCCGGCTTCAGCATGCCGCTGAACCGGTTGGGAAGCATGGTGGGATTCCCGCAGTAGCAGCATTCGGTAGCCAGGGTGTTTTCGTCACAGACGATTTCCGCCCCGCAGGCGGAACAGGTGAAGGCTTTCAGGATGGCAGCTTCTTCCGTGCTCCATTCCTTGCCCGCCATTTCCGTATTCCAGCGTTCTTCTTTGGCCTCCTGGGCCGCTGCCGCCCGTTCCTGCTGCCGGGCAAAGAGGGCTTCCATCTGTGCCACGTCCAGTTTGGTATCGCAGTAGGGGCAGACCACCTGGCTTGCCCCCGGCTGGAATTCCAGGGGCCCGCCGCAGTTGGGACACTTGTAGGCAACAGAGGTATCGGTCATTTTCACTCACCTCCTGTTTCAGGTCTTGTCGTTGTCGTCAAAAGGATCTCCGCACTGGGGGCAGAATTTCGGGGGATGATGGGGATCGGGGGGCTGCCAGCCGCATTTGTCACAGCGGTACAGCGGTGCATCCTCCGGTTTTTTGGCTCCGCAGTTCATGCAGAATTTTCCCTGGTTCACCGTGCCGCAGCCGGGGCAGGTCCATCCCTGGGGCTGGGCTTCCGGTTTGGGAGCGCCGCATTCCATACAGAACTTCCCGGTATTCCCTTTGTGGCCGCAGGCGCAGTCCCAGGTCCCTGCCGGTTCCGGCTTTTTGGCGCCGCAGGCCATGCAGAACTTCCCGGTATTGCCCTTCTGGCCGCAGCTGCAGTCCCAGCCATTGGGAGCCGCCGCTCCTGGGGCAAACCCATTGGGCTGACGTGGTGCTTCTGCCGGCGGTGGGGCCGGCTGCTGGGCCGCCGCCTGGCCTGCCAGGGCCTGGAACATGTTCGCCCCGGCATTCCCTGCCATATTCATGCCCATGAACCCGAAGGCGGCTCCGGCGTTCTGGTTTCCTGCCGCTATCCTCATGGAATCGGTGCTGGAATCCACCACGGCCCCCATGGCTATCCGGGGATCGCTGCCCATGGTCATGCCCATCTGGACCTTCTGGATCTTTTCTTCATCCGCTTCATTGGCTTTGATATTGCTGATCCCGAAGGAAACGATTTCAATACCCCGGAGGTCCCGCCATTTTTTGCTCAGGACATCGTTGAGGGCTTCCGCCAGTTCAAAGGTATGGGCCATGATTTCCGTGTAGTCGATCCGCTGAGCGCTGAGCTGGGCAAAAGCCGGTGCCAGGGCCATGAGCAGTTCGCTTTTCATCTGGCTGTCCAGGGTTTCCCTGCGGTATTCGTCGAAATCGTTCCCGGCCACGTGGGTATAGAACAGGATGGGGTCCGTGATCCGGTAGCTGTATTCTCCGAAGCACCGGAGCCGGATGGTCAGCACCTGGCCAGTGGTGTCATCCTTCACCTTGAAGGGGATTTCGCTGGGAGTCCCGTATTTGTTCCCGATCAGTTCCTTGGTATTGAAATAGTATACCCGCTGATCCTTACCGGTATCCCCGCCGAAGGTGAACCGTTTCCCCATCTGTTTGAAGATTTCCTTCACATTGTCTTTCAGGTCTCCGGTAAAGATGGACGGTTCGGTGCTTTTGTCGTAGGTGTATTCCCCCGGTTCTGCACACAGATCCACCACCTTGCCGTTTTCCACTATCATCATGCACTGGCCGTTGTTCACAGCGATCCGGGATCCGTTGCTGATGATGTTGTCGTCGCCCTGGTTGGAGCTCCGGCTCCCGGTCCGTTTCTGGCCTTTCATCATCAGGATGTCCGGTGCCATCTGGCAGTAGAAAAACTCTTTCCATTGATCGGCCAGCACGCCGCCTACAGCGCCCATCCCTGCTTTGATCAGTCCCATAATTTACCTCTCTTTCTTCAATCCGTTCCTATTTTCCATATCTTCTACACTCTTCCCTCTTTTCTCCCCTACAGATCCATCCGGTACAGTTTGGCTTCGCCTTTCTCCCGGCTGATCCGGCGGTAGATCAGGATGGAATCGTTTTTCATGGGGGTGAGGATTTCCATGGTCAGTTTGGGTTCTGTCTTGAATTTCCCCAACAGCTTTCCATCCTTCTTGCGGTAAATCCAGTAGATGCCGCCTTCTTGTCCCAGCACCACCCGGTGCTCGGTGACCACGTACCCACGGCCTTCTTTGGTAAGAGGTCCCTCAAAGGACTGGATCAGCTGTCCGTCCTGCAGACTGTACTGCCGGACCACATTTTGATTTTCACCCTTGTCGTTTTTCATATACCCCATCAGGTATAATCCGTCCTTGTCCGCCCATTGTTTCTTGATGTTCAGTCCAGCCTTCCTTATCGCCTCTACGGTAAGGAGTTCCTTCCCCTTGGTAAGGGTCCCTTTGTCCAGGATCCCGGTCCAGTAGTCCCATTTTTGGGTAAAGACCACATCCTTCCCCTGATCGATGGGAATCAGAGTCGTGCCGGTGAAATCGGTGGGCACCATGGTCTTTCCGTCGTAATAATGCCAATAGGAAGCTTCATTTTTCTTTTCACGACTTTTATAATCCCCTTGTTTGTGCCAGTCATAGACAGTTCCGTTGGATACCACCAGTTTGTCCCGCCAGTAGGCCCGTTCATCCAGCACCTTCAGGTCACTGAGCGTCTCATCCTTGAAACTGACAGACCGGAGTTTGGTCCGGTATGTTTCGTCCTTGTTGTCGAAGCCGAAGAAGTAAATCCGGTCCCCGTCCACCGCCAGGGTGTCCGTCCACAGGATCTGGTCCTTGAAGGTCAGCCCGGTATATTCATAGATGTTCACCGTCCGGCCGTCTACTTTAAAACTGGATGCCACCGGGGTGCTGATTTTCTTCCGCACCGGCAGGTCGGCGTTGGGGTCTTCAGGGGTTCCTCCGCCCCCGTTTCCCCCACCGCAGCCGGATGCCAGGACACACAGGGTCAATGCTCCCAACAGAATTTGTTTCCATGTCTTTTTCATAGTATGCTCCTTTCTCCAGATATCCGTTCGTTCTCTTTCTGCTTTTATTGTACAGAATTTTCAGAAGGAACACACTGTACTAAAGTACAGGTTTTGGTAAAAAAGAAGTCAGACCCAGCCCCTTAAGGGCCGGGTCTGACTTCTTATTTCCTATTTACTTGAATCCGTCCCTGTCCTTCCGGCTTCCGATAGGCTTCGCTGACGCCCTGTTTCTGGACGTAATCAGCCAGGATTTCCACGTCGGACAGGCCCGGTTCCGCTACCAGGGTGGTGTCCCGAAACATGGTATAGCCGTTGCCGCCGTCACTGAGGATGTAGCTGGTCCCGGCCACCAGATAGTCTTCCGCCGGATCCAGGGGTTTGCCGCCGATCATCACCTGGCGGACCCTCCGTTCCCCTTCCACCCGGGCGAAATTTCCCTGGTCATCCAGTTTCACCGGCGAGGGGATGGCCGGATCGTAGACAAAGGTCAGCCCGGATACCTGGAGGAACCCGCCGTTTTCTTCCGGCGCATGGGATACACTCAGTTCCAGGGCATCCAGCAGCTGCTGGCCGGAAACGCTCCGGAGCACCGCCTGGTTCCCAAAGGGGAACAGTGTCAGAAGGGTCTTCCGGGTCCAGGCGCCCCGAGGCAGACCGGAACGGAAGGAGCCCCCGTTGATCAGGGCCGCATCCGCCTTGAAACAGGTCCGGAAAGCATCTGCGGCAAAATCCCCCAGATTGGTTTCCTTCTGGCGCACGGCCCGCTGGCCCTCCAGGGAATCCACCAGTTCTACAGAGGATTCTCCCACCTTCTGGGACAGAACCTTGTCCACTTTAGCCAGTTCTTTCCGTACCAGTGTCTCCACTTTGGGATCCGGTGCCGGCAGATTTCGGATCAGTTCGCCCCGGATGGTACCGTCATCTTCGATGACCATGCGTCCCAGGGTTTGGAGCTTGGTCCCGGTCTGGGCCACCGGGATCAT
The DNA here is from genome assembly GCF_052122455.1 of Acidaminococcus sp. HCP3S3_G9_1. Lineage (NCBI taxonomy): Bacteria > Bacillati > Bacillota > Negativicutes > Acidaminococcales > Acidaminococcaceae > Acidaminococcus > Acidaminococcus sp. HCP3S3_G9_1. The sequence goes on along the minus strand of NZ_JBQKCH010000003.1, from coordinate 83,773 downwards.
TTTGCCCTTCCGGTCCGGGTAATACACTTCGTACTGTTCGTGGGAATGGCCGTCGATGAGCCCATCCACTCCCGTTACATGGGCCAGGAGCGCCCGGCTGCTCCACACGGGGATGGAGCCGTCGCTGCCCAGATGAGATACCAGGATCACCGTATCCGCCCCTTGTTCCCGGGCTTCCTCTACGGTATCCTGGACCTGTCTGTAAAGCTTTACCCCTTCCTTGTCCTCGCAGAACCCATAGATGAAACGGCCTTTCCCGTCCTGGAAGAACCGGGGCGTGGACGAAACCAGGGTACCGGGGGTGGTGACCCCGATAAGCGCCACCTTCCGTTCTTTAAAGGGAAAGATCCGGTAGGGCGCCAGCACCGGTTTCCCCGTATCCCGCCGGACGAAGTTGCAGCTGGTATACCCACACTTCAGCTTTTGGGCCAGGGACAGGAAATTGTCCATACCATAGTCGAATTCATGGTTGCCGGGAATGGCGAAATCATACCCGGCAGCGTTCAGGATCCGGACCATGGCCCGGCCGTCGGTGAGCTTCCCCAAAGGTTCCCCCTGGATGGCGTCCCCGGCGTCCAGGAGCAGGGTCTGGGGATTTTCCGCTTTCTGCTGCTTTTTATAGGCCGCCACCCGGGCCAGGGTGAGATTTTTGTCCACCCCGCAGTGGATGTCGTTGGTGTGGAGCAGCACCACCTGGGCCCAGGCCTGGAGGGGCATCAAAAGAGCCAGGAGAGCCGCAGAGGCACCGGCCCGGAAAAGTTTTTTGCGGTTGGTCATAGTTTTCTCCTTTTGGTTACAGCCGGTCGAAGACTTTTTCCACCATGGGCCACAGCCGGTCCTGGTCCACGGCAAAGACGATCCGGGCCTTCTGGGTCCCTTCCGGTCCGAAGCCCCGGTAGGCCATGGTATCTCCATAGCCCGGTCCCACCTGGTCATTCACATCCACCGGCAGGGTTTCTTCCCGGGTGATCACCTGGGGATCGATGACCACCGCAGCAGCCAGCACATCCCAGACATAACTGGAAAAGCCCGGATCCTGCTGGAACAGAGGTCCGGCCCAGTACTCCTTCCACATGGTGCGGGCCCAGGGCTGGGTAATTTTCCCTGTAAGCCGCTGGTATTCCTGCCGGCTCAATTTGGCCGTGTTGCACACATCCAAAGGCAGGAACACCTGTTCCGTCCAGGGTGCCCGGTACACTTTCCGGGCGGATTCCGGGTCGATCCACACATTGAATTCTCCATGGGGCATCACATTGCCTTCCACCATGAAGGCTCCGGCCATGTACACCACCCGTTTCACCAGCCCGGCAATGGCCGGATCCCGGTCCAGGGCCGCCGCCAGGTTGGCTCCGCTGCCAATGGCCACCAGGGTCACCTGACCGGGATTATTCCGGATGGTCCGCACAATGAAGTCTGCCGCCCTTTCCTTCCGGGGCTCCAGTTCCGGTTCCCGGTGGTACCGTTCCCGGTATACCTGCTGCCAGGAAGCCGGACGGGGATAGCCGGCGGCTCCTTTATGGCTGTCGAAATTCTGTCCGTACAGGCGTTTTTCTTCCGCCATATGGGCAAACCGGTCTTTCCGGGTGGGTTCATTCACCCCCATGAACACCGGGATATCCTTCCGTCCCATCCCTTCCAACTGACGGATGGCCGCTGCGGTGCCGGTTTCCACCCAGGTGTTCCCAAAGACGATGGTCACCCCTTCCAACTGGATGTTGGGGGCCTGGGCCAGCATCATCATGGCCACCCCGTCATCCAGCAGTTCCACCATATCCGTATCCAGGATCACCTTTTCCTTCTCAGCCGCCAGCCCCCGCCCCAAAGGGGCCAGGACCGCAAGCGCCAGGATCCCCACAATACGAAAGAATTTTCTGAAATCATTCTGTATCTTCATTATCTTCACCTCCTGTCTCCAGTATACCGGAAGAAGGAGATTTCCGCACTGTACTAAAGTACAGGGTTGAGAAAAATGGAGGGGTTTTGCACAAAAAGTACAACACCCCTCCATTTTGTCAGCTTGTTGCCCTTGTTCAAAGCCAGTTTACTGGCTTCCTTCGGCAGTTGACAGTTGACTGCTGACAGGGTCTGTTGCCCCAGCAACAGACCTACTCCCTCCCCGCATACCCTTTCTCTGCCGCTTCCACAGCCAGTCCCACCAGGCTTTTGTGGCCGGTTTTGCTGAGCATGTTGCTGATGTGGAAGCTGACGGTCCGGCGGGTCAGCTGCAGCCGGTCGGCGATTTCCTGATAGCTCAGGTTCTGGCAGACCAGGTGCAGGATCTGGATTTCCCGCTGGGTCAGGGTGGCGTTGTAAAATCCAAAGGTGGTCCGTTCCTGTACATCCGGGAACAGATGCTCCCCCTCCATGGTACGGTGGATGCAGTCCACGAACTGGTCTGCAGCACTTTCTTTGTAGATGAAACTGTCCGCCCCCGCCTCCTGGGCCAGTTCCACAAAATGCACATCCTGGAAACCGGTCATGATGATGACTTTGATCTGGGGAAAATGCTTTTTGATCTTCCGGGTACATTCGATCCCGCTGGTCTTCCCTTCCATGCAGATATCCATCAGTACCACATGGGGCTTCAGCCGGCCGCAGGCTGTTTCCACCATTTCCGAAAAGGGCAGCTGCCCCACCACCTCCAGGTCTTCATACGGTTCCAGCAGCCTGGCCAGCCCATCCAGCAGGATTTTCTGGTCATCCACCAGCAGAATACGGATCATCGTTCGTCCCTTCCTTTTCTTCCATCCCAAAACGGATTTTCAGTATAAAATGAGGGGTCCCGGAAACGTCCAGTTTCCCGCCCCGGCTTTCCACTTTTTCCCGGATCCCGGTAAGCCCGCCTCCTGCCTGGACGGGTCCGGTGCAGCCCAGTCCATTGTCCTGGATCAGAAGGTTTTCTTCGTCCAGGACCAGAGCCACCTGGCTGGCCCGCCCATGGCAGACGGCATTGGTCAGGGCTTCCCGGATGATCTGCACATACAGTTCCCCTTTCCATTCCTCCTCCGGCAGATTTCCCCGCACGGTGACCAGTACCCCCAGCTTCCGGTACACAGAAACCAGTTCAGCCAGCCGCACCTGGGGTTTCACCCGGATTTCCTGCCGCACATCAGAAAGCATATTGACCAAAAGGGGCATGATTCGCTGGTAATCGGCGAAATCCCTGTTGTTCAGCACCTGCTGGAGCAGGCTGATCCGCATCCCCATCAGGTCATGGATCCGGATCCGGATTTCCCGGAGGGTTTCCCGGCTCTGGATTTCCTGGACATGCTGGAGCAGTTCCTTCAGCTCAGCATTTTTCTGCTGCAGCTGCCGGTTCTGCTGGTCCAGGGACTGGTTCAGCCGCTGGAGTTCCGTGACATCACTGGCAGTCAGCTGCCAGTGGGACTGCCCCTGGAAATAGATCTTGACCCGCTGGAACAGCAGCCAGCGGCCGTCCGGCAGCCGGAAAAGCAGCCCTCTGCCCTGGTTTTCCCGATGCAGCCCGGGCCTGCGGACTTCCTGGAGCAGGTGCCACAGCATATTGCCGTTCCGGATCCCCACCCCCAGGACACTTTCCGTATACCGGAACAGGGCCCGGTTCATCAGCACCGGTTCGCCGCTAGCCAGCGAGATCAGGACCCCTTCCTCTAAAGAATCAATGGCTTCCTGGATGGAATACTCCGTGATCTGCATCCGTTTTTCCTGGATGGTTTCCGGCAGGAGATCCAGGGACCGCACCAGAAAAAGCCCCAGGGCCAGGCCCATCTCCCAGGGATAGCTCCCGTCGAAAAAGGGCAGGATCGCCATTCCGGCCAGGCACAGGGACAGACACCTGATTGAATCTCCCTGCTGCCACAGGGCCAGCACCAGGAGACTGCCGCCAAGGACCAGACGGAACCCCGTACCATAGGGCTCTTCCCGACCCAGCTGGATATCCTGGATCAGATCGCTTTCCAGGAGGATCAGGAGGACCAGGATCACCCCTTCCAGCGCTTTCCGGCGGCGAAACCGGAACCGGGGAAGGGGCTGGAGGAAATAGATCAGGAGGCTCTGGCTCATCAGCCCCACAAAGCCCAGCAGCACCAGCACCCGGTGGAACAGAGGTCCCAGCTTTACAAAATCTACCATGATCCGTCCCCCTTCTGGTGCTGAAGAACCAGACTGCTCCCGTATTCCAGTTCCCGGCAGAACAGGCCCCTGCCATAACGAGATTGATGCTGCGCCACAAATTCCCGGACCCAGGGCCGGGGATCCCAGAGCAGGGACAGCTCCCATCCCTTCTCACTTTCTTTGAAGCAGCAGATCTGGGAACTTTCCCCCTGGCGCACCGCCTCTTCCGAAGCCTCCTCCAGCAGCTGGAAGAAAGCCAGGGACGTTGTCACCGGCAGCTGCCCCTCCAGACGATCGTCCACCAGCGTCTTCAGTCCGGTCCGTTCCAGGTAATGGCAGAGTTCCCGGACCGCCAGCTGCAGTTCCCGGACCGGCAGGCTGTTGTCTTCCCGTCCCCGGAGCAGCAGGACACATTCTTTCTTCAAATAACAAGCCAGCACATTGAGCCGTGCCACCATCTGCCGGGTGCCCTCTCCTGGTTGGGCCTGCTCCAGGGCCCGGGCATACTGCAGGAAAAGGGGCCCTTTGCTCTGGAGTATGCCCTCCACTTCCTCATAAATCCGTTGCCGGGTCTGCTGATGGATCCGTTCCCGCCGGATCTTTTCCCAGTTCCGCCGCAGCCGGTAGACCCGCTGCAGGGTCTGGGCCGTCAGTTCCAGTTTTTTCTTTTTTTGGCGCAGTTCGCCCATGTCCTGGTACCATACCACCTGTCCCCCGGAAATGGGCATGGTCCTCCGCTGCCAGTCTCCGTCCGGAGGGACGGGCAATTGTTGGCACTGGTACACCGTCCGTCCCTGCCGGTCCAGGATGGTCAGCCCCAGGCGGGAATGGAGAAAGCAGTCCCGATACTGGCTGTTCCCCGGCAGCAGCCGGGACCGGAGCAGGGCTTCCATCCAGAGGAAACCGAAAAATGCCGTCCACAGGACCAGTTCACTCCGGAAGATCCAGGAAACCCGCAGGATATAGCCGGCAATGTATCCTCCGTACAGCAGGATGACCGTAAAGGGCTGCCACAGCCTCTCCAGACTGATTTTTTCCCGGAAAGCCCTCCAGCACAGCCACCCATTGGCCAGAAGCAGCTGGGCCAGATAACTGAACAGGATCAGGTAATACACAAAGCCATAGGTATAGATATCCTGGTGGGGATTGGTACTGGGCTGGATCTGGAACACCAGCTGATGCCAGTCATTGGTCAGGGCCAGCCCGGCTAAAAGAAGGTCAACAAGCAGCAGGCCCTGGAGCCAGCGGGGAAGAGCCCTGTCTTCCGGTCTCCGGTTGCTGGCATAGCTGATCCAGACCACCAGAAAAGCCAGCAGCCCCATGCAGGGATAATAGCCGTACCAGAGCAGGCGGGCCAGGGCAGCCCAGCCGGTAATCAGGGTCAGCCGCAGCAGCCGGATGGTCAGCCAGACCAGCCACACCCAGATGCTCCAGCCCACCGCCTCCCGGGCCCCCAGCTGGAAGATCCGTTCCCGGAGGGACCCACCCCACAGGATCACCCCGATCATTATGATCAGATACAATACAGGCAGAGGAATGCCAAACCGGGGTTCCTGCAGGAACGGCAGGAGCTCTGTCATTTCCTGTAAAAATTGCTCCATGGTCCCCTCCCTCCTGTCAAGCTAAGTGATTAGCATGACTTTTTCCTCATTATACCATGAAGGAAAGGGAAAGAAAAAGGGACTGCTGCCTGCGGTATGCGGCAACCAGTTTTTGCAGCATATTCAAAAATTTGCCTGCAAATTCAACATTTGGCTCCAGCCTTCAGGCTCCAGACTTAAGCCGCTATGCGTCTCTACGACTAGGGGGTTGTTGCACAGAACGTGCAACAACCCCATCCCGGCCTCCCTCTTCACTCTTCCCTATTTTCTTTTTTCACGGTACAATAGAAAGAGGAATCTGATAAAAGGAGGCCTTACCATGCTCGTCCACCATCTGTTGTCCTTTGGTGAACCGGACCGGCTGGCGGTCTTTGACCAGGGCCGTTCCTATACCTACCTGGATCTCCGTACTCTGGTCCGTCAATGCCGGAATGCCCTGTATGCCCAGGGGATCCGGCAGCAGACCCGTGTTGCCATTTTTTCCCGGAAAACCGTCCACTATATCGTTGCTTATCTGGCCCTGGCTTCCCTGGGCGCCATTGCCGTACCCATCAACAGCCAGCTGAGCCAGCGGGAAGTGGGATTCATCCTCCGGGATTCTGAGTCCAGTTTACTGCTCTATACCGGTAATCCTTTTGCCTGGAACGCCCTGGAAGCCACGGCGGATCTGGAGGGATCCATCCGCCAGCTGCCTCTGGACGGGTATCTGGACAGCCCGGCCCCGGAAGCGCCGTCTCTTTCGGAAACCTTCACGGACCAGGAGCCTTTCCTCATCATCTATACTTCCGGCACCACCGGCCGGCCCAAAGGGGCTCTGCTGTCCCACGCCAATGTGACCTGCAACGCCCGCCAGTTCCAGGAAATCCTCCGCATCACCCCAGAGGACCGGGTGCTGGCGGTGCTGCCCCTGTACCACTGTTTCTGCCTGATCACCGCCTTGATCAATCCACTGCTGGTGGGAGCCTCCCTCTTCCTGTATGACAGCGTGAACCTGAAGGACATTGTCCATTTCATCCGGGACCAGCAGCTGACGGTGCTGTACCTGGTGCCTTCCCTCTGTTCCCTGCTCATCCGCCGGGGACAGCCGGAGGACCTGACCTCCGTCCGGTACACCGTGGTGGGAGGCACCGCCATGCCGCTTTCCCTTCTCCAGGCTTTTGAAGCCCGGTACCATCAGCCCATCATTGAAGGATACGGCCTTTCGGAAGCTTCGCCGGTGGTGTCCGTCAATCCCCCGGAGAAGGTGAAAAGCGGCACCATTGGCCTGCCCCTGCCGGAGATCCAGGTGAAGGTGGTGGATCCGGAGGGACGGGAAATGCCCCAGGGCAGCCGGGGCGAACTGCTGGTCAAAGGACCCAATGTGATGCTGGGCTACTGGCATCTGCCGGAAGCCACGGCAGATGCCCTGGTGGACGGATGGCTCCACACAGGCGATGTGGTGGTGGAAGATCAGGACGGATACCTGCGGATCGTGGACCGTCTGAAGGACATGATCATCAGCATGGGGGAAAACATCTATCCCCGGGAAATCGAAGAACTGGTCTATGCCTACCCGGGCATCGACGAAGCGGCGGTCATCGGCATCCCGGACAAGCTCCGGGGCCAGGCCGGATGCTGCTTCTACACGGTCCGGGAAGGGGAAACCGTGGACCCCAGGGCCCTGAAAAAATACCTGCAGCAGAATCTGGCCATCTACAAAGTCCCCCGGGTATTCCGCCAGCTGGAAGCCATGCCCCACCTGGCAACGGGGAAAATCGCGAAGAAGGAACTTAGATGAAAAAGGAGTACTGCACATGAGCGTGCAGTACTCCTTTTTTGTCAGCTGACCGTTGACAGGGCTGTTGCTCACGCAACAGCCCCATTTTTTTATCCCCTTACCAACCGGTAGTACTTCTTCTTCCCCTTCCGGAGCAGCAGGCTTTCTTTGCCGTCGAACAGAGTGTCGTCCACAACGGTGTCCACGTCGGTGATCTTGGCATCTTCGATGGACAGGCCGTTCTGCTGCATCAGCCGGCGGCCTTCGCTCTTGGTGGCGATCACCTTGTTTTCTGCCAGGAGATCCAGCAGACGGCAGCCCCATTCGTCCTTCCGGACGGTGATGGTGGGCACATTGTCCATGTTGCTGCCAGAACCGAACAACGCTTCCGTGGCGTTTTTCGCCTTTTCCGCTTCTGCTTCCCCATGGACGATCTTGGTCACCTCGTAGGCCAATACCTTCTTGGCTTCGTTGATTTCCGCACCCTGGAGAGCCCCCAGCCGCCGGACTTCATCCATGGGCAGGAAAGTCAGCAGCGCCAGGCATTTTTCCACATCCGCATCGTCGATATTCCGCCAGTACTGGTAGAAATCGTAAGGAGAGAATTTCTCCGGATCCAGCCACACAGCGCCGCCTACGGTCTTGCCCATTTTCTGGCCCTGGCTGTTGGTCAGAAGAGTGTTGGTCATGCAGTAGGCAGGCTGGCGGTCCTTCCGGCGGATCAATTCCACCCCGGCGATCATGTTGGACCACTGGTCGTCCCCGCCCAGTTCCATGACGCAGTTGTATTTCTTGTGCAGGGTATAGAAGTCATAGGCCTGCATGATCATGTAGTTCATTTCGAAGAAGGTCAGCCCGTTGTCGCTGGCCAGACGGGTTTTGTAGCAGTCAGCGGCCAGCATCCGGTTCACGGAGAAATGGACCCCTACGCTCCGGAGCATGTCCACATAGTTCAGCTTCAGCAGCCAGTCGGCGTTGTTGGCTACAATGGCCTTCCCTTCGGACAGGTCGATGAACCGGCCGATCTGTTTCTTGAAGCATTCGATATTGTGGTTGATGAATTCCGGGGTAAGCATCTTCCGCATTTCATTCTTGCCGCTGGGGTCTCCGACCATACCGGTGCCCCCGCCCAGCAGGATAATGGGACGGTGGCCGGCCCGCTGCATATGGGCCATGACCATCAGGGCGATGAAGTGACCAACATGGAGGCTGTCCGCAGTAGGGTCAAAGCCAATATAGAAAGTGATCTTTTCCTTTCCCAGCAGTTCTCTGATTTCATCCGGGTGGGACATCTGTTTCAGGTATCCCCGTTCTTCCAGTACATCCAATACGTTCATGGAACATCCTCCTGTAGCAATTTTCAACACAAAAAAGCCGGCTGGCCCGGCCGATGGCAGCCTGACCAGCCCGGTTCCTTATTTCTTGGGTATTTCAGACGTGCAATGAGGGCAGCGGGTAGCTTCCGGATCCACCGGCATTTTGCAGAACGGACACAGGGTGGGTTCTGCTTTGGGTTCTTCTTTCTTGAACCGGTTCATCAGGGACACCAGGCAGAAGATCACAAAGGCCATGATGATGAAATCGATGACATTGGTGATGAAGCTGCCATAGGCGATCACCGGCAGGTTGGCGGCTTTGGCTTCCGCCAGGGTATTCACCTTTTTGCTGGACAGATTGATGAACAGGTCAGAAAAATCCACGCCCCCGATCAGGATCCCCAGAGGGGGCATGATAATGTCGTTGACCACGGAAGAGACAATCTTCCCGAAAGCACCCCCGATGATAACACCGACGGCCATGTCCACCACGTTGCCCCGGAGGGCGAAGTCTTTGAATTCCTTGAAAAAGCTCCCCATCATTGTTCTCCTTTATTTTTTCGGCGGCAGGATTTCCAGCCAGTAGTTGTCCGGATCGGTGATGAAATAAATCCCCATAGCCGGGTTTTCAAAACAGATGCAGCCCATTTTTTCATGCTTGGCATGGGCGGCGGCAAAGTCGTCGGTTTCAAAGGCCAGGTGGAATTCATTGTCCCCCAGGTTGTAGGGTTCCTTCCGGTCCTTCAGCCAGGTCAGTTCCAGCAGATGGCTGGTCTGATGGTCCCCCAGGTACACAATGGTGAAATCCGGGGTTTCGATCCGCCGGGTCTCTTCCAGGCCCAGGGCTTCCTTATAAAAAGCCAGGGATTTCTGAAGGTCCAGCACATTGAAGTTGTTGTGGACAAATTTGAAGTTCATGGATTCTTCCTTTCTTCAGGCTGCCTTTTTCCGTTTGGAAATAATGGACAGGCAGGAACCGAACAGGATCAGGGCGATGCCCACGATCATGTTCACCGTAATGGGCTCATCAATCACCAGCCAGGCCATAAAGGCGGTGAGGATGGGTTTGATGTAAAAAGCCAGGGACGCGGTAGCAGGGTCCGTATATTCCATGGCCAGGAAATAGCTGGCGTATCCCAGCCCCGTCACCCCTACGGCGATGTAGGCCAGAGGCGGGATGTGGGCAGCGGTAAGGCCGCTGAGAATGGGAATGTCCGTAAAGACTTTCAGTCCCAGGGACAGCATCAGGTTCCGCACCGGTTCAAAGGTGGAGATCCCGATCAGGACCAGCATTTCCAAAGACCCGCAGATGAAACTCAGGCTGGTCATGGCAATGCCCCCGTAGCGTTGGGCGTGTTTCCGTCCGGCGATGCCGTACAGGGCAAAAGTCAGGGCAGACAGCAGGATCAGGATGATGCTCAGCTGGCTGCCGGACATGTTCACCGGGTTTACGATGCAGATGATCCCGGCAAAGCTGGCCATCAGGGAAAAGACGGTCAGTTTGTCAATGGGCTCACCCAACAGGAAATAGGCAAACAGCACCACGAACACCGGGTTGCAGCTGAAGATGACCCCGTTTACCGAAGCCTTGCCGTAGACAATGGCCATCTGATACAGGATCATGCTGACCACAACCCCCAGGAAACCGGAAAACAGGAAGAATTTCAGATCCTGTCCGTTCAGCTGGACGTTCTTTTTCTTCAGGGCGCTGAAGGCCATGGGCATCAGCACCAGTCCCCCGATCAGGAACCGGAGGAATGTGATCTGGATGGGATGGAACATGTTCCCGAAAAACTTCAGGGCCGTTTCCATAGTCCCAAACAGAAAGGCGGTTACAAGGACGAAAATATACCCCTTATTCATAAAATTTTACTTGACTCCTTCCAGGATAAAATCCAAAGGAAGCGTCGCGGAGGCGTTTCCTGGGTATAACAGATGGTTATTTCTCACCGATGATCCGGACTTCCGGCTCCAGCCAGACGCCGCTCATGGCGTGGACCCGTTCTTTCACGTCGTCCATCAGCTGGAGGATCTCCGTGGCCGTGGCATGGCCCCGGTTCACCACAAAACCGGTGTGTTTCTCTGATACCTGGGCATCACCTACCCGGTAGCCCCGAAGGCCTGCCTGGTCGATCAGTGCCGCTGCAAAATATCCTGGAGGTCTCTTGAAAGTGCTTCCCGCACTGGGGAAATTCAAAGGTTGTTTACTCACCCGTTTTTGGGTCAGATCATTGATCCGCTGCCGGATAGCTTCCGGATCATCCCGGGTCAGTTCCAGGGTGGCATCCAGAATGATGTCCCCGGTCTCCATCACCACAGAATGGCGGTACCGGAAGTCCATTTCTTCCCGGTCCAGGGTCCGGCATCTGCCCTGGGTATCCGCCACAGTCACCGTACGGACCAGGGTGCCGATTTCGCCCCCGTAGGCACCGGCATTCATAAGAATGGCGCCCCCCAGGCTGCCGGGGATCCCGGAAGCGAATTCCAGGCCGGACAGTCCTCCTTCTGCCGCCGCCGAAGCCAACCGGGAAAGAAGCACCCCTGCTTCCACCCGGATGGTGGTACCTTCAATGGCCAGCTTCTTCAGGCTGCGGCCCAGTTTCACCACACAGCCCCGGACGCCTTTGTCCAGGACCAGCAGGTTGGATCCGTTGCCGATTACCGTAAGCGGGACGTTCTGATGGTGGATCTCCTGAAGGAGGCTGCACACCTCTTCCCGGGTCTCCGGTGCCACCAGAAGGTCCGCCGGCCCCCCTACCCGGAAGGTGGTGTACTGTTCCATAGGGGCATTGATTTGGAATTTCCCGGGCAGGTGTTCTTCCAGAAAAGAAAGTAAACCAGACATGGTCATCAGTCCATAACTTCCTTCAACGTATCACTGAGGGTCTTGGACAGGTCTCCGAACATCATCTGGAACCGGATGTAGGCCTGGATGTATTCTGCGGCCACCGGGTTCAGCTGGAGCACGTTGTACAGTTCCTGCATTTTCTTCACTTTGGCATCATCAGGTTTCTGGCCCTGGTACTGGGCGATTTCCAGTTCCTGTTTCTGCTTCAGGAAATCCTTCACCATGGATTCTGCAGAAGAATCCGAGGCCAGTTTCCCTTTGGCTTCCACCAGCACTTTATATTCATGGGATTCCTTAATGGCTTTGCAAAGATTGTTCATTTCGTCATAAACGTTCATGGTCTGAACCTCCTAAAAATAGATTCATATCTTATTAATTTTACCATAAAAGGATAAAATTTGCAGACAAATTTTTCCAAAGGAAACGCAGCCGGCTCCTTTTCACTGGTTCAGCACCTGGTACCGGCTGCCGGCGTCGTAATCGAAATGCCACCATTCCATATCGCTGGCCGTAAAGCCCTGCAGGGTCATCTGCTGCCGGAGCAGGTCCCTCAGATACCGCTGCTTCTGGGTCCCTCCGGCAAACTGGGCATACTGGGCCGGGGAGGGTTCGTCAAAATCCGAGATCATGGGTACTTCTTCTCCCGTGTCCAGGCTGTACAGGCTCACGTCGATGCTCCGGCCGGAATTGTGGGAATACCCTTCTTCCGCCTTGGGAAGCATATCTGCATGGTCCTTGCCCAAAGCCAGGGTGGCCAGTTTGAAATCCTGCCAGGACCGGTAGGCTTCCCACACTACCAGGCCGTATCCATAGGGCCGCAGTCCGTTCTGGACCCTGGCCAGGGCCTGGGCGGCGCTCCGGTCCAACAGGGCGTTCTGGCGCAGCACCAGAGGCGCCCCGAAAAGATTGTTGTCCGTGGTGTACCGGAGATCCAGCTTTACCCCGGGTACGGTCTGGGCCACATCCACCAGGTCCGCAGTCTTGTCATAGGGCAGACTGGGTGGCACGGCTGCCGCCGCTTCCTTCCGGAGTTCTTCCATGGGGTTGGGAGGCGTCACCCGGACAGGTTTGCCGTTTTCCCCACCGGTGAATCGGCGGGTATAGCTTTTCTGGCCCAGGTTCAGGCTGATCCCCAGGCCGTTCTTGTCACGGTCGAACCGGACCGTGCTGTCCGCATCGGTGTTGGGTCCCACTTCCCGCAGGTCATAATTGTCGTAATGGTTCTTCACCAGCTGGTACACATTACTGCCGGTGTAATCCCGGTCCTGGCTCTGGAACCGGTACAGCAGCTGGAGCTGGCCCTTATTTTCCCGGACCGCCACCTGCTCTCCGTTTCCCTGATAAAAGCCCACCAGGGCCGCTTCTTCCCGGTTCAGTTCCTCCGGTTCCCAGGCTGCCGCCCGGGCCGTCAGTGCCAGCCCCACACAAAGACAGGCTGACAGGATTGCCGTTTTCTTAAACATCCCGGTTCTCTCCTTCCTGTTCCACCGTATCGTCCTCCGGCAGGGGATGGACGTTTTCCACCACTTCCGCCTCGTGGGCCCCGTTGGCATCCACCTTAGACGGAGGGGCACAGGGCGGGAAGGTGATCACAAAGGCCGTGCCCTTGCCCACCTTGCTCTGGACCTGGACCCTGGCCTTGTGCATCCGGATGATTTCCCTGCCGATGGCCAGTCCCAGCCCCGTCCCGGGAATATGCCGGGAATGGGATTTGTCCGCCTTATAGAACCGCTCCCAGATATAGGGAATGTCCTCTTCAGGAATTCCGAAGCCCTGGTCGGCCACGGTAAGCACGGTACCCTTCTGGCGGTTTTCCATCACCTGGAACCGGATTACCGAACTGTCCGGGGAATACTTCATGGCATTGTCCCCCAGGATCATCACCAGCTGATACAGCCGGTCCCCGTTGCCGTACACCAGAAGGCTGTCATCCACATACTGTTCCAACCGGATATCCCGTTTCTTGGCCCGGCCTTCCAGCATGTTCACCACGCTTTCCACCACTTTGCCCAAAGGGATGGGTTCCATTTCCTCTCCTTCACCCCGCTGGAGCCGGCTGATGTCCAGCAGTTCGTTGATCAGCCGTTCCAGCCGCTGGGTTTCGTCGTTGATCAGCTTCCGGTATTTCCTGATGTCTTCCGGATCCGTAATGGTCCCATCGGACAACGCTTCATTGTAGCCCTGGATAATGGTAATGGGAGTCCGGAGCTCGTGGGACACATTGGCCACGAAATCCCGGCGCATCTTTTCCATTTTCCGGCTTTTCCGTACGAACTGTTCCAGATCCCGGCCCAGGGAATTCAGACTCCGTCCCAGGTCCGCCACTTCGTCATCTCCGTCCACTGCCACTTTCAGGGAATAGTCCCCCAGAGCAATGGCCTTGGCGGAATTCTTCATGGAAATCAGAGGCTTCACCATCCGCCGGGTAAGCCCGCTGACAATAATCACACTGACGAACAGGGCGATGATCCCCACAATGATGGTGTAGATGTAAATATCCTTCAGCACCTTGTTCAGGCCTCCCAAAGGAGACGCCAGCAAAAGGGCCCCGGTCACTTCCCCCCGGGTGTCCTTCAGGGGGATCCCCACCATCAGCACCTGTTCCTTGTAGTAGGGATGATAAATCCGTTCATTGACCCGGTCCCCGCTGTACACTTTCGCCAGGGTTTTCCGGAACCGCTCGCTGTTGGGGCCTCCTTCCTGGATCTGCTGATCGATGGCCGCCACGCTTTTCATCCATTTTTCCCGGCGCTTGGCTTCCCGTTCCTGTTTGGAGGAATCTGATCCATCATGGACCTGTTCGTATTCCGTACCAGTTTCCGAAGCCCCGATCAGGTCGAACTGGTTGTTGAACACCCAGATCCGGGCCCCCACCAGCTGGTCCATGGAAGTAAGATATTCCCGAAGGATGGTCTTGTCCATGTGCGTGGCGTCGAAGTACCGGATCATCATGGCCACCTGGCCGCCTTTGTCATTGAGTTCCAGTTCCTTGGTCCGGAAGAAATAATCGGTGATCAGGTAGCTGAGGCCTACGGAAATTCCCACGATAATAGCCAGAATCAGGCCCATGTAACTGTACATGAGCCTGGTGCTTAATGACTTCTTCACTTTTTGACCTCAAACTTGTAGCCCACACCCCAGACGGTCATAATGTCCCAGGTGGAATCCGGCGGAATGTCCAGTTTGTGCCGGACCCGCTTGATATGGGTATCCACAGTACGGGTATCCCCGTAGTAGGTGTAGCCCCAGATCTTTTCCAGCAGCTGGTTCCGGCTGAACACGATCCCCGGATTGGAGGCCAGGCACCAGAGCAGTTCCATTTCCTTGGCGGTGAAGGTGATTTCCCGGCCAAAGGCAACCACCCGGTATTCGCTGAGATTGATCATCAGGTTGGGATATTCCAGCACCTGTTTGTTCTGGCTGTTCATGGAGGCGTTGGTCCGGCGGAGCACCGCTTTCACCCGGGCCACCACTTCCCGGGTATTGAAAGGTTTGGAAATGTAGTCGTCCGCCCCGATCTCCAGTCCCAGGATCCGGTCGTCATCAGAATCCTTGGCCGTGAGCATGATAATGGGAATGTCGGAAATCTTCCGGACCTGTTTGCACACTTCCAGTCCGTCCAATACAGGCATCATAATGTCCAGCAGGATAATGTCCGGCTTGCCGGCCTGGACCTGGACCAGGGCTTCTGCCCCGTCCGCCGCTTCAATGACCTTGAAGCCCTCTTTTTTGAAATAAATGCTTAAAATCTCACGGATCTGCGGTTCGTCATCCGCGATCAATACGGTCTGTTGTTTGTTCATAGAAAGCCCTCACTCTTCTGGCAGAAAGCTGCCGGATTGAAAGAATCCCTTCTTCCAGGACCCATAACTGAGTGTCCAAAAGCGGCACTCCATTGGTTTATTATATCATAAAATGTCAACAGAGGGGGACCGTTGCCTTTGCAGCAGTCCCCCTCCTGGCTCATTTCTTCGACCGGAGCCGGAGATATTCTTTTTTCAGAGCATCAAAGGTTTCGTCACAGATATCGTGTTCGATTTTGCAGGCATCGTGTTCCGCATGTTCCTGGGAGACGCCCAGGGATATAAGGATGTGGGTCAGCACCTGGTGCCGCTCATAGATCCGTTCCGCAATATCCCGGCCGGTTTCCGTCAGGTTCACAAAGCCCGATTCGTCCACCGTAACCAGGCCCTCTGCCCGGAACTTTTTCATGGCCACACTGATGGTGGGCTTGGAATAGCCCATTTCGTTGGCAATATCAATGGAGCGTACCAGCCCCAGACGATTTTTCAGCACCAGGATGGTTTCCAGGTACATTTCCGTGGATTCTGATTCATGGTATTCCATACGTTTTCACCTTATTGCTGCAGCATCGGAGATGCTGGTTATTTTGGTTAGTGTTTACATTCTATTCTACACTATGTTCAGCAATTGTGCAAACGGGGAAGGATCTCCGGTATGTGTCAACAAGTTCTCAGTAAAACCTTCATCACAGTATAGTTATTCATTCATGTCCGAAAGTAAAGAGTGAAGAGTGCAGAGTGAAGAGCATGGGCCCGTAGAGGACGCACAACAGGCGGTTCGCCAGATGTACGAGTCTCCGACCCCAACGCTGTAGGGGCGGGCCTGTCAGGCCCGCCCGTCCCGGCCGCCCAGAGGGCAAAAAATTCTATACCCATACACCCGCGTGCTCCACCCCAGGAGCGACAACACCCGATGTTGTCCCGTAACCAAGGAATCCAGATGTGTCCCCCTTTCAGGGGGACACAGAAGAGGGGCTGCTGCATGCGCAGCAGCCCCTCTCCTCAGGCTGGAGACTTTCCCTTTCCTTACATCAGTTTCCGGAACATTTCGATGACCTGTTCCTTGGTGGCTTCTCTGGGGTTGCCGGGATAGCAGGCGTCGGCCAGAGCGTCTTTGGCCAGCTGGTCCAGGTCTTCTTCCCGGATCTTTTCGTTCTTTTCCGGGATCCCCACGTCCTGGGACAGCTTCCGGACAGCGGCAATGGCAGCATCCCGGTATTCTTCCTGGGTCATGGAATCCACTCCTTCCACCCCCATGGCTTTGGCGATGGCTTTGTATTTGTCGCCGGTGTATTCCTTATTGAATTCCATGGAAATGGGCAGCAGCATGGCGCAGGCTACTCCGTGGGGAGTGTCATAATGGGCGGACAGGGTGTGGGCCATGGAATGGTCGATGCCCAGTCCCACATTGGAAAAGCCCATGCCGGCAATGTACTGGGCCAGGGCCATGCCTTCCCGGCCTTCTTTGGTGTTGGCCACTGCGCCCCGGAGGTTTTCGGCGATCAGCCGGATGGCTTCGATGTGGAACATGTCGGTCATTTCCCAGGCGGCTTTGGTGGTATACCCTTCAATGGCGTGGGTCAGGGCGTCCATGCCGGTGGAAGCGGTGAGGCCTTTGGGCATGCTGGACATCATATCCGGATCCACGAAGGCCACTACAGGCATGTCATGGGGATCCACACAGACGAATTTCCGTTCTTTTTCCACGTCGGTGATCACGTAGTTGATGGTCACTTCCGCAGCGGTACCGGCGGTGGTGGGCACAGCCAGGATGGGCACGGAAGGATTCTTGGTGGGAGCGTAGCCTTCCAGGCTCCAGACGTCAGCAAATTCCGGGTTGGCGATGATGATGCCGATGGCCTTGGAGGTATCCATGGAGGAGCCGCCGCCGATGGCGATGATACAGTCAGCGCCCGAGGCTTTGAAGGCTTCCACCCCGTGCTGGACGTTGGCAATGGTGGGATTGGGTTTGATGTCGGAATAGACGGTGTAGGGAATGTTGGCCGCATCCAGCAGATCGGTGACTTTGGCGGTGACGTTGAACTTCACCAGGTCCGGATCGGAGGCTACGAAAGCTTTGGTGAACCCTCTGTTCTGGAATTCGGTGATGATGTCTTTAATGGCACCGCTGCCGTGATAGGAAGTACCGTTCAAGGAAATTCTGTTTGCCATAAAAAAACTCCCCTTTCTTTTGTTACGGAATCGGAACACAGTCCGTTGTTCTTTGATTCCATTGTAAAAAAGAAAGAGAAGTTCCACAAGTGACACTTTTCCTCATCTGTCACCTTGACTGTTCAGTCATTACCGGAGCAGGTCACAGCGGACGAAAAGGTCCGTAAGAGCAGGCGGCATGGCCTGGAGCATCAGGTCCGCCAGCTGTTCCGGAGCTGCATCCCGGGTTCCCCGTCCCACCCATTTGGCGGTCATGTAGACGGAGGCCTGACAGTACATTTCCAACAGGGCCAGCACTGCCCGCTCCAGGTCTTTCCCGGTCTTTTTCCGGTACAGGTCCTGGTAGAACCCATAGATTTTCCGGAAGTCGTGGTCTTTCAGATTGTTCTGCTGGTCCGACTGGAACGCCGCCCGGAAGAACACCTTTTCCGCCTGGATATAGCGGAATTTCCGGACCAGGCCTTCGTAAATGGTCCTGCCGTAGCCCATTTCCCGGAAGGAATTGGCCAGCAGTTCATCAAAGTACCAGTTCACCAGATCATATTTGTCCAGAAAGTGCCGGTAAAAGGTCTGGCGGGATACCCCGGCCTCCCCGGTGATTTCCTTTACGGTGATGTCTTCCAGGCTCTGCCGGGCCATCAGCCGTTTCACCGCCTCTGCCAGCCGGTATTTGCCCCCGGATTCCCCGGTATGCTGTGATTCCTGTGGTTCTGCCATTGGGTCCGTCCCTCCCTGCTATGGTGTACAGACCCTATTATAGCAAAAAAAGGGGGGTGTGAAAAAATGAAGAATCATTTTTTCACACCCCCTGGTCTCAGGCCGTTGACCCTTGACCTTGTTTACTTCAACAGCCCGCTTTCTTTCCAGGCCCGGGTGACCTTTTCTCTTTCTTCGTCGGTCATGGGGCACAGGGGCAGACGGTAGGGCCCCGGGTTGAAGGGTGTCATCAGTCCTACGGCTTCTTTGATGGGGATGGGGTTGCTCACCAGGAACATGCTCCGGGACTGGAGGACCATGGTCTTGTTCAAGTCCCGGGCCTTCTGGACTTTACCCTGTTCGAAGCTCTGCATCATCTCCTGGATCAGTTCTCCGTTCACATTGCTCAGGACGGAAATCAGCCCTACGGCGCCTACGCTCATAAAAGGCAGGATCAGGGCATCGTCCCCGCTGTAAATGGAGAAATCTTCCGGCACCAGACGGTACAGGTCTTCCACCTGGCTTACATTGCCGGCAGCTTCTTTAATGGCCACAATGTTTTTGCATTCATGGGCCAGACGGGCAACGGTGGCAGGCAAAATATTGCTGCCGGTCCGTCCGGGCACGTTGTAGATCACAATGGGCAGGCTGGTATTGTCTGCAATGGTCTTGAAATGACGGTAGAAACCTTCCTGGGAGGGCTTGTTGTAATAGGGCCCCACCACCAGGACTCCATCGGCGCCCACTTTTTCTGCCAGTTTGTTCATTTCCAGTACATCCGCCGTGTTGTTGGAGCCGGTGCCTACGATCACCTGGCCTTTGCCTTTGGCTCTTACCTTGGCGATGACTTTGGTAAACAGTTCTTCTTTTTCTGCATAGGTCATGGTGGGGGCTTCCCCGCTGGTGCCGCTGACCAGGATGGAATCAGAGCCGTGGTCCAGCAGCCAGGAGGCGAATTCCGCCGTCCCGTCCGCGTTCAGGGAGCCGTCTTCGTTGA
This sequence comes from Acidaminococcus sp. HCP3S3_G9_1, assembly GCF_052122455.1. Classification (NCBI taxonomy): domain Bacteria; kingdom Bacillati; phylum Bacillota; class Negativicutes; order Acidaminococcales; family Acidaminococcaceae; genus Acidaminococcus; species Acidaminococcus sp. HCP3S3_G9_1. Next base: position 64,492 of record NZ_JBQKCH010000003.1, on the reverse strand, counting down.
AGAAGGTCACCATTGCTGTAATCAGTCTTCCGAAATAAGGTTTCTTGTTCATGCTAACCACCTTTTATTGTTGGAAAGCAGCGTGCAGGGCATTGACTGCTTCTTTTACCTGGGATTCCCGTACAATGGCGGAAATCAGGTTGTCAGAATCTGTAGTTTGAAGGATCTCGATGCCGGCTTTGGCCAGAGCGTTGATGAACCGGGCCATGATGCCAGGCACACCGCCCATATGGGAGCCCACCACGGTCACTTTGGCGCAGTCTTCCACTTTGGTGTACTTGCAGTTTTCCGCTTTCAGCACTTTTTCCGCATCAGCGGCAGCAGCACTGTACACGGCGAACATCAGGGAATGGGGCTGGAGGCTCATGGTACCGATGCTCACTCCGTTTTTGGCCAGGGTGTCGAACAGTTCAGCCCCGTCATTGGTTTCCAGGTTCACGGAGAAGAAGGCGATGTTGTTCTTGCTGGCCACCCCGCAGGCATGTTTTTCTTCCAGGGAATCGGTTTCTTCCATTTCCTTGGGCTGGTCTTCCTTGCTGATCAGGGTACCAGGGGCTTCGGAGAAGGTGCTCTTTACCACCATGGGGACCCCGTAACGCATAACGATTTCCACCGCCCGGGGATGGATGACCTTGGCGCCCTGGTGGGCCATTTCACGGATTTCATCATAAGAGATCTGTTTGATGATGTGGGCATCCTTTACAATCCGGGGATCGGCGGTCATGACCCCGTCCACGTCGGTGTAGATTTCCACCTTGTCCGCATGGACGGCTACCCCGAAGGCGGCGGCAGAGGTATCGCTGCCCCCACGGCCCAGGGTGGTCACGTTCTTGTGATCGGCGGTTACCCCCTGGAACCCGCAGATTACAGGGATGATCCCCTGTTCCACCAGTTCCAGCAGGTTGTCCGGTTCCACCGTGCGGATTTTGGCATTGCCGTATTCATCATCGGTGATCATGCCGGCCTGGCCCCCGGTAAGGGCTTTAGCCTTCAGGCCTTTTTCCTGGAGGGTGGCGGCCATTACCGTGGAGGAGATGATTTCTCCGCAGGCCATCAGAAGATCCAGTTCATGAGGAGCCGGGTTGGGGTTCACACTTTTCAGCATATCGATCATGGTATCCGTAGCAAAGGGATCTCCCCGGCGTCCCATGGCGGACACCACCACAATGGGAGAATATCCCTGGGCAATGGCTTCCTGGACTTTGCCCACCACTTTTTCACGGGTGGCAGGCGTAGCAACGGACGTTCCACCGAATTTTTGTACAATGATTTTCATTTTAAACTCAGGCTCCCCTCGAATATCTCGTTTGGTTTTCTCTTACAGCCAGCCGTTCTTCACCATGGTTTCCGCAATCTGCAGGGTGTTCAGGGCAGCCCCTTTGCGGATCTGGTCCCCTACGCACCAGAAGTTGAAGCTGTTGGCCGCGGATTCATCCCGTCTCAGACGGCCCACATACACATCGTTCTTGCCGGAGGTGTACAGAGGCATGGGATAGATCTGCTGGGAAGGATCGTCCTGGAGCACCACGCCGGGGAAGCCGGCCAGAGCCTTGCGGATGTCTTCCAGTTCCACGTCATGTTCCAGTTCCACGTTGACGGATTCGCTGTGGCTCCGGTATACGGGAACACGGACGGTGGTGGCAGTAATGCGCATTTCCGGATCGGAGAAGATTTTCTTGGTTTCGTTGACCATCTTCATTTCTTCCTTGGTGTACAGGTTGTCCAGGAAGATATCGATCTGGGGCACCAGGTTGAGAGCCAGCGGGAAATGTTTCTTGGCGCTGGCGCTGGGGAAGATCTTGGCGGTCATTTCTTCGCCCCGGGCAGCCTGTTTGATCTGGTTTTCCAGTTCGTCCAGCCCGTCTTTGCCGGCGCCGGAAGCAGCCTGGTAAGTGGAGACGATGATCCGTTTGATCCGGGCCAGATCGTAGATGGGTTTCAGGGCCATGACCATGATGATGGTGGAACAGTTGGGGTTGGCAATGATCCCGTGATGTTTGGTAATGTCCTGAGGGTTCACTTCAGGGACGATCAGAGGCACATCCGGATCCATCCGGTAGGTGCTGGAGTTGTCGATCACCACGGCACCGGCCTTTACGGCAATGGGAGCAAAGGTCTTGGAGATGCTGCCGCCGGCGAACAGGGCCACATCCACCCCATTAAAGGAGTCGGCTTTGGCTTCTTCCACTTTATATGTCTTGCCCCGGACGGTGAGTTCCTTGCCGGCGCTGCGGGCAGAAGCCAGCAGTTTCAGGTTTTTGAAGGGGAAGTCCCGTTCGTTCAGCAGATTGATGAATTCCTGTCCAACGGCGCCCGTAGCACCCAGAATTGCCAAGTTGTATTCTTTCATGATTTTCGTCTCCTCTTATCCTTAATCCAGAATCTGATCCAGTCCGTACACCAGGCCCTTGCGGTTTACCATGGTCCGGCAGCCCAGCATCACACCGGGCATGTAGCATTCCCGGCTCACCGGGTCGTTGCGCACCGTAAGGGTTTCGCCCATGCTGCCGAAGATGATTTCCTGGCTGGCTACGAACCCGGGCAGCCGTACGCTGTGGATCCGCATCCCTTCATATTCGCTGCCTCTGGCATGGGGCAGTTTCTCCACTTCATCGGGATTCCCCTGCTGGACAAAGCCGCCCCGGACTTCCGCCAGTTTCTGGGCGGTAAGGATGGCCGTGCCGCTGGGAGCGTCCAGCTTTTTGTCATGATGCATTTCGATGATCTCCACCTGGGGGAAGTATTTGGCCACTTCTGCGGCGATTTTCATCATCAGCACCGCCCCCATGGCAAAGTTGGGACAAACCAGGATGCCCACGTTGTTCTTTTCCGCCAGGCCCTTCAGTTCACCCAGGTTTTCCTGGGTGAAGCCGGTGGTGCCTACTACGGCGTTGACCCCGGCGTTCAGGATGATCCGCAGGTTCCCCATGACCACATCCGGCCGGGTGAAGTCCACCACCACATCGGGCTTATGGGCTTCCAGGGCCTGTACCAGGTCCGTATCCACCGGGCAGCCTTCCACGGTTTTGTCCTTGCCGAATACGTCCACGGCGCCCACCAGTTCCATATCCTTCTGCTGCAGGACCGTTTGTACCACTGTATGCCCCATTCTGCCCAGGGCACCGTTTACCATCACTTTGATCATTCTGTGCATCTCTCCTTTGTTGATCCTTTGGGAGACAAAAAAGCAGGTCATCGAGGCGAGCCCAATGACCTGCAAGAAAAGAAGCCGCTCCTGCCGTGGCAGGGGACTTGGTTCCGTTCCCATTGATAGCTCTCCACCCAAAGGCGACAGTCTGCAGATTGTTCACCTGCATCCCAGCATAAGCGCGCACCCGCAGCTTTGCTTCGGCGGTTCCCCTTTCATTCCCCTCAACGGTGTCCCTCAGAGAATTACTGATGTTTTCCGCGCCTCTATCTTTTGTTTAGTTATGGTAACAGTATAGGAGTTTATCTTCAACTTGTCAACCTTTATTCACTACCGAAGACAACTTTTTTCAGTCCCGGAGCCCTTTCCGCAGTTCCGCCTGGGTCCGGCTGAAGAAATTTGTTAAATCTTTTACAAACTGCTGGGAATATACCGTGCTGTCAATGGTGCTCCGTTTGGCAAAGATGGCTTTCTGCTGGGCCAGGTTCTGGCCTTCGTAGCCCCGGAGAGCTTCCACCAGCCCATCATAGGTGGCTCCGTAGCTGTAATCCGGAGTGGCTTCCATCTGTTTGCCCAGGGCCAGGTAGAATTCATTCCATTCTTCTTTGGAAAGGTCCTTTTTCAGGGCCGTCAGGCAGCCCCGGATCAGGTGAGCCTTCAAATAAATATATTCCCGGAGGGCCGTTTCCCGCTGTTCCGGGAACAGTTTGAACCATTCATACAGCTGGTAGCCGCCCCAGTCTCCCATGGTGTCCACCAGGCCGATCATTTTCTTCCATTTATTGTCCGTCATGGTCATCCCTCATTTCGTGGTGCTGCCGAAGCCGCCGCTCCGCTCCTGTTTGGGAGCCCTGGCGTCATCATCGGCCAGCAGATACGTATAGAAAATCCCCTGGGCCACCCGTTCCCCTTTTTCCAGGGTCACGTCCTGGCTGCTGTCATTGGCCAGGGCCAGCAGCAAATGGCCTTCGTTGTCTGGATTGTTGTAGTAATCCGCATCCACAATGCCTTCGTTGTTCACCAGGCGCAGGTGGCGTTTCACCGCCATGCTGGACCGGATGTGGATGCCCAGGTATTCGTTGTCCTGCATGTAGGCCTTTACTCCGGTGGGGACCATTTTCTGGCTGTGGGCCGGAATGGTCACGGTTTCCGGCAGATAAATGTCGTACCCGGCACTCCGGGCGGTCTGCCGGCTGGGCAGGGGGAAATCCACCTCTTTATAGGAAGAGATTTTTTCAAATCCGCGGATTTTCATGTTTCACAGGCTCCTTTTTGTTCTCCAGATTCCAGGCCTGGATCTCTTTTTCCAGGGCGGCCACAAAGGTCCGCTGAGGAATGGGGAGAAATTCTTCTTTGATCTTTTTCTTTTCCAGGCTCTTCCCTTTCCGGGTCAGCACCTGGATCTGGTTGATCCGGTAGGTGTGGTCAGCTTGGTTGATTTCCACATCCATAATGCATTCTTTGGCCGAATCATCCTCTTTCAGATCCTTGGCATACAGGTGATCCAGCAGCCGGATGAACGAGGGATTCTTCAGCACTGCCCGGGCTGTGGCCTGGGTCAGGGACGGGGTCCTGGATTCCTGGCGGAACGAGGCAAGGTCCGTATAGTAGGCTCCGGAAGTATTTTCTCCCAGAAGGCTCCAATCAGTGGGTTTGGCCGCCAGGGCATCCCCGCTGCCCCAAAGGACAAAGCAGGAAAACGCCAGGGCCAGCAGTTGTTTTTTCATAGGCCCACTCCTTCACAGTTGGTTTTATTCCTTCATATTATAGGATACCAGGTTGCAAGTCAAGGGGTTGGACTGGCAACAGTTCCCCACCACCCCATCATCACCGCCCCGGCGGCTCCGGCTTCTTTCAGTTCCGGGACCTTTTCCGGGGTGATGCCTCCCAGGGCGTAGACGGGGATGGGGCTTTGGGCGCACACCTGCCGGAGCTGTTCAAGGCCCCGGGGCGCCAGACCCGGCTTGCACCGGGTGGGATAAATATGGCTGAAGGTGCAGCAGTCCGCCCCCAGCCAGGCTGCCTCCAGCACCTCTTCCAGACTGTGGCAGGAGGCCCCCACTTGCCCTGGGAATTTCTGCCGCCACCTGTGAGGCAAGGCCCGGAGCACCGGCATGGGCAGCTGGATTCCCTCCGGCTCCAGTTCCAGCGCCGCTTCCACAAAAGTATGGAACCAGCAGGGAACCCCCGCCCGGCGGCATTTTTCCAGCACCTGCCGGCCCAGGGAAACATATTCCTCCAAAGAAAGGTCCTTTTCCCGCAAAATCACTCCCGCCGGACGAAGGGTCAGGATCCGGTCCAGCTGGTCCAGAAAGGGCATGGAGTACAAATGCCGGTTGGTGATGCAGAAAAGGGGAAACGACATGGGAAAGGCCTCCTTGACAGGGATTTTATGTTGATTATAGCATAAAAAAGGGCCTGCCGGATGTTCGGCAGGTCCTTTTTATCCATTCAAAGCCAGCTGTGCTGGCATCCAACGGCCATTGACTATTAACCGTTAACAACCAAATTCACTTTTTCCACAGCCCATGGAGGTTGCAGTAAGCGTAAGCGAATTCCACTTCATCCCCATCCACCAGGGCGAACACGGCCTTGGGAGCATCCCCCGGCTTCAGTTCTTTTCTCTGGTTCCCCTGTTTGGTGTGCAGGGAGATCCATTCAATGTAATGTTCCGGCTGCATGGGATGGAGCACGGAACCAACGGTCACCGTTACGATATTGCCGGAAACTTCCACTACCGGCACATGTTTTTCCTGAGCGGCGTCCGTGGTATTGGGCACCAGTTCATCCATCTTCTGGCCGCAGCACATTACCGGCACGCCGGTTTCTTTCACAACAGCGATGATCTTCCCACAATGAGCGCATTTGTAGAATTTCTGTTCCATAAAAAATTCCTCCTCACAAGCAAATGGTATGGTTGTCAGCCTTCGTCGACAATCTTTTCTGACAAGTCCATGATACCATAAAAACAGGAGGAAAGAAAGGGGATAATGTGATATAATAGTAAATAAATAATAATTCTTTGCTTAAAATATTATCTGCTATTTGAAAGGAGGCCCCTTATGGGATTTTTCACCAAAAAGATCACTGTTTATAAGGAAAAAGGCTGCAAAGCCCACTGGCAAACTGCCAAAGAAGCCCTGAAAAACGCCGGCATTTCCTTTTCCTCCACCTCCCTTCCCAGCGAAGCCCCCGCCTGCGGCTGCGGTGCCAAGCTGGATATCCGGGATTTTGGCCCTAAAGGAAAAATCGACCGGGATATGTACTACATCGATGTGGAAGAAAAAGATGTGGACCGGGCCCGGGAAATCCTGGCCTCCCTTGACGGAGCCACATGGGCATGATAAAATACAATGTACACACTATACCTGGGGATGTACCGGTTTCGACGGGGGTAGATGGTGTGCGATAAGCGAGCTGGGATTCCGCCAACCCCATTAAACGGTGGAAACGCGTTATAAACGCAGACGATTCTTACGCTTTAGCAGCTTAAATTGCTAACGTCTTTCCTCTTCATTCCTGCTGAAGAAGAATAGACGACACTTGCAGGATACCTGCCATCCAATTCTCGGAGGATGACAGGGAAACCCATCGAGATAGCAGGTCGACTGGCCCGTCTGCAGGCAAGCCGGCTGCGAAACAAAATATGCAGTCTGCGCTCGGAGAAGTTCGCATGGCAATGCTTTCGGACAGGGGTTCGACTCCCCTCATCTCCACCAATGCTTATTACGGGAACGGGTTAGCGTCACATACTGTTAAAAACCTTGTAAACATGCGGGTTTGGGGGTTTTTAAACCAGTTTGGACGTTTCACACCGTTCCTTTTTCATGCCTGTTTTGCGCACTTTTTGCACACTTTCTGCAAAATCAGCAGGGGCAATTTTGCGCACTTTTTAAAATCCTAGAAAGCCGCGCCCCGTCTGGGTTTGCGACTTTTTTTGCGCAAAATTTTAACAGCTTTTTACGTCCTTTTACCCTTAATTTTGCGCACTTTTTCACACTGTCATTTTATCCAGGCAACGATCCAGTTTTTCCTGCATATCCTGGGTGATATGAGTGTAAACGGATAACGTTGTTTTTGGGTCATTGTGGCCTACTCTGGCCATTATAGCCTTTACGGGTACACCCATAGCCGCAAGCATGGAAATATGGGTGTGTCTGAAAATATGGGTGCTGATATGCTTCCCCGGTATCTGGATCTGTCGTAACAGACCATTGATATATTGGCGGTTCAGCGGGAACCCGGAACAGGTGGTAAAAATATATCCCCTGTCCTTGTAACAGCAGGGCCGCCCGGATTCATCCCGGCCCCATTTGCTCATACACTTATTGGCCAGGTTGAATTGCTCAATAATATCTATGGACCTCTGGTTCAAGGTAATGGTACGGTAGGAATAAACGTTTTTCGGGGTTCCCCGCTGTACGTCTTCCCCGTTTTTGGCGGTTCCTACAATGGATCCCGTAACATGCAATAACCCCTTGTCCAGTTCAACGTCCTTGCGGCGTACTGCAAGCATTTCCCCGCAACGTAGCCCCGTTAAAGAAAGAAACTCCATAGCAAGGCAAACACGGTGGTTCAGCCTGTCCAGTTGGGCCAGACATTCTTTCAGTTCGTCATGATCCAGAAACTTGTTATTGCTTTTGGCCAGTTCGTCCGGGGTTGCCGGGCGTTTTTTCAACTGAATACTTTCATAGTCGGTTATATCGTTAATATATCCGGCTTTTTTTGCGTGTCGCATTACCGCTTTTACGGTAACCAACAGCGATTTACAGTAGTTGTAAGACAGCTTATCCAGATAGTAATAGCGGAACAACAGCTTTTCGGCAAGGGCAGGGGTGAAGTCATGGAAAAGGATATTCCGGGGCAAGCCGCCCAGGATTTTTCGAACATAGTTTTCATGATTCCGGCGGGTTAGTTCCTTTACAGTCATATCAGAAACCGCCCTCCATTCCCTGCAAACCTGTTCAAGGGGCAACGAGTTCAGCCGCAGGGCCTTTTCCGTTGCCCCGTTGTCTAGTTTTTCTTCAAACTTTTCCCGCAGCATTTGCGCTGCCACCTTTTGGGCATGGGCGTTCTTGCTATTCAAAGTAACAGAAACAGTTAATTTAAGCCCCGTTTTCTTGTCTTCAAACCGTTCCCGGTAAACATATCGAGTTCCCTTGCTGTTCGTTCTTTTGGTTATCCACATATAAAATACCTTCTTTCCCGTTACTCATTGTGCCCCTGTCAGTGCTTATTGAGTCGGGAGAAAAAAGGTTATTTGTCAAATGCGTTTGGATCTTGTTCTAAAATTTTCTTTTTTATTTCAGCAAAAGAACTATCATTTTTGACCATTAAATAAAACTGTTTAGCAATGGTATCTGTCATTTGATCCATTGCCGTAAGATAGCAATTATATTTAAAGTCCCGATATAAAACAGAATCTTGAACTTTGCCAAAAATAAAAAGTACAGTATCCCTGGGGTAGGTATGTACGCTTCCTTCCTTGTCCGTAATTTCTACCATAGAGGGAAGATATTCCGGATTCTTAGGGTACATAATCGGTTTTGCGAGAAAACCGCAAGAATTTAAATCAGAAAGAACTTTTTGCAAAGGATCTTTAGCGGGAGAATATCCCAGCAGTTCATCTGTTGATACGTGCAATGCCTGGGCAATGCGCAAAAATATATCAACGGGCGGGATTCTTTCCCCGCGCTCATAGTTCCCCAGGGAAATTCGGGAAATATGGGCGTGTGTTGCCAAATCACCTTGTGTTAATCCTTGTTTTTCCCGATATGATCTAATCCGTTTTCCAATTTCCATAGAAATATACCTCCATGATGAAATTATACAACACCCCAGAGAAAAAGAAAACATTTGAAATAAATTTGGAAATTGAAAACCACAATGTTGACACTGAAAACATTTGATGATAATATGAGATTGTAATGATTCAATCATTTTCAAAGAGGGAATTTCATGAAACTGAATACTGAAAAATTGTGCGTTCTTATGGCACAGAACAAACTCACTCTTTCGGCAATGGTAGAAAAGGCCAAAATTAGCCGCAGTACCATGTGGCAAATTTTGAACCGAAAAAGAAAGCCAAATCTGGAAACCGTTGGCAAGATTGCCGCGGCCCTGGACGTGTCCCCGGCCGACATTATCGAAAAATAACAAGTACCCTGTCAGTGCTTATTGAGTCGGGAAAGGAAGGATGAACATGTTACAAGTCAAAACGATTTACGTTGACGACTACGGCGCGCGTTGGTTGAGCCGCACAGAGATTGCGGAAATGCTTTCTGTTACAAGGCCTACAGTTTGGCGGCTGTTAAACAAAATGCGGGCAATTCCGAAATACCGGGGCGCGTTCCTGGATTTAAGCAACACACTGAAACGTGTTCGGGAACGGGATCTAATGGAATTTCTGAAAGAACAGAACCTGGCGTATTTGAAGAAATAAACCCCATTTTTCGGCAACGAAATAAAGCCCCTATGGGATTCCATACGGGGCGGGGATTTATTGGCATTGCGGCGGCTTTAACCCGTTGCAGATTTACACAACAAGTGGAAATGAGGTGAAACCATGAGCAAGAAACAAACAGTTGTAATTTTGGACGTTAAAACCCCTTCAATGGCCCGGGCTATTCGGGCGAAATGTTTAAACTGTTCTGGTTATCAGCGGGCGGAAGTCCGGGATTGTGTTTTGACAGATTGCCCCCTGTTTCCCTATCGGTTCGGCAAGGGGCCAAAGGCGGCCATAAACAGCCTGGAAAAATCCTACACGGTAAAAGTTGTAAAAGGAGAGTGTGCAGCATGGAAAGAATCAGAGTAACGCGGGAACAGATGAAAGCCGTAACGGATTATATTGAACAGGTTCTGAAATCGGCGGAACTATGGAATACCATGGGGGACATTGCGGGCAATGAGAATTACCCGGAAGTTGTCGAATTCATGAAGAAAGTAGCAGTACGGGAAGAATTAAAGGCAGACAGCATGAGAAAGGCCCTGTTTGAAATCGTTGAAAAATAAAAACAGCCGTCATGAATGAGCGACCATTCACAACGGCAAAGGGCAAAATTCCGGGCAGGGGTTTTGTCCTTGTTCTTTATTATAGCGATTTTAACAGTGTGTAACAATAGGGGGAAGGGTTGAAACAATGAAAGGGAAAATGAAGAAATCTTTAAAAGGAGTATAAAATAATGAGCAACAAACTTTCCTATGATGAAATTTTAACAAAACTTCCCAATGTACACAAGAGGGGAAATGCCCTGGTGGCGCAGTGTCCTGTATGCGGGGATGAAGACCACCTTTATATAAATCGGGACGGGGAAAAAACGTTGCTGTATTGCCAGAAATGCCACAAGTCCCTCCCGGATGTATTGAAAGCCCTGGACACAAACAACAGCGGAACCCCCATTGCCGCAAAGGCCCCTGCCCCTGCTGAACCTAAAAAGCCAAAGGACCACGGGCGGCGGGTTGAACGGATTGTATATACCTATCGGGATCCAGACGGCAGGGAAGCCTATTGCAAGATTCGGGAAAAATTCGCGGATGGTCATAAGAAATTCAGCTTTCTCTACACGGACGCGGACGGGAACCTGGTTTATAAAAAGCCGAAACATTGCAACAATCTGTATAACCTGGATAAACTGGATAAACTGGCCAAAGCGGCCCCGGATACGCCTTTATATATCGTTGAGGGCGAAAAATGCGCGGATTCAATGACGGCGGCGGACTTCCTGGCAACGAGTACCAACACGGGCGCGGAAAGCCCCAAATTATCGGAAACGGACAAGGAAATCCTGGGCAAGTTTTCCAATAAAATCGTGATACCCGACAATGACGGCCCCGGCCGCGATTATGCGGATTATTGGCAACGGGAACACGGGGCCAGGATCCTTCATTTACGGGATATATGGCCAGAGTGTCCCGAAAAAGGCGACGTTGCCGACTATTTCCAGGCCAACGGGGATCCGGAAGCAATTAAAAATTACAAATTTACCGCCGAAAAATACTGCATTGACGCAATAGAAACCATGGATGAAAACGCTATGAGCGAGGAGGGCTTTTTCATCTGGTTAATCGGCCTTCCCCCTACTGAGCAAGCACGCGCCGAAATGAAGGCAAAAGCAAGGGCGCGCAAGTTGGGAATAGCAACGGGTTTCAAGGAAACTTTAAAAGCCTTCAAGGTAAAAGCCGCAGCGCAAGGCCAGAGCAGGCGGAATGTTACACGTTACACGGATCCCCCAGACGGCCTTTCCCTTGCTTGTGGAGATTGGATTGCAGATGATACAGGCGTAAAACGTCTGAAATCTATAGCCGATGGGGTGCCCCAATACGCCGATGCCTGTACCGTCCCCATTATGCCAGTTAAGGGTTTTCTCGACAGGGAAACCGGGCAGTATTCCGTTGCTGTTGCCTTTAAACGGGGTAACAAGTGGATTACAATCACGCGCCCCAGGCAATTTTGGGGTGAATCCAAAAAGGTTAATACCCTGGGTAACTACGGGGTACCCGTTGATGAAAATTCGGCAAAGCTACTGGTTAAATTTATTTCATGTTGTCTGAATGATAATAAGGACACCTTGCCAGAATTAACAAGTATTGGACACCTGGGATGGGTTGAGGATTAAGGAGGGTATTATGAATTTTGCACCTTATGATGGTATTGCGGTAGTCAGTGAAGAAAATGAACGGGTTATCCGTGCTATTGGCCAGTCAAAGCAAGGAAGTTTAGACGAATGGTTAAAAAACGTTCGTCCCCTGCTAGATAAAATGCCTACACGGTTAGCCGTTGCCGCAAGTCTTGCGGCCCCGCTGATTCAGCTGGTTGGGGTGTCGCCTTTTGCATTTCTCTTATGGGGAAGCACGGGGCACGGAAAAACCGTTGCCATGATGGTTGCCGCGAGTGTATGGGGAAACCCGGAAGTTGGCGGCGGCTATGTTCAAACTATGGGTTCTACTAAAAACGCTACAATAAGCCTGGCCTGCTTTCTTCATAGCCTTCCTTATTTTGGGGATGAAGCGAAAACAATAGAAGAACAGACATGGTTTAAAGGTTGGGATCCGTTTATTTATGAAATCACAGAAGGAACCGAACGGGGCCGACTTGATACCAACATGAAACAGCGAGAAACCGGAAGGCACAAAACCTGTTTTATTTTTACAGGTGAAAACCCCATGACAAGCAGCAACAGCGGGGGCGGCACGGTAAACCGTCTAATTGAAGTCGAATGTAAAAACCTGTTTGATATTGATCCAGAAAAAGACCAACAAGCCGTTGCTAGAGACGTTGCTAGAATCGTAAGAAATTGCTACGGGTTCCTGGGGCCTGCATACACCGCAAAGGTAAAAGAACTTTATGCAAGGGATAGCGATGAACAAGGGAAAAACATGTTAGTTAAAATGTATGATGATACTGTTGCAAGCCTTAGAAAAACCGGAACGACGGACAAACAGGCGGCAGCAATGGGGCTGTTAATGTGTGCTGATGATATTCTCCGGGTTTACTTCTATCATTACGACTATCCAGGATTACAGCCCAAAGACGTTGCCCCGTTCCTTAAAAGCAAGAATGAAGTCAGTACGGATGTACGGGCTTATTACTACCTGGTTAACCATATCAACGAGAATCTGGATAAATTTGAATATGTTATCAACGAGAATCTGGATAAATTTGAATATGATGACGACGCGGGAAATTACCACTACCCTTCTAATACAAGTTGGGGCAGGATTAAGAATGGCGTTGCTAGCATTAACACGGAGGTATGCGAACGCGAATTAAGTAGAAAGGGATTTAATTTTAATTCTACTATGATGGACACCTGGGCAGGCAGAGGGTGGCTTAAAAGGGCTAGCGGAAAAAGATATGTTCATTCTAGTTCAATGAACGGCAAGCGCTTTTACTGCTATAAGATTGTATTGCCGAAGGGCGAATGTATGAATGTATGAAGCATGTATGAAAATTGAATACCCGAAACCCCGCATTATACCTGGGGTTTCGGGTTTCTTCATACATACATACATTTCATACATAAAAATATAAATAAAATAAAAAATAAAAAATGAAATGGGTGTATTTCTCTTTTATTTTCATTTTTATTTTATTTATATATATGCTTATTTTAGAATGTATGAAATGTATGAAAGGCCGCAGAGCTATTATTCATGCGGGGTTTCGCTTCATACGTCCTTCATACATTCATACATTTTTGTATGAATCGTTAGAAGGAGCTGGAATATAATCATGAATCAGCATAATTTTTACGTTGTTAGGCAACGGGATCCCCCTGCAATGGGGGGTATAGTCCCAAAAATCGGGCGGCAATTTTGCAATTCGGCGGTAGGTTTCCATTTTTTCTTATCCGGCCTTAAAAGTCGTTTGAAAAAGTGGAATTTATAAAAGGAGCTAAAAAGATGGATGATATTGAAATGGAAAACGGCGATTATATCGATTATGACGATTTTTGCGACAATGCGCAGGAAGAAGCCCTGGAAGATTCGTTAGTGGAAATGCCTAGCGATTCCACCCCGCAGGAAATCTATGATGATTATGAGGAAAGAACGGACGGCGAATACGCCGAACGGGAATCGTTCGACTGGTAACACGTGTTTAAGCCCCTTTAAAAAGTACGGAATTGAAAACAGGTATAAGTATATAGGGCGGGCGGGTTTCACCCCAAACACCCATATTAAACCCGGTCCAATTCAGTACGCGGGGCGGTTGCAATAGAATTGAAAACCGTGTAAAATACAGAGCATGAAGGCAAGGGGTGTGACCATTGTGGCCTACTGGTGGTTGACAACATGGGCGCCCCTTGTTTTTTTCTTTGCAACGATCTGTCCGGATCCCTTGCCACCTGCACATAAAAAATAGACCTGGTAAAAATCCAGGCCTATTGCAGGAGCACAATGAAATTTTATGTTGGTTTGCGCACTTTTTGCGCACTTGTCTATATAAAGTGGTGAATACGGCGGTACTGCTTGCCTTTCCCCTCATCTCCACCAATGCTTATTACGGGAACGGGTTAGCGTCACATACTGTTAAAAACCTTGTAAACATGCGGGTTTTGGGGTTTTTAAACCAGTTTGGACGTTTCACACCGTTCCTTTTTTCATGCCTGTTTTGCCAACTTTTTGCCAACTTTTCAAAAATCAGCAGAGCAAAATTTGCGCACTTTTTCAAAGTCTGGAAAGCCGCGTTCCACACCGGCTGCCAGAGCCAGGGCCATAGTTTTCACATTCTTCATCTTGCATCTCTCCTTTTTGTGCATAAAAATAGGGCAGCCGGTTTCCCGGTGCCCTTGTATAACACTATGAAATTCAGGCAGAAGAAAAGCCCGCTGCCGGAGCAGGGGGATTTTCTTCGATAAAAATCAGTTTGGATTTGCCCATTTTTTTGCTTCGTCAAAAGCTTTTTTTAACGTACCATTTTCATCATCTTCAACAATTTCAAACTTACCAGATACCTCACTATCCAGCAAACGAGGTTCGTTAATCAAATAAACATAGTCTTCTCCCGAATCATCTATGATTTTTATCCAAGGAACCTTGACCCCAACAACTGCATAAATTTTATTACTTGTAAACGCATCTACCCCTTGATTGGGGCCAATATACCTAACTTTCATCTTATTTTCTCCTCTCAACAGGCCATCCTTTTACTTTAAAGTCAATACTTTTTATCGTTTTTACATTAGCCAGGCATTGCCGTTTTTCTCAACCTGGCATGATGCGTTTGGCCACATACCGGCTTTTCTCCTGTATGGCGTTCTGGAGGGCTCTCTGGGCGGTTTTTTCTCTGCCGCCGCTCCATCATTCGTCCGTGCATACGGGATGACCGGGCGGGATTGCTTCGCAGCCCTTGGTCATCCCCTACGGATTTCTACCGGCCAATCGGTTAGGCTCCGCAGGGCCGGTCGCAGCGGTTCGGTCTCGAGTCTCGAGACAAAAAAGGGATGTTGCCCGTGCAACATCCCTTTTTCTTTTACATCCCCTGCTTCTTGATGAAGGCCCGGATGGGTCCGAACCCTTCGATTTTGTTCAGGGTGTCTCCCTGGGTTACCAGCAGGGTGGGTGCGCTCTGCACCTGGTATTTTTCCGCCAGTTCCGGATGTTCTTCGGCGAAGATCTCTGTAAAGGCGGCTCCGTGTTTTTCCAGTTCTTTCACAGCCATTTTGCAGTTGGGGCAGGTGTGGGTCCCGAACAGGATCCAGCCTTTGTCCCTGCCGGCGCTGACCACCTGTTTGGCTTCAGTGGGAGCCGGTTTCACCGCCGGTTTGCGGAACTGGGGCCGCTGGCCTTTGGCTTCTTCTTTGTTCAGATGGGATTGGCCCAAGTCATAGACTTTCCGGTCCTTGAATTCCTGGATCTTCCCGTCGTTCCAGTTCTGCACCGGCCGATAATATCCGGTGATCCGGCTGTAGACTTCGGTCTTCTTGCCGCAGTAGGGGCAGGTGTACTGTTCCCCGTTCAGATACCCGTGTTCCCGGCAGATGCTGTAGGTGGGAGACAAGGTAAAATAGGGCAGCTTGTAGTTGTTGGCAATCTTCCGCACCAGACCGGCGGCAGAGTTCCAATCCGGCAGTTTTTCGCCCAGGAAGGCATGGAATACGGTACCGGAGGTGTACAGGGTCTGGAGATCATCTTCCATATCCAGGGCGGTGAACAGGTCTTCCGTATACCCCACCGGCAGATGGGAGGAGTTGGTGTAATACGGGGTTCCGTGTTCGTTGGCGGTGATGATGTCCGGATACTGTTCCTTGTCGTGCTTGGCCAGCCGGTAGGTGGTGGATTCCGCCGGAGTGGCTTCCAGGTTGTACAGGTCTCCGTACTGTTCCTGGTAATCCTTCAGCCGTTCCCGCATATGGGTCAGCACTTCCTTGGTGAATTCCAGGGTTTCCGGATGGGTCAGGTCCTTCCGGAGCCAGTTGGCGTTGATCCCCACTTCGTTCATGCCAATGAGCCCGATGGTACTGAAGTGGTTCTTGAAGGTGCCCAGGTACCGTTTGGTGTAGGGATAGAGCCCGGCATCCAGCAGCTTGGTGATTACGGTCCGTTTGGTCTTCAGGCTCCGGGCGGCAATGTCCATCATATGGTCCAGTCGGCGGTAAAAATCATCTTTGTCCTTGGCCAGGTAGGCAATCCGGGGCATGTTGATGGTGACCACCCCTACGGACCCGGTGGATTCCCCGGACCCGAAGAAGCCCCCGGATTTCTTCCGCAGCTCCCGGAGATCCAGCCGCAGCCGGCAGCACATGCTCCGGACATCGCTGGGTTTCATGTCGGAATTGATGTAGTTGGAGAAGTAAGGAGTGCCATATTTGGCGGTCATTTCAAAGAGCAGCCGGTTGTTTTCCGTATCGCTCCAGTCGAAATCCTTGGTAATGGAATAGGTGGGAATGGGATACTGGAAGCCTCTCCCGTTGGCGTCCCCTTCGATCATGTTTTCGATGAAGGCCTTGTTCACCATATCCATTTCCTTCTTGCAGTCCCCATAGGTGAAGTCCTGTTCCTTACCCCCCACAATGGCAGGCACGTCTTTCAGGTCGTCGGGGACGGTCCAGTCCAGGGTGATGTTGGAAAACGGTGCCTGGGTACCCCACCGGCTGGGAGTGTTCACCCCGTAGATGAAGGACTGGACGCACTGCTTCACTTCCTTATAGCTCAGGTTGTCCTTTTTCACAAAAGGCGCCAGATAGGTATCAAAAGAAGAGAAAGCCTGGGCTCCGGCCCATTCGTTCTGCATGATGCCCAGGAAGTTCACCATCTGGTTGCACAGGGTGGACAGGTGGCTCGCGGGAGAAGAAGTGATCTTCCCGGGGATGCCACCCAGTCCTTCCTGGATCAGCTGTTTCAGGCTCCAGCCGGCGCAGTAGCCGGTGAGCATGCTCAGATCGTGGATATGCATGGCAGCGCTTTTGTGGGCGTCAGCCACTTCCTTGTCGTAGATTTCATTCAGCCAGTAGTTAGCGGTAATGGCTCCGCTGTTGGACAGGATCAGGCCCCCTACGGAATAGGTGACCGTGGAATTTTCCTTTACCCGCCAGTCGTTGACATGGAGGTAGTTGTCCACCAGTTCCTTGTAGTTCAGCAGGGAGGAATTCACGTTCCGGATCTGCTCCCGCTGTTTCCGGTACAGGATATAGGCCTTTGCCACATCGGCATAGCCGGAATCGGACAGTACCTTTTCCACACTGTCCTGGATGCTTTCCACGCTGATCAGATTGTCCTTAATCTTGGGATCGAAGTCGGCAGTGACTTGCAGAGCCAGCATGTTGATGATGCTGGGATGGTAGTTTTTGTGAAGTGCTTCGAATGCTTTGGTAATGGCACTGCTGATCTTGGTCACGTCAAAATCAACGATCTGGCCATCGCGTTTTACCACTGAATACATGGCTCCATTCCCTCTTTCTCTTGATTGCTCTTCCAAAATGCTCTTTCATTGTAGCCCGTATTGGAACGCTTGTCAATATATGGTGGTAATATACAACGTTGTATACTAGATGTTGTGTCATACGCCCCGCAGTCCAACCTTGTCCGCCAGGGGCTCCAGCAAGGCTGCATACCGTTCCAGGGATTTTTTATCCGGAGCAGTGAAGCCGGCAAAGGGGACGGTGTCCCGGTCCTTGAAAGCCTGGAGATAAAAAGCCGGGATCTTTTTCCCTTTTTTGGCAAGGAGCGGCTCCAGGTAATCCCGGATTTTTTCAAACGAACGTTCGGTGTGGAGCTGTTCCACAACGGTTGTACGAAGCTCGAAGGGGACGGATCCGGAAAGGAGCTTATCCAGGCTCCCGGTCACCTGTTCCAGAGGGGATACCTCCCGGCCCACAGTAAGGGCGTAGTCTTCCGGAGCGTTTTTCCAGTCCATGGCCACGTAATCCACCAGGTGCCGGTTCAGGATCTCTCCCAGAAGGTCCGGATAACACCCGTTGGTATCCAGCTTCACCAAAAGATCTTTTTCCTTCAGCCGTGCCAGGAAGGCTGCCAGATCAGGCTGGAGACAGGGCTCTCCTCCGCTGACCACCACACCGTCCAGGATGCCCTTCCGGGCGTCCAGATAGGCCATCACTTCCTCCATATCCTGGGAGGGCATTTCGCCTTCCAGGAGCTCGCTGTTGTGGCAGTAGGGACACCGGAGATTGCATCCCCCGGTAAACAGGGTGCAGGCCACTTTCCCCGGGTAATCCACCAGGGATACTTTCTGCCAGCCGGCAATGTGCATGTTTCTCCCTCCCCTCCTGACAAATCGGTATCATTATATCACGGCTGAAAAAATATAAAAGACTTGACAAAAACGTGTGTTCATGGAACGCAAGGCGGGATGCGGGTTTGGGAAATTTTCTCAGATATGCGAAAAGAGGACCCTCTGGAGCAGGATCCTCTTTGTGTGATTGGATATTCTGTTGACTATCCTTGCGCTTACAGCCCCATGGCCATTTGCATGGTATGTGCAATGTCCAGGAACTTACTGATGATGATGGCGTTGGTGATGTTGCTCAGGAACCCACCGATAACCGGTACCACGAAGAAGGCCAGTTTGGAGTAACGGTACTTCTTGCACACGGCCGTCATGGTTACCATGGATACGGGCACGGCACCCAGGCCGAACCCGGTATGACCAACGGCGATGACTGCTGCATCGTAGTTCTTGCCCATTCCGAAGAAATCCACGAAATAGGAGTAGAAGATGATGAAAATGGCCTGGGCCATGCAGAGGATGAACAGCTGGAGGCCCATGCCGGCCAGGGTCCACAGTTTCATGGAAATGATGGACATGGACACGAACAGACCCAGGGAGAAGTCCCCAACGGTATCGATGCCTTCATACAGGGCCGTATGATCTGCGCCCTTCTTGGCGTCGAAGAACAGACGGATCAGGATGCCGGCAAACATGCAGCATACGTGGATCGGGAAGGAGATGTGCAGGGCTTTCAGCACGGTGAACACGGCACCGCCAACCCCCAGGGCGAAGCACATCAGGTACATGGCCTGGACCACATCCCCTTTGTGCATCAGGTTGCCCATGGTGGACTTCCCGGATTCTTCTTCCATTTCACCCTTCCCATCCAGAGCAGGATCTTCCAGGTGATGTCTCCGGACGATGAACCGGCCAAAAGGCCCGCCGATGATGGCGCCGGAGATCAGACCAAAGGTGGCTGCAGCGATGGCGGCTTCCATGGCATTGCTCTGGCCGAACTGTACGGCGATGGGAGCAAAGGCTGCGGCGTTGCCGTGGCCCCCGGTCATGGGAATGGAACCGGTCATCATGGACAGCAGAGGCGGAACCTTCAGTACAGAGCCCAGGCCCAGGGCGATACCGTTCTGAAGAGCGGCCAGGACGGCAGCGGAAATGCAGAACAGCACCACGTATTTGCCGCCGGTTTTCAGCAGGCTCAGGCTGGCTGCCGCACCGCTGGCGGCAAAGAAGATGCAGTAGAACAGGCTGTTGGCTACCTTGTAGTCAAATTGCAGTTCGCAGATGCCCGCGTTGTAAAGCAATAAACTGATAATGGCAAAAATCGTACCGCCGACAACTGCACCAGGCAGGCAGTACTTCTTCAGGAACGGGAATTTGGCTCTCAGCCAGTCACCGAACCAGATGGAAAGTACACCCAATGCCAATGTGTGGAACATGGATAATTTAATAATCATCCTCTCCATTTTTGAAACCCCCTCTAAATAAAAAATAATGAAACCATGCAGCGCGTCAGCCGGCTCCAGCCCGGCTGACCTTCGTTACTGGAATATTGTAGCACAATAAAGTCACAAATTCAAGGGAATAGTCTGAATATTGATAACTATAACCGTTATCTTATTTGTTACACAATGAAGATTGTGCCTATACAGAATACATTGCCCTGCAGGATGGTATAAATAAGGCATCCTGTATGGCAGATCGTGGACATTGTAACGATTCATAAAAAAAGGGGGGTGTTGCACAGGACGTGCAACACCCCCCCCTTTTTTCCCCCTTACACCACCGGGTCGATCATGCCCCGGCTGCGCATTTCCTGGGCCTCCTGGCGCAGGCGTTCGATCCGCTTTTCGGTAGGCGGATGGGTACTGAAAATGGCCTGGGCATCTTTGGCAGAGAACGGAGAAATGATGAACATATGGGCCGTGGCTTCCGTGGCCCGGGGCATGGTCCGGGTACGGGCATACCCTTCGATCTTTTCCAGGGCGTCTGCCAGGGCATCCGGGTCCCCGCTGAGCTGGCCCCCGGTGAAATCGGCCATGTATTCCCGGGTACGGGAAATGGCCAGCTGGATCACCGCCGCGGCCAAAGGCGTCAGCACCAGCATCAGGATCCCGGCCAACGGATTGTTCCGCCGGTCATCCCGGTCCCCGCCGAACCAGAAGGCGAACCGGGCCATGACGGAAATGATCCCGGCCATGCCGGCGGCAATGGTGCTGATCAGGATATCGTTGTGCTTCACATGGCTCATTTCGTGGCCCAGCACCCCGGCCACTTCCCGGGGCGTGAGCATCTCCATGAGGCCTGTGGTGACACAGACCGCCGCATGTTCCGGATTCCGTCCGGTGGCAAAGGCATTGGGCAGCGCCGTATCCACCACATACACCCGGGGCATGGGCAGCTGGGCCCGCCGGGCCAGACTCTGCACAATGCCGTACAGCTGAGGAGCGCTCCCGGCGTCCACCGGCCGTGCATCATACTGGGCAATGACCAGTTTGTCACTGTACCAGTACAGCAATACATTGGAAATCAGAGAAAAGGCCAGCATCACGGTCATGCCGCTGCTGCCGCCGATATAGTCGCCGATCAGCAGCAGGAGACCGGTCATCAGGCCCATTAAGAGTGTGGTTTTCATCATGTTTTTTCACCTCGTTACGCTCTGGGATGGGTTTTGTCGAAGACTTTTTTCAACCGGTTGTTGGTAAGATGGGTATAGATCTGGGTGGTGGAAATGTCCGCATGGCCCAGAAGCTCCTGGACCGTCCGGAGGTCTGCCCCGTTGTCCAGCATGTGGGTGGCGAAAGAATGCCGGAGGATGTGGGGTGTAAGAGGCTTCTGGATCCCCGCCTTCACTCCGTAGGCCCGGATGATCTGCCAGAACCGCTGACGGGTCATGCCAGTGCCCCGGATGGTCAGGAACAGGCTGTCATCGTCCTTCCCGTTCTTCACAAAAAGAGGCCGCACTTCCGCCAGGTACTTTTTCAGGAACTGGATGGCGTACTGTCCCAGAGGGATCAGCCGCTCCTTGGATCCTTTCCCGTAGGCGATCACATACCGGGTCTCCAGGTTCACACTGGCCCGTTTCAGGTTCAGCAGTTCGGAAACCCGCATGCCCGTAGCGTACATCACTTCCAGCATGGTCCGGTCCCGGAACCCTTCCGGCTGGGTCAGGTCGGGAGCGGAAAACAGCTGCTTCACTTCCTCCAGGCTCATGACCTTGGGAAGCACCACTCCCCGGCTCCCTGCTTCCACCACTTCCGAAGGATCCTCTTCCAGGAACCCTTCAGCGGTCATAAAGCGGAAAAAGGCCTTGAGGGCCGCCAGCTTCCGGGAAGCAGAGGTGGGGGCGTACTGGTGCTGCTTCAGCATCCGCATGTACCCCAGGATATCTTCCCGCTGGACTTCTTCCAGGGGCTTTTTGATCCAGCCTGCAAACAGACGGAGATCCCGGCCATAGGATTCCCGGGTGTTGTAGGCCAGCCCCAGTTCCACTGTCAGATATTCCAAAAACAGATTGATTTCTTTTTCCAGTTTATTCCTTAGTGACACCCTGATCATTCCCTTTTTTCAGCACTAGAATTGCCTCGTTTTCCAAGGGAGCGATGGTGGAGATGGCATGTTTGTAGATCAGCTGCTGCTTCCCTTCACTTTCCATGATGACAGTGAAGTTGTCGAAGCCCCAGACCCTGCCACGGACCTGGAAGCCATTAAGGAGATACACCACAATGGTCTTTTTTTCGCTGCGTACTTTGTTCAGAAAGCTGTCCTGTAAATTCAATGGTTTATTGTTACCTGTTGTCATAGGTATTCCTTCTCTCTTGTTGGGATTTGGCACGGAGTCTGCCTGGGCAGCATCCGCCTTGAGCTTCAGTGGCCGAAGGGCCGCTTAACGCCTCAGGGTTCCTGTTGCGGAATAAACTTCTGTTCTGCCAGGGCTGCCAGCATGGCTGCGACACATTTCCCGTAATCGGGAGGATCGTCCAGCTGGAACCACTGGATGTAGGGCATTTTCTTGTACCAGGTGATCTGGCGCTTGGCAAAGTTCCGGGTGGCCTGTTTCAGTTTGGCGATGACTTCTTCTTTTGTCCATTCACCATGGAAATACTGAAGCACCTGCCGGTACCCGATGCTCTTCATGGACTGGGCCGTTTCCGGCACCCCCATGGCCACCAGCTTCCTGGTTTCTTCAAAAAGGCCCTGTTCCACCATAAGATCAACCCGCCGGTTGATCCGCTCATACAAAGAATCGCGAGGCATTGTCAACCCGAATACGACCGCCTGGTAGGGACTTTCAGTGGCCTTGGCCGTGGACACCCGGTCCCCGCCCCGGATCGTTTCGATTGCCCTTATTATACGCCTTCTGTCGTTAATCTTCAATTCATTGGCCTTTACCGGGTCTAATACTTTCAGCTTGTCATGAAGGGCCTCATTCCCTTCCCGGTCGGCGAATTCCTCCAGCTGCCGGCGCAGGGCAGAAGACTCGTCCACCCGGGAAAAATCGTAGGCTTCCAGCAGGGCCTTAATGTACAGACCGGTGCCTCCCACCAGGATGGGCACTTTCCCCCGGGCATTGCAGTCCCGGATCAGCCGGTCCGCCTGCTGCTGAAAATCCACCACGGAAAATTTGCCGTCCGGCTCCAGGATGTCCACCAGATGGTGGGGCACCAGGGCCAGTTCTTCCGCCGTAGGTTTGGCGGTGGCAATGTCCATGTGTTTGAACACCAGCATGGAATCTCCGGAAATGATCTCTCCCCCCAGTTTTTGGGCCAGGGCGATGCCGCAGTGGCTTTTGCCGGTGGCAGTGGGGCCGATGATGGCAATGACTCTGGGTTTATTTTCCATCCTGGTCCCCTTCCTCCCGGAGGATGATTCCGTACCGGAGCTTGCTGTATTTGCCTCCCTGGATCTCCCGGGCTCCCAGGCTCCGGAGCAGGTCTTCATCCCGCTCCTTCACCACCACCCGGGGGGCCAGCCGCAGGGCGTCCCGGATCATCCCGGCATCCAGGGGCTTGTGGTAGGAGGCGGGCCGGAGAGGCTGCATGCTGGCAGAATTCCCCACCGGTTTCCGGAACATGGGGTCGAAATAGACCACATCAAAGGAATCGGCAGGAAAAGCAGGCAAAAGGTCCTCCGCCTTCCCCAGCCGGGGTTCAATCCGCCGGAGGCTGGCGGTAATGTCCGGGTCCTCGATCTCGTAGTGCTGCAGTCCCTGGGCCACAGCCCAGTACAGCACCGGGGAGGCTTCCAGCCCCACCACTTTCCCGGCAGGGCCCACCAGGAAGGAGGCCACCACTGCATCTGCCGCCAGGCCCAGGGTGCAGTCCAGTACCCGCATGCCGGGCCGGAAGCCGCAGGCCTGGGCCAGATGGTCCGACCCGCCCCGCTTCAGGTTCCGGATCCGGGGCACCCCCATGGAGGGATGGTATTTCAGGATCCCTTCTTCCGTATACACCTGGGGTCCCTGATGGGTGGCCACCAGCACCGCCTTCAGCCCCCTGTCCCGAAGCAGCTGGTCCAGGGTACCGTGGATGGGCCGGGGAATATAGGGCAGATCCAGGGTGCGGGCCCAGCTTTGGGCTTCGTTGTACAGTTCGGTGCCGCATTTCCGGATGGCCGTCACCGCATAGATGGACATGAATGGATCGCTCCTTCCTCAGGTTCGTTTGAACATATGGTACAGTTCGTCGCTGGTCAGCTGGATCATGCAGGGCCGGCCATGGGGACAGGTAAAGGGATGCTCCGTGTTGAGAAGCTCCAGGATCAGCTGACGCATCTGCCGGATGTTCAGCACTTCCCCGGCCCGGATGGCGCTGTGGCAGGCGGCGTAATGGAGCACGCTTTCCCGCAGGTCGCTGGCCTTGATTTTTTTGTTTTCCGACAGCAGCTTCAGGATGTCTTCAATGAACCCTTCCGCCTGGCTGCTTTCCACATCCGCCGGCAGGGCGGACACCCGGAGGGAGGTTTCTCCCGCCGGTTCCACATCCACCCCCAGCTTCAAAAATTCATCCCGATATTCCTCGATCAGGTCCACATCGGGCCGGGTCACATTGAGGAAGAGAGGGAGCAGCAGCTGCTGGGAGGGGATTTCCTGCTGCTGGCGGATGAATTTGTCGTACATGATCCGCTCGTGGGCGGCATGCTGGTCGATAAGATACAGGGCAGTTTCCGACTGGGCGATGATGAACACCCGGTCCACCTGGCCCAGAGGCCAGATCAGGTCCACACCGCTGGCCAAAGCGCCGTCCCGGGCTTCTTCCGTAAGGGTCTCATCGCTGAGAGAAGCCTCTTCTCCCGGTCGGGATGCCGGCAGAGCCTCCCCTTCAGGAGCCGGATTCCCGGCACCGGCCGTTTCCCCGGAGGCTCCCAGGTCGTCCCGGCGCTGGGCTGCAAAGAATTTCGCTGTGGTGTCTTCGGAAATGGCATCTGGGACCTTCCACACCGGCTGCCCGTAGCTGCCGGAAGGACTGGAGGCATAGCTCCGTCCGAAGGCGCTGGTCCGGGGCTGGTACCCTTTGTCGCCCCCCTGGAACAGGGGCTTCTGTTCCGGTTCAGGGGCTCTCCCGGCCGGAACTCCCGCCAATGGCGGTTCCATTTTCCGGAATCCGGGCTGGGCCAGGGCCACGGACCCGTCCCCTTCCCTCTTCCCGGCCATGGGCTGGGTAAGAGCCTGACACAGACCATGGTACACCGCCCGGTACACGGCACTTTCATCCCCGAATTTGATCTCGCTTTTCTGGGGATGGACGTTGATGTCGATGAGGTGGGTATCGATGCCGATGTTCAGCACCGCAAAGGGGAACCCGGCCTTGGGGATCTGGGACTGGTAGGCATGGTCGATGGCCTTGCTCACCATACGGTTGTTGATGCACCGGCCGTTCACGAACAGGGTCTGCCACTGGCGGGTGCCCTTCAGCAGAGTGGGACGGCTGATGAACCCTTTCAGGGTGATCCCGTCCTGGGCATAATCCACCGTCAAGAGTTCCTTGGTCACTTCTTTCCCGTACAGGGATTCAATGGTATCCACCAGGTCCCCGCTGCCCGGCGTGTTGATGACTTCCTTGTCGTCCCGGGTAAGGACCAGGTGCACATCGGGCCGGGACAGGGCGATTTTGGAGAGGATGTCGCTGATGTAACGGCCTTCGGTATTCACCGTCCGGAGAAACTTCCGCCGGGCAGGCACGTTGTAGAACAGGTCCTTTACCGTAATGGTGGTGCCCACGTCGCCCCCCATGGTTTCCACGTCCAGGTTCTCTCCTCCGTCAAGGGTGATCCGGGTGGCGAATTCCGCCCCGGTCTCCCGGGTGAGCAGGGTGAAGTGGGATACAGAGGCGATGCTGGGCAGAGCCTCTCCCCGGAATCCCAGGGTATGGAGGGTCAGCAGGTCGTCCGCTTTCACGATCTTGCTGGTGGCATGGCGCAGGATGGCCATCCGGGCGTTGGCTTCGTCCATGCCGGACCCGTTGTCCCGGACCCGGATGAATTCCGTCCCCCCGGCGAAAATGCTCACTTCTATGGTATCGGCGCCGGCATCCAGAGAATTCTCCACCAGTTCCTTCACCACGGAAGCGGGTTTTTCCACCACTTCCCCGGCTGCGATCTGGTTGGAGGTGTTCTGGTCCAGCAGCTGCACTTTGACACTCATCAGCTGCGGCCTCCTTCCCGTTTGGCTTCTTCCTGGAGCTTGTACAGGGTGTTCAGGGCTTCCAGGGGCGTCATGGTCATCACATCCAGGTTCCGGAGGGTGTCTCCGATCACGTCTCCGAAGAGACTGGGCTGGAGATCCTCTTCTTTGGGTGCAGGGGCTTTGGCCGGAGCCGGTGCCGCCGGTTTCACAGCCGTTCCCTGGGCGGTGTATTCTTCCAGCAGTTCATCCGCCCGTTTCACCACTTTTTCCGGCAGCCCCGCCAGCCGGGCCACATGGATCCCGTAACTTTTATCGGTGCCCCCGGGGACGATCCGCCGGAGGAACACCACTTCCTTCCCTTTTTCCTTTACGGCCACGGAATAGTTTTTGATCCCCGGATCCAGCTGTTCCAGTTCGATCAGTTCGTGATAATGGGTGGCAAAAAGGGTCTTGGCCTTGATTCTGTCGTTGATGTACTCCACCACCGCCCGGGCAATGCTCATGCCGTCGTAGGTGCTGGTGCCCCGGCCTACTTCATCCAGGATGATCAGGCTGCGGCTGGTGGCGTATTTCAGGATGTTGGCCACTTCGTTCATTTCCACCATGAAGGTGCTCTGGCCGGTGGCCAGGTCGTCGCTGGCCCCCACCCGGGTAAAGATCCGGTCCACCGGGCACACGTCCGCTTCCCGGGCCGGGATGAAGCTGCCCATCTGGGTCATGAGGGTCAAAAGGGCCACCTGGCGCATGTAGGTGGATTTCCCGGCCATGTTGGGGCCGGTAAGGATGATCAGCCGTTCATCGGTGTTGTTCAGATGCACATCGTTGGGCACGAACAGTTCCCGTTCCAGGAGCTTTTCCACTACCGGGTGCCGGCCGTCTTTGATGGTGATTTCCTGCCGGTCATTGAGCCGGGGGCACACATAGTTCCCCTTGAAGGCAGCCATGGCAAGGGAATAGAGCACATCCAGCACCCCCAGGGCCCGGGCGGTTTCCTGGACTTCCACCAGATGGCCCCGGATATCCTGGCGGATCTCGTTGAACAGGTAGTATTCCAGCTGCTGGATCTTTTCCTTGGCGCTGAGGATCTTGTTTTCGAACTCCTTCAGTTCCGGCACAATGTACCGTTCCCCGTTCACCAGGGTCTGCTTCCGGATAAAGGTATCCGGCACCTGGGACACCTGGCCTTTGGACACTTCGATGTAGTAGCCGAAGACCTTGTTGTACCCCACTTTCAGATTCTTGATGCCGGTCTGGTCCTTGATTTTCTGTTCGAAGTTCAGCATCCACTGGTTGTTGTTTTCCGCAATATCGTGGACTTCGTCCAGTTCGGCGTTGAAGCCTTTCCGGATCATGCCCCCTTCCCGGACGGTAAAGGGCGGGTCATCCACAATGCCCCGTTCCAGTTCGTCCAGCAGATCCTCATGGAGGCTGATCCGGCTGTCCAGGGTATGGAGCAGCCCCTGGGGCACCTGGTCCAGCAGATTTTTCACCTGGGGCAGGGCCCGGAGAGCGGTCCGCAGGGAAGCCAGGTCACGGGCGTTGGCGGAACCCACTTCGATCCGGGACAGGATCCGTTCCAGGTCGGTGATTTCCCCCAGGGCATCCCCCAGGTCCGTCCGGAGCCGGGCATTGTCCACCAGGGTACCGATGGCCTGCTGCCGGAGCCGGATCCGGGCGGTGTCCAGAAGGGGTGCTTCCACCCACTGGCGGAGCTGCCGGGCCCCCATGGCGGTGCGGGTGTAGTCCAGTACATCCAGCAGGGTGCCGTGGCGGGTGCCGTCCTTCATGTTCTTCACCAGTTCCAGGTTCCGGATGGCGGTGGCGTCCAGGTTCATCACCGCATCGGTGGTGATTTCCCGGAGCCGGTTGATCTGGGCCAGATCACTTTTCACATTTTCGTGGATGTACTGGAGCATGTGCTCCACAGTGCCCCGGACCAGAGGGATTTTTGCCCCCGGGCTGTCACTGCCGAAATGGCGGGTGAAGTAATCCAGTTCCGGGATGGGGTCCCAGTGGTTGATCATGCAGTCCGGCAGCTTCTGGACCATTTTGTCCAGGAGGGTACCGAAAGCTTCGTTGGGTTCGGTAAGCACCAGTTCCGCCGGCTGGATCCGGTACAGCTGGTCCAGCACTGCTTCTTCCCGGTCTTTGCCCCGGGCGGTGTACCAGGCACATTCCCCAGTGGATACGTCGGCGTAGGAAAGGCACAGGGTGTCCTGATCCTGTTCCAGACAGGCCAGGTACTGGTTGTGGCTTTCTTCCAACACCGCATCGCTGAGCACCGTTCCCGGGGTCAGGATCTTGGTCACCTGACGCTTTACGATGCCCACGGCTTTTTTGGGGTCTTCCATCTGGTCGCAGATGGCGATTTTGTACCCCTTCCGGATCAGCTTGGCCAGGTACCCGTCCACCGAATGGAAAGGCACCCCGCACATGGGCATGGAACTGGAAGCCCCGGCTTTTCCCCCGGCCCTCTTGGTCAGGGTCAGGTTCAGTTCCCGGGAGGCGGTAAGGGCATCTTCATTGAACAGTTCGTAGAAATCTCCCAGACGGAAGAACAGCAGCTCATCCTTGTGCTGTTCCTTGATTTCCAGATACTGCTGAAGCATGGGTGTCAGTGCGGTCATAAGGCAGCACGACCTTTAAGGAGCCAGGTCTGGGCGGTTTCGATGGTCACCGGGACCACATCTCCCGGGTTGAAGAACCGCTCTCCCACCGGCCACAGCACCAGTTTGTTCCCATCGGTGCGGCCGCTCCACATTTTGCTGTTGTTGTGGCTGAGCCCTTCCACCATCACCGGCAGGGTGCGTCCCACCAGTTTCTGATTGTGTTTCAGGCTGTGCCGGTTCTGAAGTTCCATAAGCCGGTTCAGCCGTTCCTTCTTCACCTTGTCCGGCACCTGATCTGCCATGGTGGCAGCCGGGGTCCCGGACCGTCTGGAATAGATGAAGGTATAGGCGGCGTCGTAGCTGACGGTATCGAACAGGCTCAGGGTCTCTGCAAAATCTTCTTCCGTCTCCCCGGGGAAGCCTACGATGATGTCAGTGGTGAGCACTGCCTCCGGCACATATTTCCGGATGGTGTCCACCAGTTGCAGGTAGGATTCCCGGGTGTAGCCCCGGTTCATGGCCTGCATGATCCGGGTGCTGCCGCTTTGGACAGGGATGTGGAAATGCTTGCACACATGTTTGCTTTCCGCCACAGTGCGGATCAGTTCCTCGCTCATGTCACGGGGATGGCTGGTCATGTACCGGACCCGTTCCACCCCGGGGATGGCGTCCACCTGGCGGAGGAGAGCAGCAAAGGCATCTTTTTCTCCCCGGTCCTTGCCGTAGGAGTTCACGTTCTGGCCCAAAAGGGTGAATTCCCGGTAGCCCTGGTCCACGGCCTGCTTGATTTCTTCACAGATGGCATCGGCGCTCCGGCTCCGTTCCCGGCCCCGGACATAGGGGACGATGCAGTAGGTGCAGAAATTGTTGCAGCCGTACATGATGGGTACCCAGGCGGCATAGCTGCTTTTCCGGACGAAATGCCCCTCGAATTCCCTGGGCATTACCGTCAGATCGTTGTACATCCCCGCCTTCCGGTCGTTCTGCTGGAGATAATCCTGCAAAATGGCGCTGAAGTTGTTTACATGGGCAGTGCCGATAAGCAGGTCCACCTGGGGATACTTTTTCAAAAAGTCCTCCCCGTCTTTTTGGGCCATGCAGCCGGTAACGCACAGGACCTTGGAAGGATCTTCCCGTTTGACCTGCTTCATCTCCCCGATTTTTCCCAGGATCTTCTTTTCCGCGCTTTCCCGGACGCAGCAGGTGTTGATGAGGATCACATCCGCATCGTGATAGTCTTCCGTATAATGGTACCCCAGGTCGGACAGCTGCCCGGCATAATGTTCCGAATCACTCTCGTTCATCTGACAGCCGTAATTCAGAATGGTGTAACTTTTGGTCATTGGTTTTCTGTTTCCCTTCTATATAGAGTAACTAATTGGTAGTAAAAAGTCTCAATAGTTTATTATATGATGAAATGAAAAAAAAAGGAAGGGGTGGTTCCCCCTTCCTTCTTCACTCTCCACTCATATCAAGGCATCCCCGGGAAACTGGTCACGTACTTGATCCGGATGTCCGGGAAACTGGTGACGAACTGGATGGTAAAGTCTTCGCCGTATTCCACGAACTGCCATTCCCCGATGGCGGACGGAAAATGATCCACCACTTTCACCTTCAGATCCGGAAAACTGGTGACCACCTGGACTTTGATGTCCGGATTGTATTCCACCACCCGTACTTTGCCGGCCATGCGGATACCGTTAAAGGTTCCGTCAGCACTGATGGGAGAAGAAGCCAGGGCTGCAGAAGCCCACAGCAGGCTCAGGAGCACCGTCAGGAGACCCACCAGGTTCCGTGTCATTTTTTTCATCCCAATCCCTCCTCTGGCTGAATATTCTGTATCCATTATACCATAAGAAGGGGCTGTTGCCCATGCAACAGCCCCTTTTTCAAAGGTCAGCTTTGCTGCCCCCCTACTTCTCCGGCCCTGCCTCGTGGACATGGGCGATGGGGATCCATTTCTTCTGGGGAAAGAATACGGACCAGACGGCCACCAGGGACAGGAAAATGCAGAAGAACCCTCCTGTAAGGATCCCGGGAAGCATTTTCTTCACCGGCAGATCCCCCTCTTTGATGGCGCAGGTGCCCATAACAAGGCTCAGCACATAGAGCATGGTCCACCAAAGGATGTCCTTGCCGGCCAGAGGTGGAAGTCCATTCAAGGCCCGGTTTCCCACCCACAGTACATTGGTGAGGAAATAGAACCCGAACACCACACACATGAGCATGGGGACGAAATTATCGATGAGCCGGGCGTCCGGCCGGGCCCGGAAATGGGCCAGCCATTCCTTCCGGTACAGCCGGGCAATCTGGTAGTTCCCGGTCATCCACCGGCGGAGCTGGCTCACCATGCCCCGGAGGGTCACCGGCTGTTCGTCATAGAACCGGGCTTTGTCCTGGTATTCAGAGAAGACACCCTTAAAATTCTGCTGCATGGAAAATTCCATGTCTTCCACAATGGTCCGGGTATGCCAGCCGTCCGGTTCCAGCAAAGAAGCATCGAACCCGAACCCGGTGCCGGAGATGATCCCGGGCAGATCCACATTGTACCGGGGTTTGCTGAACAGATCCACACTGAGCCAGTACATGCTGTACCACTGGGAGATCAGATTGTCAAAGGGGTTGAGAGGCAGCCGGTTCCCCATCACCAGCCGGGCGCCCCGGCGGAAACTCCAATCCAGGGCGGACAAAAATCCCCGGTCCGCCATATTGTCCGCATCGAAGATCACAATATGGCTGAATTCCCGTCCGTACTGTTTCCGGATCCGGGGGATGCCCCAGCTGAGCACCGCCCCTTTTCCGGTCCGGGGTCCTTCCTGCCTTTCCAGCACGGTTACATGAGGGTACCGGCGTCCCACCTCCGCCGTGGCATCGTCACAGTGATCCGCCAGCAGGAACACCCGGTACAGCTCACCAGGGTAGTCCTGATCTTCCAGGCTCTGGAACAGTTTGCCCACCACATTGGCCTCGTTATGGGCACACACCAGCACGGCGAACCGGCTGGGTCCCGCCACCACCGGCCGTTTTTTCCGCCGGGTCACCAGACCCAGGAACACGGTGCTGCAGGTCCAGAGAAAGGTCAGCACCAGCAGCAGTTGGACAATGAAGGTCAGTACATACATCATGGAAAGTTCCTCACACAGCCGTCAGGATGAACAGGAGCGCCGCAAAGATCCCCATTACATATTCCACAATGATCAGTTCAAATTCATTGGGGAAGATAAAGGCCAGCCCCAGCCCCAGAAAGCCTCCGGTAAGGGTGATCCGGAGCATGGCCACCGCCATGCTCCGGGTGGTGCCTTTGCTGTCCCGGATCCGGTTCCACAGGGCTTCTCCCGCCCCCCGGAACATCCGGGGTGCCGCCTGGCTGTACACCAGAAAGCCCCCCACCACCGTAAACACCAGGGAAGCCAGGAAGATCCGGGGATAGGATGCCGGGAAGGGCACCACCTGGTACAGGTCCCCGCCCACCGCAGGGAACACTGCCATGGGTACGGCTCCGATCAGGCTCAGGATAAAGAACATGGTAGCCGTCCGCTGGTCTTCCACACACAGGTAGGGTTCCTGGGGAGACCGCATCCCCTGCCACACCCGGAAGGGCAGATAGGCGGACAGCAGGGCCCCCAGGAATTCAATGGGGATGAAATTGGAGTTGTCCCCGGTGAGGGCCATCCCCGCTGCTGCCCCCAGAGCCGCTGCCACCGCCCCGGTCCGGCCGAAGATCAGCCCGTAGGGTACGGACAGCATGGCCTGGATCCGGAGCCCGCTGAGGCCCGGCACCACCTGGTAGAATTGAGAAACCGCAAATAAAACTGCATACAGAAAGAACAGGACCGCACCTGTCTTCACACGTTCACCCATTATGATTCCCTGCTTTCGTCATTTGTTTCGTTGTTTGTCTTCTTTTTGCCGGAGTTCCTCCCACAGTTCCCCGATGGTCCGATGGAGCACTGGGTGGACCACCTGGGCCCCGATGGCTGCCAGAGGCTCCAGCACAAAGCTTCGGTTGGCCATGTCCGGATGGGGCAGCACCAGGTCATGGCTGTGGATCTGCTGATCTCCGAACAGGAGCAGATCCAGGTCGATGTTTCGTTCTCCCCAATGGCGTTTCCGCTGCCGGCCCATTTCCAGCTCAATGGCCAGAAGGGTATGGAGGAGACTTTCCGCATCCCCCTGCCACTCCACTTCCGCCGCTCCGTTGAGGAATTCCGGCTGGTCCGTCACCCCATAGGGTTCCGTGGTAATAAGGGGAGATACCTGGATCACCTGGATCCCGTGATGCTCCATCAGTTCCAGGGCCCGGCGGATGTTTGCTTCTTTATTCCCCAGGTTGCTGCCCAGGGCCACATAGGCTACTGACATGCCCGGATCGCCTCCAGCATCCGGATCAGCCGGACATTTTCCTTCACATCGTGGACCCGGACCATCTGGGCGCCAGCGTACACGGCGGCTGCCGAAAGAGCCATGGTCCCTTCCAGCCGTTCTTCCGTGGGAAGCCCACCCAGCACCTTGCCGATGAACCCCTTCCGGGAGCCGGCCAGGAGCACCGGGATCCCGTGGCCGGTCATTTCTCCCAGCCCGCTGCACAGGGCCAGGTTCCCTTCCAGGTCCTTGGCAAAGCCCAGACCCGGATCCAGGATCACCTTGTTCTTCCCCAGTCCTGCTTCCTGGCAGGCTGCCGCCCGCTCCAGCAGGTACTGGGACACTTCTCCCGCCACATTGTGGTAGGTCTTCAGTTCGTCCCCCATCATGGTCTTGGGGGTGCCCCGCATGTGCATGAGCACCAGGGGAGCCTTGGCCCGGGCAGCCACATCCAGCATCCGGCCGTCCCCGGTAGCGGCGGTAACGTCGTTGATGATATCCGCCCCGGCTTCCAGGGCCGCTTCCGCCGTCTCTGCATGGTAGGTATCCACACTGAGGATGCTCTCCGGGAAATGCTTCCGCAAAGCAGCCAGAGCCCCGGTTACCCGGCGTTTTTCCTCTTCCGGAGTTACCGGATCCGCTCCCGGCCGGGTGGATTCTCCTCCGATATCCAGCAGGTCCGCCCCGTCCCGGAGCATGGTTTCCGCCTTGGCCAAAAGGGCCTGTTCTCCGCTGATCCGGGAACCGGCATAGAAGGAATCCGGGGTCACGTTCAAAATCCCCATGACCCGCATTTTCTCATAGGTCAGCTTCCGGCCGTCGGCCAGTACCGTCACCAGGGTCCCCGGTTCCAAAAACTCCCACAGATCGTCCATAATGGCCTGGATCCCGAACCAGTTGGCCATGGAGCCCAGCTTCTTCACCAGGTCCCGGTACTGACGCCGGTTTCCCAGAAGGATCACATCCACCCGGTCCAGGCTGCAGTTGATGGTGCCCTTGGGGTTCACACATTCCCCTCCCAGAGCCAGCATTTCCTGTTTCAGGATGTTGGCGGCGGGAGTGCGGATCTGGAGCAGTTTCAGGGGCAGCACGGAAGCCTTGGGTTCCATAAGCTGGATGCCCATGGGATGGACTTCGATTTTTTCCATTTCATAACGGATCCGTTCAGGAGGAATGGTCAGATACATGTCACACCTCTTTTTCTACTGTAGCAAAGGCATTGTGGTTGTGGATGCTCTCCTCGCTTTCCACGGTGACCGTATACCAGTCGATCCGGGGATCGGCATTGAGCTGCAAAGCGATTTCCCGGACCGCGTCCTCCACGAACCGGGGATTCTCATAAGCCATTTCCGTGACGCATTTTTCGTCCGGCCGTTTCAAAAGAGAATACAGAGGAGTGGAAGCGCCTTTTTCCGCCATATCCACCAGTTCTTCGATCCACACCGGCTGGGAAGAACGGATGCGGATCCGGGCCCAGGCCCGCTGGTTGTGGGCCCCGTATTTGCTGATTTCCTTGGAACAGGGGCACAGGGTGTGGATGGGTACATCCACGCCCACTTCCAGGGAGAAGGTGTCCCCTTTTTCCGCCTTGAAATGGCAGTCCACGTCCAGATAGCTTTCGATGCCGCTGACAGGAGCCTTTTTGGTGATGAAATAGGGGCAGGAAAATTCCAGCAGGGCCTTCCGGGCTTCCAGTTTCTGCCGGAGCCCGTCCAGTACTTCTTCCAGTTCGTGGGGACGGATGGGGCCCACCTGCTTCAGGCATTCCACGAAACGGCTCATGTGGGTGCCCCGCTGTTCCTGGGGCAGATCCACTGCCAGGGCCACTTCCGCCACCGTATGCTGGCTGCCTTTTTCCCGGTCCGCCAGCACAATGGGCCACCGGAGGTTCCGGATGCCCACATGTTTCAGTGCAATGTGACGCAGATCCTGCTGCGCCTGGACATCTTTCAGCATGATTCACCTCGGTACACAATGCCGCTGGTCTTGGTTTCCCAGACCTGGACTTCATAGAGGGCATAGTTGGCCCCGGTGAGCGGCTCCTTCAGTTTGTTCCACACCCAGACAGCAATGTTTTCCGCAGAGGGCTGGGGCAGGATGTCGTTGAGGCAGTGATGGTCCAGCTGGTCCACCACCAGATCCTTCACCGTGTGCTTGAACTGGACAAAATCCAGCACCATGCCTTCCTGGTCCGGATGGCCTTCCACTTTTACCACCAGCTTGTAGGTGTGGCCATGGAGATGCTCGCATTTGCCGTGGTAATTGGGCAGGTAATGGGCTGCGTCAAACTCAAATTCCTTGATACAGATCATATGGTTCCCTCCTGGAGATCAAAATCGTTTTGCCGCAAAGCTTCGTAAAGGACAATGGAAACCGAATTGGCCAGGTTCAGGGACCGGGCTTCGGAAACCATGGGGATCCGCACACATTCCTCTCCATGGGCCAGCCGGAAGTCTTCCGGGAGGCCGGCGCTCTCCTTGCCGAAGATCAGCAGGGAATCAGGTCCGTAATGGACCCGGCTGTAGGATTTGTGGGCGTGGGTGGTCAAGAGGAAGCGGGGGCTGTCCGGATAGGCGGCCAGCACTTCTTCCACGGAATCATAATAGTGGATGTCCACCAGGTGCCAGTAGTCCAGACCGGCCCGTTTCAGATATTTGTCATCCACGGAAAAGCCCAGGGGCCGGACCAGATGGAGACTGGCTCCTGTGGCGGCGCAGAGCCGGGCAATGTTCCCGGTATTCCCGGGGATTTCCGGCTCCACCAGTACAATGTGCATCATTTCAATACGCCTCCATCCCAGTCATTGCCGGAAATGGCGATGATTTTTTTCATTTGTTCGTGGAGATTCAGGATTTTCTCCGCATAATAGCTGCCGGTGGCCCATTTTCCGTTGAGCTGGGACCAGCGGGTGTAGAAGCCGTTCTGGACCTTGCCCTTGTACACCAGATAGTACCGGGGGTCGATCACCGGGGTAGCCGGCAGCCGGTCGGTGGTATAGGCCATAAGATGCTGGACATGGGCCCGGACCCCGTCCCTGGGGGTGGGGAACCAGGCGCCCTGGACCGTAGCGCTGGTGGTCCCCAGACCGCAGAAGTTGTTCTGGGCCGGGACCACCGTGCCCCCGAACCGGAAGAATCCGGTTTCCAGCAGGGCCTGGCAGAACACGATGTCCCACCGGAGTCCTTCCCGGCTGGCTTCCTGGTAGTACAGATCCACGATCTGTTCCGGGGTGGCCTTGATGGGCAGTTTGGGATTGTACCGGCGGAGCAGCACCACCGCCTGGTCCCGGGTGGCTTCGCCGGGTCCGGCAATGGTCACTTCCTGGTAGTTGTCCGGCAGTTCCCAGATCTTCGCCCTGGTGGTCAGATGGTTGATGATGATCTGCAGGCTGGGATCCGTGATCACCCGGTCCTGGTTTTCCAGCTTCAGCAGTTTGTCCGGGTCCGGCCACCGGGGCAGGGTAAGCCTTTCTCCCACTACAGCGATCATACCCTTCCGGATCACCAGGCTGTCCTGGTCCGCCGGCCCCAGATCCCGGATCACCGGAGTCCTGGGCCGTTCATTTTCTCTGTCCCGGCGTTTTTCCTTTTTGGGAGGTTCCGCCGTATGAGTCTTTTCTTCCCGGGCCGGTTTCTTCTCCTGCAGGTCCCGGGCTTTTTTCTGTTTCCGGTCCTTTTTGTCCTCTTCTTTCCGGTGCCGCCGGATCCGTTCCCGGAAGCTCAGGGGCTTTTTCTCCTGCTCCTCATCTGTTTTCCGGACTTCTTCTTTTCTCTGTACTTTTTCTTTCGTGTCCTGTTTCTTTTTTTGGACATGGGACAGCGGTCCGTCAGTTTCGTCCAAAAGGACGGTTTCCGCCGGCTTCACACCCTGTTCCAGGGGAGAGGCCCAGGCGGTGCCGGTCCCCAAAAGGCCGGCCAGTACAAGGCCCAGGGCCAGCCGTTTCTGTTTCTTGTTCAATGGGTCATACCTCGTTACTCAATAGATTTTTGGGAGCCAGGCTCCCCTTCCCCACTGTCTTCCTTATTTTTCCCCAGTTTTTTGCCGGGGGAACACCCACAGGCTCACCAGCATCACCACAGCAGCCACAATGATCCCCAGGCTGGTGGAATTCAGGATGCCGATGCCCTTGCCTCCATTGAAAAACTTCAGCCCCAGCACCACAGCCACCCCCAGAACGGCGGAACAGAAGGCCCCCCGGGTGGAGGCTTTTTCCGTAAACAGGCCGAACAGGAAGGGAGCTGCCAGAGATACGGTCATCAGGGAATAGAAAATGGCCAAAGCGGTAATGATGTTGGCCATGTAGCAGGCAATGAAGATCCCGGCGATGCCGCAGAGCACCGTCAGTTTCCGGCTGACCTTCAGCAGTTCCTCATCGGAAATATCCGGACGGAAGAAGGTTTTGTACAAATCCTTGGATAAAGAAGTGGCCAGCATATACAGCACCGTATCACAGGTGCTCACTTCCGCGGCAAAAATAGCAGAAAGGGCCAGTGCGGATACCCCGAAAGGCATCATTTCCTTCATGGCCTTGGGCAGGGCCAGTTCCTGGTTCCCCAGATCCGGAAAGGCCGCATAGGCGCACATCCCGATGAGCATGGGCAGGAAAGCGAACGCCAGTTGGACGATGCCGTTCCACAGGGTCCCCACTCGGACGGCTTTTTCATCTTTGGCCGCATAGACTTTCCCGATGAGCCCCGGAGAGATGCAGAAAGCCGGGGTCAGCATGAGGAAATACCCCACAATGGCGGTGGTGCCCATGCCATCCCAGGCAAAATACTTCGCCGTCAGGGCCGGATCGGCCATATGGCTGGCCACAGCGGCCTGGAGTCCACTCCATCCTCCCACATACTGGAGGGCAAAGGGCGTGGCAATGCAGAATCCCAAGAGTATCACGCTCAGTTCGATGATATTCACAATGGCGGCACTTTTGATGCCCCCGGCGGAAAAGTACAGAGTCACAACCACCGCGGCGATGATGATGCCGTAGAGTTTTTCAATCCCCGCCACCACATTCAGGATCCAGGCAATGCCCAGCAGCTGGCCGGAAAAAAGAGCCAGGGTGCCGATGGCCATCATGGTGGAGGTGACTCCCCGGAAAGCGTGGGAATAGCGGAAATCCAGATAATCCCCCATGGTGTAAAGATTGTGCTTCTGGGCCACTTTCCACACAGCCGGCCCTACAATGTAGGCCAGGATCAGAGACCCCAGGCCGCTGCAGCCGATCCACCACCAGCTGGAAACCCCGAATTTGTACGCCAGTCCCGTTACCCCCACTGTGGAACCTGCTCCGATGTTGGCTGCAATCAGGGTTGTGAACAAAAGCCCCGCATTGAAGGAGCGTCCGCCCACAAAGAAGTCCGCTGCACCTTTCACATGTTTCCCCACCAGATGACCCAGGAGGATCAGCAGCAGCGCATAACCTATAATAACCCCAAGATACAAATTCATGAAAATCACTCCACGTAGTTTATAGTAAGGTGCGACTGGAACTCAACAATCATCATTGTACTTTACTTGAGGCGTATTGTAAAGGAGGGGGTGACGCAATGCGTCACCCCCTCTGGTTGTCACTGGTCACTGGCCGAGAGACCAGTGACCGAGGGTGTGAACCTTTTCACACCCCCTTTTTTTTACAATTCCACCGTCTTCCCCGGTTCCACCACCAGCACTTTGCTTTGGGTGGTGGTTTCCACTTCCTTCTTAAAAGCTGCAGGATCCTGGGCGATGAGAGGCCAGGTGTTGTAGTGGATGGGGATCACCAGGGGCACATTCAGCAGTTCCGCCGCCAGACGGGCGTCTTTGGGGCCCATGGTGAAGTTGTCCCCAATGGGCAGAAGAGCCACATCGATGGTTTCCAGTCGGGGCAGCAGGGCCATATCCCCGAAGACACTGGTGTCCCCGGCAAAATACACGGTCTTTCCCCCGAATTCCACCATGAACCCGCAGGCGTGGCCGCCTGCAATACCGCTGCCGTGGAAGGCGGGGGTCACCCGCACCCGGCCGAAGGGGAACTGATGGGTGCCCCCCAGGTGCATGGCATGGGACCGGAGCCCGTGTTGGGCTGCATCATTGGCGATTTCTGCCGTGGAAATGATCAGGGCATCCTGTTTTTTGGCGATTTCATAGGCAGAACCCAGATGGTCCCCGTGATAATGGGAAATGAAGATCACGTCCGCTGCCACATCCCCCGGCTTCAGGCCTTCCGGATTCCCCTCCAGATAGGGGTCGAACAGCAGGGTGGTCTTCCCGTCAGACAGAGTGAAACAGGCATGATAGATATAATGGAACTGCAGCATGGTGATTCCTCCTTATTGGATATCGATGACTCTGGCTCCCTCCGGATCAATGTCCAGCACATGGAGAGCCGTTTCGATGTTCCGTTTCCGGAAGGGCGCCGCCATGGCTTCTCCCACCTTCCGGGCATCTCCCTCCGCCGGCACATAAGCCAACAGGGTGGAACCGGCGCCGGAAATGATTCCATTGTAGGCTCCCGCCTGCCGGGCCCCTTCCAGGGCTTCTTCCGCTCCCGGGATCAGGGGCAGCCGGTAGGGCTGGTGGAGCCGGTCTTCCAGGGCCGTCCGCAGGAAGTGATAGTCCCCGGTCAAAAGAGACCCTACCAGGAGAGCCGCCCGGCTTACATTGTACACCGCATCTTTGTGGGACACTTCCTGGGGCAGAGCCGCCCGGGCCTTGGAAGTGGGCAGGGGGATGGAGGGCACCAGCACCACCAGCTGAAGGGGTCTGGCCAGGGCAAGCTTCAGGCTTTCCACCTTCCCCTCTTCCATGACATTCACAGTAATGCCCCCCAGAATGGCCGGAGCCACATTGTCCGGGTGGCCTTCGATCCGGGTGGCTTCCGTCACCAGCTCCTCTTTGGAAAGAGGGCTGCCCGCCAGGGCATTGGCCGCTGTAAGCCCGGCCACAATGGCAGTGGAACTGCTGCCCAGGCCCCGGGATACGGGAACTTCGATCCGGGTGGAGATCCGCAGGCCGGTGGCCGGTTTCCCCAGTTTTTCCCAAAGGATGCAGAAAGCTTCCGCCGCCAGGTTGTTCCGGCCCTGGGGCAGGGATTCCCCTCCCTGGCCCTCCGCTTCCACCTGGATGCCTTCTGCTTCCGGCACCCGTTCATAGGTGAACCGGTTGTACAGGGTACAGGCCAGCCCCAGGCAGTCAAACCCGGGTCCGCAGTTGGCGGAGGTGGCAGGGACCTGTACCGTCACTTTTTTCAACATATCTGCCATGGTCAGCGCCTCTTTCCTCAGTCCAGGGTGCTGTCTTCCACCCGGATGATGTTGCAGATCCGGGCTACCACAGCCAGTTTGGACAGGGCGTCGGCGGCTTTCCGCAGGGCGAACTCAGAGACCCCGTAGGTGATCACCACGATTTCCGCCAGGGTGCCCAGGGACCGTTTCTGGACAACGGTCTTCAGGCTGACCTTGTTTTCCCCGAAGGCGGAGGCAATGGTGGCCCAGACACCGGGCTGGTCTTCCACCAGCATCCGGATGTAGCAGGGAGAGATGATTTCTTCCAGGGGCAGCATGGGTTTGGCTTCGTAGCAGGTGCAGCCTACCCGGCCGGTGCAGCCGGCCAGGATGTTCCGGGTGCTTTCGATGATATCCCCGCATACGGCACTGGCCGTAGGCATCCGTCCGGCGCCCCGGCCGAAGAACATGGCTTCCCCTACGGGCTGGCCTTCCACATACACCGCGTTGAACACATCGTTCACCGTAGCCAGGGGATGGTCCTTCCGGAGCATGGTGGGATGGACCCGGGCGCTGACCCCTTTGCCTTCCTTCTGCTTGGCGATCCCCAGGAGCTTGATTACATAGCCCAGTTCGTCAGCGTATTCAATGTCCCGGGAAGAGATCTTGTCGATGCCTTCCACATACACATCGTCCAGGCTCACCCGGCTGTTGAAGGCAATGGAGGCCAGGATGGCAATCTTCCGGGCTGCGTCGAAGCCCCCCACGTCGGCGGTAGGGTCGCTTTCCGCATAGCCCTTGTCCTGGGCTTCCTTCAGCACTTCCGCAAAATCCATATGATCCTGGGTCATTTTGGTAAGCATGTAGTTGGTGGTACCGTTGATGATCCCCATGATCTTGCTGATTTTGTTGGCTGCCAGGCTTTCCTTCAAAGGACGGATAATGGGGATCCCCCCGGCCACCGCCGCTTCGAACAGGAAGTCCACATGGTTGGCCGCCGCCAGTTCGAACAGTTCCTTTCCATGGACGGCCACTACGTCCTTGTTGGCGGTGACCACGTTCTTGCCGGCTTTCAGCGCCGCCTCCATGTATTCCAGGGCCGGGTGTTCCCGTCCCATCAGTTCCACCACAATGTCAATGTCCGGATCGTTGACA
Organism: Acidaminococcus sp. HCP3S3_G9_1; assembly: GCF_052122455.1. NCBI lineage: Bacteria > Bacillati > Bacillota > Negativicutes > Acidaminococcales > Acidaminococcaceae > Acidaminococcus > Acidaminococcus sp. HCP3S3_G9_1. The sequence goes on along the minus strand of NZ_JBQKCH010000003.1, from coordinate 23,211 downwards.
ATGTCTTCGATTTTGTCTGTGGTGGCCAGGGAGGCATCCAGGGCCCGGACCTTTTCCGGATGACGGGCCAGGACCTTTTTGATGCAGATTTCCGCCCCCACCCGTTCGGTGATCAGCGGCCGGTTCTGGTTCAGCACCAGGATCACACCGCCCCCCACGGTGCCGGCTCCCAGCAGTCCGATGTTGATTTTCTTCTGTTCGTTCTTAGCCAATTCCCCTCATCCTCCTGTTGTAAAGGGGCTGCCGAAAACGACAGCCCTCTGAAAATCCTGCAGATATCCTGTTTTACCCCGTCCGGGAAGCCGGTTCCTCTGTTTTTCTTTCCCGGGTCAGTCCACCTGGCCCAGCACGTCCAGCCGCTTCACTCCGTCAATGAGCCGGAGTTTGTCCATCAGGGCTTCCATATCGATGTTCAGGTACTTGGTCTCCACCGAAATGGTGGTATTGGCCACACCCTGGAGAGGCACACCCTGGTTGATGGTGATGACGCTCCCCCCATCGGCAGCAATCGTGTTCAGCACACTGGAAAGTACCCCGGGCTTGTGTTCCAGCAGCAGAGAAATGGTAATGACCTTTTCCTTGCTGGCATCGTAAAACGGGAAGACATAATCCTTGTATTTGTAGTAAGCACTGCGGCTGAGCCCCACTTTGCTTACGGCCTCGTTGACAGTCTTCATTTTACCCCGCTTCAGGATTTCTTTGACCAGGATGGTCTTTTTGATTGCTTCTGGAAGAATTTCTTCTCTTACCAAATAAAATTCTGATTTCTTCTCGTTGTTCATGTGTTATCTATCCTTTCCATAAGAATGTTAATCCTTCCTAGGAAGACATTATATCATAGTGCGTGGAATAATGCTACTCTTTCTTGGCAGTTCTTTTCATCAAATCCCCGATGGCCTGGCGCACATCCTTTCCCTGGAACAGCACCTGGTACAGCTGTTCGATGATGGGCATTTCCACCTGATGGGCCCGGGCCAGTTCCCGGACCACCGGCGTGGCGTTGATCCCTTCGATGACCATATGGGTGCCGCCGGTGATCTCCTCCAGGGTCTTGCCCTGAGCCAGGGCATAGCCGGCGGACCGGTTCCGGCTGAGAGGGCTGGTGCAGGTGGCAATCAGGTCCCCCACCCCGGCCAGACCAAAGAAAGTGGCCCGCCGGGCTCCCATCTTCACCCCCAGCCGGGTCAGTTCCGCCAGTCCCCGGGTGATCAGTCCCGCCTGGGCATTTTCTCCCAGCCCCAGGCCGGACAGCATCCCTCCCACCAGGGCAATGCAGTTCTTCACACAGCCGCACAGTTCCACCCCCACAAGATCCGTGGAGGTATAGGGACGGAAGTAGGGAGTCAGGAAGCACTGCTGGAGGAACCGGGCCTCTTTCATCTCCCGGCAGGCAATCACCGTGGCAGCCGGCTGCTGCTGGGCGATTTCCCGGGCCAGGTTGGGACCGCTGAGGGCAGCAATGGCCCGGGCCCGGGGGAAAGTTTCCTCCAGGATATCCGTCATCAGTTTATGGGTGGCAAGATCAAATCCCTTGGTGCAGGTAAGGATCACCTGGCTGCGGCAGTCCGTGATGGCCGCCACCTGCCGGGCAATGGACCCCATCCCTTTGGAAGGCACCACGAACACCAGGACTTCCGCTCCCGTGACAGCTTCCTTTAAATCCGCCGTCACCTGGATGGAGGGGGAAAGCCGGAAATCCGGCAGGTAATCCCCGTTGCAGCGGGTTTCCCGGATCTTTGCCGCCTTCTCCGGGTTCCGGGCCCACAGGCACACGTCCCGGCCGTTGTCCGAAAGGATCTGGGCCAGTACCGTTCCCCAGCTCCCGGCCCCAATCACAGCTGCTTTCATGGTTTCAACTCCTTTGCAAATAGAAAGGGCTGTTGCAGGTGCAACAGCCCTTTGGTCGCGGGTCTCGAGTCGCGGGCTTGTTGGTGCAAACCGAAGACCCGTTTTTTGATTCCAACCGATGTTACCTTATCATTCTATAGAAAAAGAACAACCGGATTCAGCGTCCAGGCTCGCGGCCCATGGCCCGCGACCCGTGACCGGGGTGTAAATCCTTTCACACCCCTATCATTTTTTCCAATGTCCCTGCCGGATCTTGCTTTCTGTGCCATTTTTCAGGCGGATCATGTTCTGGTAGTGACGGGCCACCACAACGATGGCACACAGGCCTGCAAAGGCCACCAGTTTCCAGTCATACCCCAGGTACCAGGCGGAAAAAGGAGCCGCCAGAGCCGCCAGGATGGACCCCAGGGACACATAACGGGTAACGAATACCGTTGCCAGCCAGATGGTCAGAGAAAACACCGCCACTTCCGGCATGAAGTACAGCAGGATCCCCAGACCGGTGGCCACCCCTTTGCCTCCCTTGAATCCACACATCCAGGAAAAGCTGTGGCCCAGTATGGCACAGGCGGCGCATACCAGCTGTACCGTCAGATCCGGAGAAACAAACCGGTTCACCAGGTACAGGGCCAGCACCCCTTTCAGCAGATCCCCCAGAAGCACAAAGGATGCCATCCGGGCCCCTACGGTCCGGAACACATTGGTGGCACCGATGTTGTGGCTGCCATAATCCCGGATATCGATGCCGCATACCAGCTTCACCAGCAGCAGCCCGCAGGAAATGGACCCCAGGAGATACCCGATCAGTGCACTGAGAAAGTAATCCATAATCATCAACCGTCCTTATGCCTCGTCCTCGTTCTTGCCCCGGACGATGATGTTGATGGGCGTGCCCTTGAACCCGAAGGCTTCCCGCAGCTGATTTTCCAGATACCGCTGGTAGGAGAAGTGCATGATCTCCGGTTCGTTGCAGAAAATCACGAAAGTGGGCGGTTTTACCTTCACCTGAGTGGTGTAGAGGATCTTCAGCCGTTTGCCTTTTTCCATAGGCGGCTGGTTCATGGCCACCGCATCGGTGACCACCTGGTTCAGCACGCTGGTGGAAATCCGCATGGCGTTGGCTTCCGCCGCATCCTTGATCATTTCCGGCAGCCGGCTGATCCGCTGCTGGGTCAGAGCGGATACGTACACCACATTGGCGTAGGGCATGAAGATCAGTTCGTGGCGGATGTTCTTGGTGAATTCTTCCGTGGACATCACCGTCTTGTTGGGATACAGATCCCATTTGTTCACCACGATTACGATGCCCTTCCCTGCCTCATGGGCATAGCCGGCGATTTTCTTGTCCTGTTCCGTAATTCCTTCCTCGGCGTTGAGTACCAGGAGCACCACGTCGCTCCGGTCCACAGCCCGGAGAGTCCGGATGATGCTGTATTTTTCGATGGGTTCGTCGATTTTCCCTTTCCGGCGCATGCCGGCAGTATCGATGAACAGGTAAGTCTGGCCGTCTTTTTCCACCGGCACGTCGATGGCGTCCCGGGTGGTGCCCGCCACGTCGCTGACAATGGAACGGGTCTGGCCGATAATATCGTTGAAGATGGAGGATTTGCCCACATTGGGCCGGCCGATGATGGCCACCTTGATCACGTCTTCATTGTCCTCGTCATCGTCGGATTCCGGAGGGAATTTCTCCACCACGGCATCCAGCAGGTCCCCCAGATTCAGCCGGTTGGAGGCGGAAATCAGGTAGGGTTCCCCGATGCCCAGGTTGTAGAATTCGTAGGCTTCTGCCTCCTGTTTGGGAGTATCTGCCTTATTCACGGCCAGCACCACCGGTTTTTTGGACTGGCGGAGCATTTTGGCCACTTCCATATCGTCGTTGGTAATCCCGGTACGGGCATCACACACAAACAGGATCACATCCGCTTCCCGCACGGCAATTTCCGCCTGCTGGCGGATGGAAACCGCAATGGAATCAGTATTCTGCATTTCAATGCCCCCGGTATCCACCATGGTGAATTTCCGGTCCAGCCATTCCGCGTCAGCATAGAGACGGTCCCGGGTCACACCGGGGGTATCTTCCACAATGGAGATCCGGCTGTCGGCAAATATGTTAAATAGTGTTGATTTGCCGACATTGGGTCTGCCGACAATGGCAACTATGGGTTTGCTCATGGAAAGAACCTCTTTCAGTTAAATTCATTTTTCCCCGTAGGGAAGAGCGCGGACCGCTGCGGCCAGGTCCCCGGTAACATAATACCGCACCTGCCGCAGGTCCTCCACTCTGGTACACCCGGTGAGGGTGTAAAAATCTTTCACAGCTTCCAGCAGCTGCCGGATCCAGTCTATGGCTCTTTGGGGTCCCCCGCCGTTCCGGACAAAACGGAGGATATTTCCAGCCATCCCCACAGCATTGGCTCCCAGCATCTGGGCCTTGAACACGTCCAGGGCCGTCCGGATGCCTCCCGAAGCGATAATGCCCTTTTGCCAGCCTTTGGCTTCCACCACTTCCAGAAGGGACAGGGCCGAAGGAATGCCCCACTCGATCAGTTCTTTGTTCCCTTCCCGGTTGCGGCAGCATTCAATGGCCGGGAAATTGGTGCCGCCGGCCCCGCCGGTATCCAGGATGGATACCCCGCAGTCCAGCAGCCGTCTGGCGTCTTCCCGTTCCATACCGCAGCCTGTTTCCTTCACGATTACAGGGACTTCCGACTGTTCACAGATAGCGGCGATCTGTTCCAGCCAGCGGGAAAAATCCCGGTCCCCTTCTTCCATGGCCAATTCCTGGGCACTGTTGAGATGGATCTCCAGGGCCTGGGCTTCCACCATGTCCACAGCCCGGCGGGCTTCCTCCGGAGTGGCCAGTGCACTGACGTTGGCAAAGATCACCCCGTCGGGATTCTCCTCCCGGACCACTTTGTAGGTGTCTGCATACTCTCCGGACCGGACGGCTCCGTACTGAGACCCTACGGCCATGGGACACCCGGTTTCCCGGGCGATCAGGGCCAGTTTCCGGTTCAGATGGGTGACTTTCTCCGCCCCTCCCGTTATGGCGTCGATCACCAGAGGGTGGGGCAGAATGCCCACCCCGGGCAGGCTGGTGGAAAGGTCCACTTTCCTCCGGTCCACCTGGGGCAGGCAGCGATGCATCACCTGCACATCAGAAAAGCCGGTGGCCCCTGGACCATCCTCAAGGTGCACGGCATACTTGATGTGATCGATTTTACGGCTCTCCCGGCTTTTCATCTGTATAAACCCCGCTTATTCCGACAGCTTATTTGTGAGCTTCTGCTTCGGCTTCCGCTTCAGCCAGTTTTTCACCCAGGCCCTGGGACAGAGTGCTCTTCTTGCCCAGATACTGACGCATTTCAGCCTTTTCGGCATCTTCCTTGGCTTTGGTGATGCTCAGGGCAATCTTCTTGTGTTCGGTATCCACACGCAGGACTTTCACTTTCACTTCCTGGCCGATTTCCAGAACATCTTCCGGTTTTTCAATCCGCTGTTCAGCGATTTCGGAAATGTGGATCATGCCTTCGTTCTTGTCGTTCAGTTTCACAATGGCACCGAAGGGCAGGAACCGTACCACAGTACCGGTCACTACATCGCCCACATGGAATTCCTTGGCAGCAGCCACCCAGGGATCTTCCTGGAGAGCTTTGATGGACAGGCTGATCCGGCCTTTTTCTTCATCCAGGCCTTTGATGTACACATTGATCTTTTCGCCCACTTTGTACAGGTCAGCCGGTTTCACGCTGCGGTCCCAGGACACTTCAGAGATGTGCACCAGGCCCTGGACCATGGGAGCGATTTCCACGAACATACCGAAATCAACGATGCTCTTGATGGTCCCTTCCACAGTTTCGCCTTCATGGAAGGTCTGGAAAGCCTTTTCCAGGGCTTCTTTCCGTTCTTCTTCCCGTTTGGCTCTTTCTTCTTTATAGGCAGCGTTCTTGGCAGCCCGTTCTTCACGCAGGACGTTTCTCCGGGAGAATACCAGACGTTTCTTTTCCGGGTTGATTTCCAGCAGGGAAACTTCCAGGTCTTTGCCTTCATATTCCTTCACATCATCCACATGCTTCAGATCCAGATGAGAAGCAGGGATGAAGCCAGTCAGTCCATCATAGGAAACAGTCAGGCCGCCTTTTACAGCCCGCAGGCCTTTTACCTGAACAGTCTTCTTGTCAGCCAGTTCTTCCGGCAGTTTCAGCCAAGCCTGGTCAGCTTCAGCCTTGATTTTGCTCAGAACAACCAGACCATCCTGGTTTTCGCTGGCAATAACCTTCAGGGTCACTTTGTCGCCCGGTTTCACAGTGGGGGCTACGGTGTCCTTGGTCCCACCCAAAGTCCATTGGTCGAAGGCCACAGAACCTTCACTCTGATACCCGAAGTCTACCACGACCTCATCATCGGTCACCTCTACCACGGTAGCCTCCACAATCATGCCAATGTGCAATTTCATGCATTCCTGTTCGCCCAACAAACTTTCCATCGTTTCCATAGTTCCAATAGCCTCCTCAATAATTTCCTGCGGCGTCGATGCGCCAGCAGTGATGCCAATTTTTTGTGCTCCGGCCAGCATCGGTCCAGTGATCTCGCTGGCGTCCTGCAAAAGATAGGAACGGGGGTTGATTTCCCTGGCCAGTTCCCACAGGTGTCTCGTGTTGGCACTGTTCTTGCCGCCAAACACGAAGAAAGCATCTGTTTTCCCTGCCAGCTGCCGTGCGGCAGCCTGTCGTTCTGCGGTGGCAGTGCAAATGGTTCGCACGACTTTATAGTCGCCCGGACGTTTCTCCTGAGCCATTCGAAGCAGAAGGTTAAACTTCTCAGCTTCAAAAGTCGTCTGACTGACTACCCCAAACTTATCTTTTTCAGGAAGAGATCCAAGATCATCGGGTGTTTCGATGATCACAGAATCGCTGCCTGCCCAAGCCTTGATACTTTGCACCTCAGGATGACGCTTCTCCCCAATAATGATGACAAAACGGCCTTCGTCCGCCAGTTCGGCAGCCGTTTTCTGTGCTTTCCGCACATGAGGACAAGTGGCATCGATGACTTTCAGTTCCCGCTGGCGGGCCTCCTCATAAAGAGCAGGGCCCACACCGTGGGATCGGAATATGACTGTATCGCCAGCCGCGAATTGCGCCAGCTTCTCCTTGCATTCTACACCTTGCTGTTTCAGTTTTTCGACAACACGGGGATTATGAACCAATTCACCCAGAGTGGCAATACTATCATTATACCCTTTTGCTTGCAGTTCTGCAACGTGTATTGCTCTTTTTACTCCATAACAGAATCCGCAGGGGTCTGCAACATAGATTTTCATCCGTCAATTATCGCTGTGCGCGTCCATAAGAGCCTGGATTTCCTTCATCAGCTCTTCGCTCAGCTCCTCCACTTTCAGTTTGTTTCCCTGTTCGTTTTCCAGCTTCATGGGCTTGCCGAACACCACGGTGATCCTGGGCCAGAAGCTTTTCCGGCGTTTCAGGTCGCTGCCCAGGATGCAGGTGGGCACCACTTCCGCCTTCCCCTTCAGGGCAATGGCCAGAGCCCCGGGCTGGGCTTTGCCCAGTTTCCCGTCCCGGCTCCGGTGGCCTTCCGGGAAGATCCCCAGCACCTCTTTGTGCTTCAGGATGGTAAGAGCTGTCCGGATGGCATGGGCATCCCCTGCTCCCCGGTGGACCGGAAAGGCTCCCAGGCTTTTGTACAGGGTTCCCAGCACCGGTACGAACAGCTCACTTTTGGCCATGAAATGGACTGGCCGGGAAGAGGCCGTGCCCACCATGGGCGGGTCCAGCAGGCTTACGTGGTTGCAGGCGATCACTACCGGTCCCTCTTTGGGGATGTTGTCCCGTCCAATGACCCGGAGCCGGTAAATGATCCGGAACAGGATGGAAAAAATCAGCTGGACAAAGCGGTACCACATGTTACAGCACCTCTCTGGCCATGGCGGCAATCTGTTCCGTCACCTGATCGATGGAAAGATGGGTGGAATCCAGATACCGGGCGTCTTCCGCACACCGGAGGGGAGAAATCTCCCGGTTTTCATCCAGGGCATCCCGCTGGGCGATCCGTTTTTCCAGGTCTTCCAGGGATACCTCCGTACCCTTTTCCTTCAGTTCCAGATACCGGCGCCGGGCCCGTTCCTCCACAGAAGCTGTCAGGAACACCTTCAGCTGGGCCTGAGGGAATACCACGGTGCCGATGTCCCGGCCGTCCATGACCACGCCGCCCTCACAGCCGATCTTCCGCTGGGCCGCCACCATGGCTGTGCGCACCCCGCCTACAGCTGCCACTTTGGACACGTTCCGGGACACTTCCAGGCTGCGGATGGCATCGGTGACTTCCTCCCCGTCCGCAAAGACCCGGTTCACTCCATCAGCGTACCGGAAGGTAATGGCAATCTGGTCCGCGATAGAAGTGACCGTCTCGTCGCTGAAAGGCTTCCCGCTTTCCAAAAACCGCAGGGTCACCGTCCGGTACATGGCTCCCGTATCGATGTAGGCATAGCCCAGAAGGGCCGCCACCTTTTTGGCGATGGTGCTTTTGCCGGCTCCCGCCGGGCCATCAATGGCAATGATGATTTTTTTCACACAGATTCCTCTTTTCCATCCAAAGCGGCGTGAGTCCCTGCCACACAGCCTGACGAAAAGGCTGCCTGGAGGTTGTAGCCGCCGGTATATCCATCCACATCCATCAGTTCTCCGGCAAAGTACAGGTTGGGCACTTTTTTGGAGGCAAAGGTGGAGGGATTGATTTCTTTGGTGCTTACGCCCCCGGCGGTGACAATGGCTTCCGCCAGGGGACGGGTGCCGGTCAGGGGCACCATGAAGTTTTTCAGGGTCTCCACCAGACGCTGCCGCTCCTTCCGGGTGATCTGGTTCACTTCCTGCTCCGGTTTCAGGCAGGCGGCGTCGATGATCACCGGGATCAGGCTCTGGGGCAGCAGATCATGGAGTCCGCTTTTCAGCTGCTTCCGGCTGTATTTGGCAAAATCCCGCTGGACCCGGGCGTCCAGCTGTTCCGGAGCAAGGGCCGGCTTCAGGTCGATGGACAGGTCCAGGAGAGCCTGGGGATCCTTCTTCCAGGCGGTGGAAGCCGCCCGGGACAGGGTCAGCACAATGGGCCCGCTGACCCCGAAATGGGTGAAGAGCATTTCCCCGAATTCCTGGCCCAGCACCTTGTTTCCCTTCAGCAGGGTGGCCCGCACGTTCCGCAGGCTCAGGCCCTGGAGGGACCGGATCTCCGGGTCGTCGCTTTCCAGGGGCACCAGGGCCGGCCGGGGAGGCACAATGGTGTGCCCGGCTTCCCGGGCCAGGGCATACCCGTCCCCGGTGGAACCGGTCCGGGGATAGGAAGCCCCGCCGGTGGTCAGGACCACCGCATCCGCCGGGATCATCTTGCCGTCCCCGCAGACCACCCCTGTGACCCGTCCCTGTTCCAGCACCAGTTCCCGGACCCGGGTGTTGGTCCGCAGTTCCACCTTCTTTTTCCGGAGGATCTTCTCCAGGGTTTCCACCACATCCAGGGCCCGGTCGCTCTGGGGAAACACCCGGCCTCCCCGTTCCACCTTCACCGGCAGTCCGTTTTCTTCCAACAGCTCCATTATATCCCGATTGGTGAAGGTATGAAAAGCCCCAAATAAAAATTTTCCGTTTCCCGGCAGCATGGGGATCATGTCCCTCATGTCACAGGCGTTGGTGATGTTGCACCGTCCCTTGCCCGTGATCATCAGTTTCCGGCCGGGCATGGCCATTTTTTCCAGGAGCAGCACCCGGGCTCCGTTTTCCGCCGCCTTGATGGCCGCCAGGATCCCGGCTGCTCCGGCTCCCACAATCACAACCCGCTTCATTTGTTATCCTGTCCTTCCAGGGAGGCTACTTCTTCGGGAGTCAGTTCCCGGAACTCTCCTTTTTTCATCCCCTCCAGGGTCAGGTCTCCCACCTGGATCCGTTTCAGGGATTTCACCGGGAATCCAATGAAGTCGCACATCCGCCGGACCTGCCGGTTCCGTCCCTCATGGATGGTCACTGTGAACCGGGTCAGGTTTTTGTCCGGATTCCATTCCTTCACATATACCACCGCAGGAGAAGTGAGCCCGTCTTCCAGGGGCACCCCCAGCCGGAGCACGTCCAGTTTTTCTTCCGGCACCCGGCCGTGGACTTCCACTTCGTAGGTCTTGTCCACATGGTGGCTGGGATGGGTAAGATGCTGGGCCAGCTCCCCGTCGTTGGTCATGAGCAGCAGCCCTTCTGTGAGATAATCCAGCCGTCCCACCGGGTACAGCCGCTGGTGGAGCCCCGCCATCAGATCCGCCACCGTCCGCCGGCCCTGGGGATCCTTCATGGTGGTCACCACCCCTTTGGGTTTGTACAGCAGGTAGGTGTGCCGGGCGCTTTTCCGGTGGATGGCCTTCCCGTCCAGGGTGATTCGGTCCGCCTTCCCCACCCGGGTGCCCAGTTCCGTCACCGTTTTTCCGTTCACCTGCACCCGTCCGGCCAGGATGATCTTTTCACATTCCCGGCGTGAAGCCACACCGGCGGCTGCCATGACTTTCTGGAGCCGTTCTTTGGTTTGTTCCATATGGTTGTCTAATCCTTTCACTCAGTCAAATAAAGGTTCCGGTTCTTCCAGCCGGCCTTCCAGCACTTCTTCCGGCAGTTGGGGCAGATCCTCCAGGGAATTGAGGCCGAAGGCCTTGAGGAATTCCTCCGTAGTGCCGTAAAGGATGGGCCGGCCGATTACTTCCTTCCGGCCCACTTCCCCCACCAGGTCCAGTTCCACCAGGGTGCTCAGCACCCCGTCCACCTTCACCCCCCGGATGGCTTCCATTTCGCTTTTGGTCACCGGCTGCTTGAAGGCCACAATGGCCAGGGTCTCCATGGCTGCATTGGACAGCTTCACTTCCTGTTTTTCCTGGAGCCGGCGCACCAGGCCCGCCGCTTCCTTCTTGGTTACCAGCTGCCAGCCTCCCGCCGCCTGGCGCAGTTCGATGCCCCGGCCGGCCTGCTGGTATTCCTGCTGGAGGGTTTCCAGCAGCTGGGCCACTTCTTCGGTGGAACAGAACAGGGCCCCTGCCGCCCGCTCCAGGGTCAGGGGATCCCCGCTGGCAAAGAGCAGGGCTTCCAGCTCAGCGGTTTTCTTCAGTTTCATGGGCCTCCTCCTTCCGGGGTTCCAGGACCATGGGCCCGAAAGGCTCTTCCTGGATCAGATCGATTTCCTTCAGCCGCAGCAGTTCCAGCACGGCCAGGAAGGTGGCGATCACCTCGCTGTGGTTTTTCCGGTCCTGGAGCAGCTGGCGGAAATCCATTTTTTCCTTTCTTTTGCCCAGCGTCTCCCGGATGGCCTCCATCCGTTCCTGGACGGGGAATTCCTGCCGGGGAATCACCGTTTCCTCGTCCTCCTGCCGGGGCATGAGCCCGGCCAGGGCCCGGAGCAGGTCCGCCAGGCCGTACCGCTTCACCTTCTGGAGCACCTTTCCCTGGGGTTCCGGAGACCGGGCGGTCTGGAGGCTGGCCCGCTGGAGACATTCCCGGAGAGCCTGGGCCAGCTTTTTGGTTTTCCGGTATTCCACCAGCATGTCCACCAGCATCTGCCGGGGATCCGGTTCTTCCTCCCCCTCTTCCTCCGGGTCCCGGGGCAGCAGCATCCGGGATTTGATCTGGAGCAGGATGGCCGCCATCAGCAAAAATTCGCTGGCCACGTCCAGGTTGTATTCCTGCATGGCATTGATGTAGGCAATGTACTGCTCCGTAACGGAAACAATGGGAATATCATAAATATCGATTTTGTCTTTTTCAATCAGGTGGATCAGCAGGTCCAACGGGCCCTGGAAATCCGCCAGTTTCACTTGGTACACAGGCCGCCTTCTTCCCGGTCAGAACAGAAACAGGGCCAGGATTCCCCGGCACAGCTGGAGATACAGAGTGGACAGCGGATTGATCACCAGGCCCACGATTCCGGTAAAGCACAGGATGATCAGGATCAGGTTGGTATAGGGCCCCACCATCCGCTCATAGGCCAGGGCCTTGTCCAGAGGCAGCGCCGTCTGGAGCACCTTGTATCCGTCCATGGGGGGAATGGGGATCAGGTTGAAGAAGGCAAACCATACATTGTACAGCATGAGCCAGTTCAAAAACAGCAGCACGCCCCGGCCGGCGTTGAAGTACCGGGCCAGGAACAGCTGGAGGAACATGGCCAGAAAGGTGACGAACAGATTGCTGGCCGGGCCTGCAAAAGCCACTTTCAGCATCCCTTCCCGGGGGTTGGGATAATACCGGGGGTCCACCCGCACCGGTTTGGCCCAGCCAAACCCCACCAGTACCAGCATCAGGGACCCGATCAGGTCCAGATGGGCCAGGGGATTCATGGTAAGCCGTCCGTCCGATTCGGGAGTAGGGTCCCCCAGGCTGGCGGACATGGCCCCGTGGGCATATTCATGGACCGTAATGGTAAACAGCAGCGCCGGGATCCGGTAGATCAGAGACGCATCCAGATTGAGCATAGGGAAAATTTCCTTTCCATTAGGTAGAATTCAAATCAGAGCCGGCGCAGCCGGCCTCCTGCGGCCGCTGACCGTTGACAGCTGACGGGGCAGCAGCCCCATATCCCTATCATACTACCATAAAGCCGAAAAAGGGTCAAACTGCATCCTGCAGCCTGACCCTTTTCCCCATTTCCTTATTTTTTGTGTTCTTTCAGCCCATCCCGCAGGTATTCGTTGAGAATCCGTACATAGGTCCCTTTCATTCCCAGGGATTCGGTTTCCAGCACCCCGGCGCTTTCGAATTTCCGCAGGGCGTTGACGATCACGCTCCGGGTGATCCCGGCCTGGTCGGCGATCTTGCTGGCCACCAGCAGTCCTTCGTCCCCGGGCAGTGCCTTGAGGATTTCAGAAATGGCTTCCAGTTCGCTGTAGCTCAGGTTGGAGAAGGCGATCTGGACCATGGCCTTCTTCCGGCTGGCTTCTTCAATATGCATGGCTTTGTCGTGGAGCAGCTGCATGCCGATGACCGTAGCGGCATATTCGCTGAGCAGCAGGTCGCTGTCCACGAATTCTTTCTTGAATTTCCCCAGGATCAGGGTCCCCAGACGGACACCGTTCCCGAAAATGGGCACCACCGTGGTGTATTTGCTTTCAAACAGGCATTTGGTCCCTTCGCTGAAAGCGCACATGTTCTTCACCAGACGGTAGTTGGAAGACGTTTCCCGGATTCCTTCCAGCCATTTCACATAGTCGGCAGGGAAACGGCCCACATCCAGCACTTTTTTGATCATCAGCTCGCATTCAAAGCCGTCCAGGATGGAGTAGCCCAGCAGCTCTCCGTCGCTGGAGACGATGTAGATGTTCGCCTTGATGACGTCCTTCAGCACTTCCGCCATCTTTTTGTAGCTGACGGTTTCCGTGTTCTGAAGCAGTTTGTTGATCATACGCGTTTTTTCCAGTAAAGCTAACATAGTAAGTCCCTCCTAGGCCCTTGGATGATGTTTCTCATAGACTGCGGTGAGACGTTCCGCCGTCACATGAGTATAAATTTGTGTTGTGGATAAGCTCACATGTCCCAGTAATTCCTGTACAGCCCGCAGATCCGCCCCGTGATCCAGCAGATGGGTGGCAAAGGTGTGCCGTATGGTGTGGGGGCTCACATGTTTCTGCAGGGCACACATGTCCACGTATTTGTCCAGGATCCTCCGTACGCTCCGGCTGCTGAGAGGTGTCCCCCGGCTGTTCACGAACACAGCCTGATGAGGAGCTGCCTGGTACCGGACCATCAGCTGCCTTCGGCTGCGGCGGAGATAGTCTTCCATGGCCGCCACACAGGGATGCCCCAAAGGCACCAGCCGTTCCTTCCGGCCCTTCCCCATCAGGATGGCATACCGGTTGCCCAGATCCACCCGGGTCAGCGTAAGTCCCACCAGTTCGGAAACCCGGCAGCCTGTAGAATAGAGGAATTCCAGGATGGCCCTGTCCCGGCGGCCCAGGACAGTGGTACAGTCCGGCATCCGCAGCAGGAGATTAATTTCAAATTCTTCCAAAAATACAGGCAGCTTCTTTTCCAGTTTGGGAGTCCGCACCTGGGTAAAGGGATTGGTCTTCACCCGGTCTTCCCGCCGGAGATACCGGTAGAAAGAACGAAGAGAAGAAATCCTTCGGGCGATGGTCCGCCGGGCCAGTTTATCATCGTGCATCAGCGCCAGATAGGAACGGATGTCCAGGACAGTGACCTGGGGCCAGCTGAAAGATTCCTTCCGCCGGACCATAAAGTCTCTGAAATGCCGGATATCCGCCAGATAATTCTCAATGGTCAGGGGGGAGGCGTCCTTTTCCACCTCCAGATAGGTGGCAAAGTCCTCCGCCCATTTCCCAAGTTTTTCTGAGGAACCCGGAGTATGTGTCAGTTCCATGGCAAGCCTCAAATTGTACGAATTTTATTGAATTCCCGACAATTCATACTACCATATTCAGACTAATCATGCAAGTTATTTTTTACATTTTCGAGAAAGTTTAGACTTCTGGCAGCTATAGCCGCATTTTTCTCTTTTTTCCCCCGGATCCTGGGGCCATCCCAGGGGGCGATCAGCCCGAAATTAATGTTCATAGGCTGGAAATGCTTTACCTCCGGGTTGCTGATGTAGTGGCTCAGGGCTCCCATGGCAGTCTCTTTGGGGAACAGCACCTGTTTTTTCCCGGCTATGGCCCGGGCAGCATAGATTCCCACCGCCAGACCGGAGGCGGCGCTTTCCACATACCCTTCCACCCCGGTCATCTGACCGGCAAAATAGAAATGAGGCCGGTTCCGGAGGGAATAATCCGGGTTCAGCAGCAGTGGACTGTTCAGGTAGGAGTTTTTGTGCATCACCCCGTACCGGACGAATTCCGCATTTTCCAGTCCCGGGATCATCCGGAACACCCGTTTCTGTTCCGGCCATTTCAGATGGGTCTGGAACCCTACGATGTTGTACAGGGTCCCGGCCCCATTGTCCTGGCGGAGCTGGACCACTGCATAGGGGTCCTCCCCGGTCCTGGGATCCGGAAGTCCCACCGGCTTCAGAGGTCCGAACCGCATGGTGTCTTCTCCCCGGAGGGCCATTTCTTCAATGGGCATGCAGGCTTCGAACACATTGTGCTCGAAATCCTTCACCGGAGCCGTTTCTGCATGGCACAGTTCCTGCCAGAACCGGAGGTATTCCTCTTTGGTGAAAGGGCAGTTGTAATAAGCCGCTTCCCCTTTGTCGTACCGGGAAGCCTTGTACACCTTGTCCTGGTCCAGGGAATCCACGGTGACAATGGGGGCCGCCGCATCGAAGAAATGGAAGTAATCCTTTTCCACCAGCTGCTGGATGGCTTCGGAAAGGGCCCCGCTGGTGAGAGGTCCGGAGGCGGTGATTACATAGTCCTCCGGAGCGAACCGGCTGTAATCAGTGACCTCTTCTTCCACCAGGGTCACCAGGGGATTTTCCCGGATGGCGTCAGTGACGGCCTGGGCAAACCCTTCCCGGTCCACTGCCAGGGCTCCCCCGGCAGGCACCTGGTGGGCATCGGCGCAGGCGATGATCAGGGAATCCAGCCGGCGCATTTCCTCCTTCAGCAGGCCCACGGCGTTTTCAATGTTGTTGGCCCGAAGGGAATTGCTGCATACCAGCTCACTGAACAGGGCCGTATGGTGGGCCGGGTCGCTTTTTTTCGGGCGCATTTCGTGGAGCATCACCGGGATCCCCCGGCGGGTCAGCTGCCAGGCCGCTTCACAGCCTGCCAGCCCGGCTCCGATAATATGGACGGTCATGAAAATTTTCCTTTCATTTCTTCTTCAGGGAAGCGTTGGGGCACTTCTCTTTGCTGCAGTGGAGCACGGTCTTTCCGCTGCGCTCCTTGTGTTCCACCATCATGCTGCCGCACTGGGGGCATTTTTCGTTGGTGGGTTTGTCCCAGGAGGTGAACCGGCAGGTGGGATAGTTGGCGCAGCCATAGAACAGCCGTCCCGTCTTGCTGTGCCGTTCGATCAGATCCCCGCCGCACTGGGGGCACTTCACCCCCACTTTCACCAGGATGGGCTTGGTGTTCCGGCATTCCGGGAATCCGGGGCAGGCCAGGAACTTGCCGTGGCGGCCTTCCTTCACCACCATGAACCGGCCGCATTTCTCACATTTCACATCGCTGACGATCACGGGCTTTTCCACCACCGGGATGTTTTCATCCGCCACCTTCAGAGCCTTTTCAAAAGGACCGTAGAATTCCTGGAGCACCGTTTCCTTATCGGTCTTGTGCTCGCTGATGGCATCCAGTTCGCTTTCCATATGGGCGCTGAAGGGCACGTCGATGAAGGGGGAGAAATACTGGGTCAGCATGTCGATGGTGAGTTTCCCCAGTTCCGTAGGCAGCAGCTTCTTCCCTTCCTTGGCCACATAGCCCCGGGCCAGGATGGTCTGGATAATGGGCGAATAGGTGCTGGGCCGGCCGATGCCCTTTTCTTCCAGTTCCTTGACCAGGGTGGCTTCGGTGAAGTTGGCAGGGGGTTCCGTAAAGTGCTGGACCGCCTCGTTCACCCGGATCAGGTTCATGGCCGTGCCTTTTTCCAGAGCCGGAACCTTCTTGTCCTTTTCCTCGTCCTTCCGGTCCGCCAGCTTCAGGAACCCGTCGAACTTTACCACGGAACCGGTGGCCCGGAGTTCGTAATTGTCCCCGGCAATGGTCAGGGTGGTGAGGGTGCTGACGCTGCTGGCCATCTGGCTGGCCACCGTCCGCTTCCAGATCAGGGTGTAGAGCCGCAGCTGATCCCGGTCCAGATAGGGCGCCACATCTTCCGGAGTCCGGCTCACACTGGTGGGACGGATGGCTTCATGGGCTTCCTGGGCATTCTTCCGGCTGCTGTACACATTGGGTTTCTTGGGCAGGTAACTGGGACCGTAATTGGCATCCACATAGCCCCGGATCTCGCTGACCGCCGCATCCGCCAGGTGCACCGAGTCGGTACGCATATAGGTAATGAGCCCTACAGAGCCTTTCCGGCCCAGGGTGACCCCTTCGTACAGCTGCTGGGCCAGCATCATGACCTTTTTGGTGGAAAAGTTCATCTTTTTGTTGGCTTCCTGCTGGAGACTGCTGGTGGTGAAGGGAGGCGCCGGTTTCCGCAGCCGGTCCCGGACAGAGCAGTCCGTCACCTGGTAGCTGGCCTTCTTCAGGTCTTCCGTCACCTGGTCCGCTTCTTCCCGGTTGTGGATTTCCAGTTTCTTCCCATCCCGTTTCACCACATCCGCCGTGATCTTGGGAGTCTTGCCGGGAGCCAGCACCACGGAAGAAGTCCAGTATTCCTCCGGTTCGAAGTCGTCGATGAGCTTCTGCCGGTCGCAGATGATCTTCACCGCCACGCTCTGGACACGGCCGGCGCTGAGGCCCTTCCGGATCTTCCGCCACAGGAGAGGGCTCAATTGGTACCCTACGATCCGGTCCAGGATCCGCCGGGTCTGCTGGGCGTCCACTTTGTCCATGTCGATGGACTGGGGATCCTTCAGAGCCCCTTTGATGGCGGTCTGGGTGATTTCATGGAAGGAAATCCGGCAGGGAGCCGCCGGATCCACCCCCAGGATGTAGCTCAGGTGCCAGGCAATGGCTTCCCCTTCCCGGTCCGGGTCCGTTGCCAGATAGATTTTGTCGGCTTTTTTGGCCAGGGTCTTCAGTTCCTTGATTAAAGGTCCTTTCCCCCGGATATTGATGTATTTGGGAGTGAAATGATGCTCTACGTCAACACCGAACTGACTTTTGGGCAGATCCCGGAGATGGCCCATGGAGGCCCGTACCGTAAAGGTCTTGCCCAGAAATTTTTCGATGGTCTTGGCTTTCGTAGGGGATTCCACAATGACCAGTTTATTCGTCACGATTTTCTCCTCCTAAACTGCATGATAGCGATTGCGGCTGTTCCGCTGGACCCGGCCGGACAGTTCCAGCTCCAGGAGCAGGGTACTGAGCACGGCCAGGGGCCAGGGGAATGCATCGGCCAGTTGTTCCAGGGAACTGCCCTGGTGTTTCTGGAGCCAGCGGCACAGGGCCCCGGCTTTTTCTTTTTCATCGGGAGCGAAATCCCGGAACAGGTCCGGTTCTTCTCCGGCCTGGGGCAGAGTTCCCTCTTCCGGCCCCAGCAGGCTGGTGAGTACTTCCTGGGGATCATCCCCCACCCGGGCTCCCTGCTTCAGGAGATGGTGGGTGCCCTGGCTGGTTTCGGAAAAGATGGGCCCGGGGACGGCGAACAGTTCCCGGTTTTCGTCCAGAGCGGCATGGGCGGTGCTCATGGCCCCGCTGCGGATGGCAGCTTCCACCACCACCACTGCCCGGCAAAAGCCCACGATGATCCGGTTCCGCAGAGGGAAGTTCTGGGGCAGGGGCGGAGTCCAGGGGGCATATTCCGTCACCAGGGCTCCCTGCTGGGCGATCCGGTCAAAAAGCCGGAGATGGCGCCGGGGATACAATTCCCCCAGTCCGCCGCCCAGTACGGCCACTGTGGGGCCGCCTGCATCCAGGGCCGCCTTGTGGGCCGCTGCATCGATGCCGTAGGCGCCCCCGCTGATCACCGGCACCTGCCGGAGGGCCGCCGCCCGGGCAAACCGGGCGGCCACGGCCAGACCGTAATCCGTGGCCTTCCGGGACCCTACCACCGCCACACAGGCCGGCTGGTCCGGCAGGGTGCCCTTTACATAGAGCACTGGTGGAGGAGCGGCCAGCTGGTCCACCAAAACCGGGTAGTCCGGATTCCACCGGCTGATCACCCGGGCCTGGTGATGCTCACACCAGTCCCAGATCCTTTCCGGCAGATTTCTCCGGTGGGGCGACTGCCAGACCTTGTCCAGAGCCGGGTTCCAAAGCCCCGCCTCCTTCAGGTCCCCTGTCCCCGCCTTCCAGGCTTTTTCCAGAGACCCGAAGGCCTCCCGGAGCAACGGTACCCCCTGAGGGGCCTCATAGCTCAGCAGATCTGCCAAGGCTGCACAATACACATCTTCCATAGGCTCACATCCCTTGCTGCATATAATAGAAGTTTTCTACGCCTGCAAACGAGTATTAGTATACATGGAAACTGTCTGAAAAATCAAGAGGGGGTTGTTGCACGTTGTGTGAACAACCCCTGTCACCGGTCTCCTGTTACCGGCCGCTGGAAAGGACCCGTAACTGACGGGTCTTTTTGAAGAGAAACGCAGCCTGTGGCTGCTAACCCACCACCAGCCTTACAGCTGGTCCCCCGCCCTTGCAAAGGGCGGATAAAATACGCGGGATCCCGCCCTGGTATTTACAGAAACCGACGGGCGCCAGCCCCAGCGTATATCCGCCCTTTGCAAGGGCGGGGAACCGTTGCGCTTGCGCAATGGTGGTGGGTTAGCAGCCCAAAGGGCTGCGTTTCCATTCCTAAAAATTTGCCTGCAGATTTTATCCTTTGGCCGCTGACCGGACTGCCCCATAAGAGGCAGCCCTTGCACCTTCCCCCCTTTTATTGTATGATATTCACAAACAATTTATATTTTCTGTTTGCCCAATGTTCGGCAAATTTCAATTCCTGAAGGAGGAACTTTCCATGCCCGCATCTCTTAACGCCACCCCGTCCGGGGAACGTGTCCATATTGGTCTGTTCGGCTGCCGGAACGCCGGCAAATCTTCTCTGATCAACGCCATTACCGGCCAGGATCTGGCCATTGTGTCCGACTACAAGGGCACCACCACCGACCCGGTTTCCAAAGCCATGGAAATCCTGCCTCTGGGGCCGGTACTCCTCACCGACACCCCGGGGATGGACGACGACACGGACCTGGGCCAGTCCCGGATCGAAAAGGCCCGGCTGGTACTCCGGAGCACGGACATCGCCCTGTTGGTGGTAGATGCGTCCACAGGCATGAATGCTTTTGACCGGAAGCTGCTCCAGGAAATCCGGGACCGGAAGATCCCCTACCTGGTAGTGTTCAACAAATGCGACCTGGTGCCCAGCTTCACCCTGCCGGAAGACCTGAAGGATCACAGCATGCTGGTCAGTGCCCAGGCGGGTACCCAGATCTGGGAACTGAAGGAACGGATCTCCCAGGTCCTGGGAAAAGATGGGGTGAAAAAGCCCCTGCTCCTGGACCTGCTGGAACCCAATGCCCTGGTGGTGCTGGTGGTGCCCTGCGATGAAAGCGCTCCCAAGGGACGGCTGATCCTGCCCCAGCAGCAGACCATCCGGGAACTCCTGGACGGCCACTGCAGTGCCGTTGTGGTCCAGCCCCAGGAACTGACCGGGATCATCAGCCTGTTGGGCAAAAAGATCAGCCTGGTGGTTACCGACAGCCAGGCCTTCCATACGGTGAACCAGATGGTGCCTCCGGAGATCCGGCTCACCAGTTTCTCCATCCTGTTCGCCCGGTACAAAGGACAGCTCACCGCCTTCCTGGATGGGGCCCTGAAGCTGAAAGACCTGAAGGACGGGGATCCGGTGCTGATTTCCGAAGGGTGCACCCATCACCGGCAGTGCAACGACATCGGTACCGTAAAGCTGCCCAACTGGATCCGGAAGTATTCCGGGGCCCAGCCGGAATTCCACTACAGCAGCGGCAAAGGATTCCCTGACGACCTGAGCCCCTTCAAGCTCATCGTCCACTGCGGGGCCTGTATGCTGAATCCCCAGGAAGTGGCCTACCGGCAAAGTGCCGCCCATAAACAAAACATCCCCATGACCAACTACGGTATAGCCATAGCCTGTATGAACGGGATCCTCCCCAGAGTCCTGGCCCCGTTCCCGGAATTGGCGGAGAAAGTGAAATAACGGGGGTGTGAAAATCCACACCCCCGACTAAAAGGGCTGTGAAAAAATGATTCCTCATTTTTTCACAGCCCTTTTTCACCCCTGCAGCGCCGATATATCCCTGTCCACGTCCACCGATACTGTGTAGCCTGGATACAGCTTCCCCACTTCTTCTTTCAGTTCCTGGACGATGGGTCCCCGGTCCCGGCCGAAGGTAACCACCACGTCGAACCGCATGGTCTTTGCTTTCCGGTCCACATAGAACCCGTGGACCTGGAGGGCCCAGGGGTGCCGCATCACCATCTGGCTCACTTTTTCCCGGATGGCTGCCGCCTCCGGATCCCGGGTATTGTAGGAATACACTGTTACCCCGGACAGATGGACCCCGGTGGCCCTGAAGATTTTTTCATGGATCCGGTGGGTCAAAAGGTCCACCTGTTCCACGGTCATCACATCCGGCAGTTCGATGTGCACAGAGGCATAGTTCCGGCCCGGTCCGTAGTTGTTGATCATCAGATCATAGGCCCCCTGGATTTCCGGTTCCGCCACCAGGAGATTCTTGATTTCCCGGACCAGCTGGGGATCCGGCCTCTCTCCCAGGATTTCATTCAGGGTATCCCGGAGCATCCCATAGCCACTTTTCAGGATGAAACAGGCAATCAGGGCCCCTACATAGGATTCCAGAGGGAGCCCCCATTCCAGATACACCAGAGCCGCCACCAGTACGGAAAAAGACAGTACCGCGTCAAACAGGGCATCGGACCCGGACCCGATGAGAGCTCCGGAATCCGCCTCCTGGCCTTTGGCCTTTACATACCGGCCCAGAATGATCTTGGCAATGACCGCCACCACCAAAAGGATCAGAGAGGCGGTGGTGTATTCCGGCACCTCCGGTTCGATGATTTTTTTCACACTTTCCACCATGGCCGTGACCCCGGCATAGAAAATGATGATGGAAATCACCAGGGCACTCAGGTATTCATACCGGCCATGGCCAAAGGGATGTTCAAAATCCGGGTTCCGGTCCGCCAGTTTGGCCCCGGCCACGGTGATCACCGAAGACAGCACGTCCGACAGGTTGTTCACCGCATCCATCAGGATGGCAATGGAGTTGGTGGAAAACCCCACCACCGCCTTGAACCCGGCCAGGAGCACGTTCACTCCGATACCGATGAAACTGGTCCGCAGGATGATGGATTCCCTGCGGCCCTTTGCCAATGAAATACCCATAAGAACCAGCCAGCCTCTCTCGTACAGAATTGCTCCCATTATAGCACAAATGGAAGGGTTGGAAAACGCCCCTGGCGTTTTCCTTCCCAATAGAAAGGCCGCCGGAACCTCCGGCGGCCTTTGTCAATGGTCAGCTGTCAATGGTCAGCTGTCAATGGTCAGCGGCCCTCCCCTTCTCCCGTTTCAGGATCGTGGCCAGTTCCGGGTCTTCTCCCAGGTCCACCGGGCCGAAATTGGTGTGGTTCCCTTCTCCGTCCCAGCTGCACAGCATATACCCCATGGTATTGGCGTCATATTCCACCGTATAATACCGGGGATTTTCTCCCTGGAGCCCGTGGACCAGGTAGGCCCGGGGGCACAGAGTGTTGAAGTTCCAACCCGCTTCAAAGGGAAAATGCATCCGCAGCACATAGAACTGGGGGTGCCCCGTATGTTCATTGCGGATCTCCAGTCCTTCCGCGGTGAAGTCCTCTTCCTGATAGAACCTTTCGTTCTCGTCTCCGGTTTCCGGCAGATCCGCCAGAACACTGGCACACAGGGTTCCAAAAGCATTCCCCAAAAGGAAAGGACTGATCTGCTTCCCTTCCGGATCCGGATAAACCACAGCCGGGAAGAACTGGTGTTCCAGGAAATACAAAGGGTTCATGAGAATCCTCCTTTTACCCTTCCACCTCGACCAGTTCGATCTTGAAATTCAGTTCCTTGCCGGCCATTTCGTGGTTGGCATCGAAGGTAATGGTGGATTCGGTCTTTTCCGTAACCCGTACCGGGATCTGCTGGCCGTTGGGGGTGCCCAGGGCCACCCGCTGGCCCACTTCCAGGTTTTCCGAACCGGGCATCTTGGCAATTTCCACGGTGAGGATGTTCTGGGGATTGGGCTGGCCATAGGCCTCTTCCGGCATCAGGTGGATGTTCTTCACTTCCCCTACAGCCATATCCCGGACCGCATCATCGAACCCCTTGATCATCATGCCGGCCCCGACCACGAATTCCAAAGGCTCGCCCCGGTCATAGGAAGAATCGAATTTGGTCCCGTCGTTCAGGGTGCCTTCGTAATGGACTTTGACTTTTTTGTTTTCGTTGCTCATGGTTTTCTCCATTCTGTCAGTTTTTATAGTCAATCGTGTTAATTGTACCGTACTGGACGGGGAAAGTAAATGGCAAGAAAGGCCGCCGGTAAGTCCGGCGGCTTTTGTCAACGGCCGGCGGCCGATGGGGCTGCGTTTCCATGCAAAGCCATCTGCCACCGGCAGATGTTCTCCATACAAAAAAAGGTTCTTTGTCAAATGTTGGGGTAAGCTCCAATTCATCTACCACACACGGACGTGAGCGATTTTTGCTCACGTCTGTTTTTATTTTAATTTCACCATCGAAAGCAGTAAAA